>NZ_JAAXPR010000040.1 GCF_012396585.1 Streptococcus ovuberis
GCTAAGCAACTCCCTTATCTCACAGGGGGAAACCCCCAACTACTTCAGGCGTTCTAGGGCTTAACTGCTGTGTTCGGCATGGGTACAGGTGTATCTCCTAGGCTATCGTCGCTTAACTTCTTTGATTGGTTTTGCCCAATCACAATTGAATACCTATATTGTAACAAATCAACCTGACGCTTGTCAATATCTTATTAACTCTGGATAAGTCCTCGGACGATTAGTATTGGTCCGCTTCACCTGTCGCCAAGCTTCCACTCCCAACCTATCTACCTCATCTTCTCTAAGGGTCCTTACTAACCTAAGTTATGGGAAATCTCATCTTGAGGGGGGGTTCACACTTAGATGCTTTCAGCGTTTATCCCGTCCATACATAGCTACCCAGCGATGCCTTTGGCAAGACAACTGGTACACCAGCGGTATGTCCACTCTGGTCCTCTCGTACTAGGAGCAGATCCTCTCAAATTTCCTACGCCCGCGACGGATAGGGACCGAACTGTCTCACGACGTTCTGAACCCAGCTCGCGTGCCGCTTTAATGGGCGAACAGCCCAACCCTTGGGACCGACTACAGCCCCAGGATGCGACGAGCCGACATCGAGGTGCCAAACCTCCCCGTCGATGTGAACTCTTGGGGGAGATAAGCCTGTTATCCCCAGGGTAGCTTTTATCCGTTGAGCGATGGCCCTTCCATACGGTACCACCGGATCACTAAGCCCGACTTTCGTCCCTGCTCGAGTTGTGGCTCTCGCAGTCAAGCTCCCTTATACCTTTACACTCTGCGATTGATTTCCAACCAATCTGAGGGAACCTTTGGGCGCCTCCGTTACACTTTAGGAGGCGACCGCCCCAGTCAAACTGCCCGTCAGACACTGTCTCCGATAGGGTTAACCTATCCGGGTTAGAGTAACCATAACACAAGGGTAGTATCCCAACAGCGCCTCCTTCGAAACTGGCGTCCCGATCTCATAGGCTCCTACCTATCCTGTACATGTGGTACAGTTACTCAATATCAAACTGCAGTAAAGCTCCATGGGGTCTTTCCGTCCTGTCGCGGGTAACCTGCATCTTCACAGGTACTAAAATTTCACCGAGTCTCTCGTTGAGACAGTGCCCAAATCATTACGCCTTTCGTGCGGGTCGGAACTTACCCGACAAGGAATTTCGCTACCTTAGGACCGTTATAGTTACGGCCGCCGTTTACTGGGGCTTCAATTCAAACCTTCGGATTGCTCCTAAGCTCTCCTCTTAACCTTCCAGCACCGGGCAGGCGTCACCCCCTATACATCATCTTACGATTTAGCAGAGAGCTGTGTTTTTGATAAACAGTTGCTTGGGCCTATTCACTGCGGCTCAGTCTAGCTGAGCGCCCCTTCTCCCGAAGTTACGGGGCCATTTTGCCGAGTTCCTTAACGAGAGTTCTCTCGATCACCTGAGGCTACTCGCCTCGACTACCTGTGTCGGTTTGCGGTACGGGTAGAGTATAATTAAACGCTAGAAGCTTTTCTTGGCAGTGTGACGTCACTAACTTCGCTACTAATCTTCGCTCCCCATCACAGCTCAATGTTACAGAGATAAGCATTTGACTCATCTCACACCTCACTGCTTAGACAGGCTCTTCCATTCGCCTGCTTTAGTTAGCCTACTGCGTCCCTCCATCACTATATACTCTAGTACAGGAATATCAACCTGTTGCCCATCGGATACACCATTCGGTCTCTCCTTAGGTCCCGACTAACCCAGGGCGGACGAGCCTTCCCCTGGAAACCTTAGTCTTACGGTGGACAGGATTCTCACCTGTCTTTCGCTACTCATACCGGCATTCTCACTTCTATACGCTCCAGCACTCCTCACGGTATGCCTTCGCCGCATATAGAACGCTCTCCTACCATGACACTAGTGTGTCATCCACAGCTTCGGTAATGTGTTTAGCCCCGGTACATTTTCGGCGCAGGGTCACTCGACTAGTGAGCTATTACGCACTCTTTGAATGAATAGCTGCTTCTAAGCTAACATCCTAGTTGTCTGTGCAACCCCACATCCTTTTCCACTTAACACATATTTTGGGACCTTAGCTGGTGGTCTGGGCTGTTTCCCTTTCGACTACGGATCTTAGCACTCGCAGTCTGACTGCCGACCTTATCTCATTGGCATTCGGAGTTTATCTGAAATCAGTAAACCGAGATGGCCCCCTCATCCAAACAGTGCTCTACCTCCAAGAGATCTTTTTGCCGACGCTAGCCCTAAAGCTATTTCGGAGAGAACCAGCTATCTCCAAGTTCGTTTGGAATTTCTCCGCTACCCACAAGTCATCCAAGCACTTTTCAACGTGCCCTGGTTCGGTCCTCCAGTGCGTTTTACCGCACCTTCAACCTGCTCATGGGTAGGTCACATGGTTTCGGGTCTACATCATGATACTAAAGCGCCCTATTAAGACTCGGTTTCCCTGCGGCTCCGTCTCTTCAACTTAACCTCGCATCATAACGTAACTCGCCGGTTCATTCTACAAAAGGCACGCTCTCACCCATTAACGGGCTCGAACTTGTTGTAGGCACACGGTTTCAGGTTCTTTTTCACTCCCCTTCCGGGGTGCTTTTCACCTTTCCCTCACGGTACTGGTTCACTATCGGTCACTAGGGAGTATTTAGGGTTGGGAGATGGTCCTCCCAGATTCCGACGAGATTTCGCGTGTCTCGCCGTACTCAGGATTCTGCTAGGTATAATCTCGATTTCGACTACAGGGCTCTTACCTCCTCTGGCTGACTTTCCCAAGTCATTCGTCTATCAATATTACGTCCACAGCGCAGTCCTACAACCCCGAAGTGTAAACACTTCGGTTTGCCCTCCTGCCTCTTCGCTCGCCGCTACTAAGGCAATCGCTTTTGCTTTCTCTTCCTGCAGCTACTTAGATGTTTCAGTTCACTGCGTCTTCCCTCCTCATACCTTAACAGTATGGGATACTAGCCATCAAGCTAGTGGGTTCCCCCATTCGGACACCCCTGGATCGTCGCTTACTTACAGCTCCCCAAGGCATTTCGTCGTTCGTCACGTCCTTCTTCGGCTCCTAGTGCCAAGGCATCCACCGTGCGCCCTTATTAACTTAACCTTTAAAATTAATTCTTTGCATTTACATGCACAGCGTTTCGGTTTATTTTCTTGTTACTATTTCATTTATCTTTAATAAATGGAATTTGATATAGATATTCAATTGTCAATGGGCAACTGCTAAACCGCTTTTGATCTAACAGTATGGAGCCTAGCGGGATCGAACCGCTGACCTCCTGCGTGCAAAGCAGGCGCTCTCCCAGCTGAGCTAAGGCCCCGTACACCTTAGAGTGTACTTCTATTGTGTAAGACCACTCAAAATTAAAGAAGACTACGTACAGGTTCCGTTTCCTTAGAAAGGAGGTGATCCAGCCGCACCTTCCGATACGGCTACCTTGTTACGACTTCACCCCAATCATCTATCCCACCTTAGGCGGCTGGCTCCTAATAGGTTACCTCACCGACTTCGGGTGTTACAAACTCTCGTGGTGTGACGGGCGGTGTGTACAAGGCCCGGGAACGTATTCACCGCGGCGTGCTGATCCGCGATTACTAGCGATTCCGACTTCATGGAGGCGAGTTGCAGCCTCCAATCCGAACTGAGATCGGCTTTAAGAGATTAGCTTGCCGTCACCGGCTTGCGACTCGTTGTACCGACCATTGTAGCACGTGTGTAGCCCAGGTCATAAGGGGCATGATGATTTGACGTCATCCCCACCTTCCTCCGGTTTATTACCGGCAGTCTCGCTAGAGTGCCCAACTCAATGATGGCAACTAACAATAGGGGTTGCGCTCGTTGCGGGACTTAACCCAACATCTCACGACACGAGCTGACGACAACCATGCACCACCTGTCACCAGTGCCCCGAAGGGAAATTCTATCTCTAGAACGGTCACTGGGATGTCAAGACCTGGTAAGGTTCTTCGCGTTGCTTCGAATTAAACCACATGCTCCACCGCTTGTGCGGGCCCCCGTCAATTCCTTTGAGTTTCAGCCTTGCGGCCGTACTCCCCAGGCGGAGTGCTTAATGCGTTAGCTGCGGCACTGAGTCCCGGAAAGGACCCAACACCTAGCACTCATCGTTTACGGCGTGGACTACCAGGGTATCTAATCCTGTTCGCTACCCACGCTTTCGAGCCTCAGCGTCAGTTACAGACCAGAGAGCCGCTTTCGCCACCGGTGTTCCTCCATATATCTACGCATTTCACCGCTACACATGGAATTCCACTCTCCCCTTCTGCACTCAAGTTAAACAGTTTCCAAAGCATACAATGGTTGAGCCACTGCCTTTTACTTCAGACTTATCTAACCGCCTGCGCTCGCTTTACGCCCAATAAATCCGGACAACGCTCGGGACCTACGTATTACCGCGGCTGCTGGCACGTAGTTAGCCGTCCCTTTCTGGTAAGTTACCGTCACTCCATAGATTTTCCACTCCTATGGCCGTTCTTCTCTTACAACAGAGCTTTACGATCCGAAAACCTTCTTCACTCACGCGGCGTTGCTCGGTCAGGGTTCCCCCCATTGCCGAAGATTCCCTACTGCTGCCTCCCGTAGGAGTCTGGGCCGTGTCTCAGTCCCAGTGTGGCCGATCACCCTCTCAGGTCGGCTATGTATCGATGCCTTGGTAGGCCGTTACCCTACCAACTAGCTAATACAACGCAGGTCCATCTGGTAGTGGAGCAATTGCCCCTTTCAAATCAATAACATGTGTTATTCACTATTATGCGGTATTAGCTATCGTTTCCAATAGTTATCCCCCGCTACCAGGCAGGTTACCTACGCGTTACTCACCCGTTCGCGACTCAGTTCATTCAAATGTAGCAAGCTACGGTAGAATCAACTGCGTTCCACTTGCATGTATTAGGCACGCCGCCAGCGTTCGTCCTGAGCCAGGATCAAACTCTCATATAAAAGTTTAATTGTCTCAGTCATTACTGACTTATTGTTTTTTTCATTGACGAAGTTAATTCCTTAACTTCACCCTGCACGTTTGGTTCGTCTTCTTTAATTTTCAATGATCTTCGTCGCCTCTCACGAGACAACTATCTTAGTATATCACTTCCTCTTGAACCTGTCAACACTTTTTTGAAACTTTTTTTATCTTTTTTTCTCAAAACTGTTTCGCCTTTGAGTTCCCTGTGACAACTTCATTATTCTATCACCTTCTTCTCGCTTTGTCAA
>NZ_JAAXPR010000041.1 GCF_012396585.1 Streptococcus ovuberis
CCATATGATTCTTTCTAATGAGTGGTTTGATTGCTTTTCATTATAGGTCATATGGGGCTTTTTTCATACTCAAAAAGGCTCCATAATCTCCGAGGTGGATTTACCCACTACAGAAATTATAGAGCCAGTTCTTCAAGCTTTTTTGTTTTAAGGATTAAGAGAGACATGGACGTGATCGTAGTGGTTTTCTGTGATGCTGCCACGGTCTGGCATCAAGTTCCAAGTGTAAGCTGGTCCATAGATGCTTGGGTAAGGGGAGTAGAAGCGTTGCTTCCAAATGATATAGGAAATTCCCTTAGCAGACATGTTAGCTGCAGCATAATCTGCAACAGCATCTCCAAGAGCGGAACTTTCAGGAACCATAAAGTCAACAGCTAACCCTTTTCCATGGTCACCGGTATCTCCTGGACGGTATAGGCTGAAGGAAGTAATGCCAAAGAGGCTGGCGACTTCATCTTTAAAGGCAATCGTTTGGGGTTGTAGTCCGGTATTGTCACCATAAGAGGAGGTTGTAACGGCAGCCACTGTCCCAGAGTTGGCAGGGATCTTAGCGACAGGGTTGGTCGCAACAGTCGTTGCTGCTTCAACAGCAGGTGTGCTCTCTGTGGTAGGGTGAGTGATTTCAGCTGTTGTAGCTTCAACGGCAGAGACAGTTGAGGTTGCAGGTTGAGCCCCTTCGATGACTGGGGCTGTTTCAGCGATAGGTTGTGCTGATTCGGAGACTGGCACTGCTTCAGCTTGAATGCTGCTTTCTGCTGCAGGTGTAGGAGTGACAGGTGTTGGTTCAGCGACAGGAGCAGTGTCGATGATATCTTCGTCGTTTGTTGTCGTGGTCAAGGCAGTTCCTTGCTCTGTAGAAGAGACAGGCTGGGTTAAATCTTCTACAACAACCGTTTGGTCATCTACTTTGACTTCATTAGTCGTTAAATCAGCGCTAGCCACAACTTGTTGGCTAGGGTTTTCAGGCAGAGGTGCTTGGATTTCAACACTTGTAAGATTGTTCGATTGATCGTAACTTGTTTTTAAAACAGTATCTGGGAAAATCAAATCTAAATTAGCAATTTGATTAATATTTGCTAAGACCATCATGTCGATGCCCATAGCTTCTGCGATAGTGCTGAGTGTATCCCCGTACTTAACCGTGTAGGTTTGAGTCTGGATCAGAGGTTGAGTACCATTTTGGCTATCTGTGCTCGGTTGAGGAATCAAGTCAGCCTTGATTTCTCCTATGGAGCGTGGTGTCCAGCTCAGCGCTTGAAGGCTAGTTGTGGAGACGAAGCTCGCTAGGAGTGTTGATGCCGTAAGTATTTTTTTAGTTAATGATTGTTTCATTGCTATTCCTTTCTTTCTATGACTGAAACCCATCTTACCATAAAACGAACGGCTGTAGAGGAATAAGGGGGTGTTTTAACTCAATTGATGTAAAGTTGTCATAAAACCCTAGTTTTGTCATAAATCGTAATAATTAGTAACATAGGGCAGTGCCATGAAAAACGAGAGACTATTCACTGTATCTTGAAAAATAAGCTTGAAAATGCTATACTAACATTAGGAAAGAAGAGGATTTACCATGAAAAAATACAGGTGGCTGCTACTTGCTATGACCGCCATTTGCTTAAGTGCCTGCGGTACTAAGGAAACGAAACCAGCTAAAGAGGAAACGACCCAATCAAGTGAAGAATCTGTTCTTAAGACTCAAGTTTTTGATTTGGCCTTGACTAACGGAAAGACGCAACGCCAGACCGTTCTTTATAAAGGAGACGTTATCCAGAAGATTATTTTACGAAATCCTATGGAAGTTACAGAGGAAATCAAACAAGCGATTAGCGAAGTTGGTTTAGAAGAAACTAAGCGCTTATTGCTGGAGTCAATGGGGAAGGATGACGTTTACCAACAGTTAGCAGCTATTTCGGGTTTAAGTTATGAGGTGGATTTTCTAGATGAAAATCAGTTCTTTATCACCTTTACTCTTGATGTGCCCAATCTGGAAACAAATAAATTGGCACAGTTGCCTATGTTTAAAGGTTCTGGTCTGGAGGATGTGTCAAAACTGACTTCCGAGCAATACCTTGAGCGGTTAGCAGCCTATGGTGCGCAGCCAGTTGTTGCTGGAGAAGAAGAATCCTCAGATAGTTCTCTCTTTACCTTAGAAAAAGAATGAAAATACTTGTAGAAGCTGTCAAAATCGGTTACAATAAATAAAGGAAAGACTTTTTAGGGAAAGAGGGTGTGATTATGGGATTTACAGATGAAACCGTCCGCTTTAATCTTGACGATGTGAACAAAAAAGAAATTAGCGAAACGCTAACGACGGTCTACCATTCTTTGAATGAAAAAGGTTATAATCCAATCAATCAAATTGTGGGTTACGTACTGAGTGGAGACCCGGCTTATATTCCGCGCTATAACGACGCTCGTAATCATATTCGAAAATATGAGCGTGATGAGATTGTGGAAGAGTTGGTTCGCTTTTACTTAAAGGGTCATGGGATTGATTTATCATGAGAATCATGGGACTTGATGTCGGTTCAAAGACCGTCGGTGTAGCAGTATCGGACCCCTTAGGCTTTACAGCGCAGGGACTTGAAATTATCCCTATTGATGAAGCCAAGAGTGAGTTTGGTCTGGAGCGTTTAGCTGAATTAATCAAACAGTACCAGGTGACTAAAATCGTCATCGGTCTTCCTAAGAACATGAATAATACAGAAGGACCTCGTGTAGAGGCTTCACGGGCTTATGGAGACCTGGTCGCAGAGCGATTTGGATTGGCGGTTGAGTACCAAGATGAGCGTCTGACGACTGTAGCTGCGGAGCGTATGCTGGTTGAACAGGCTGATTTGAGTCGCAACAAACGCAAGAAAGTGATTGATAAGTTGGCTGCTCAGCTTATTTTGCAAAATTATTTAGATAGAACATTTTAAAAGGAGACCTTATGTCACACGAACACAACCATGATCATAATGAAGAGCGCGAGCTCATCACGCTTGTTGATGAGAATGGCAATGAAACGCTTTTTGAGATTTTATTAACGATTGACGGCCAGGAAGAATTCGGCAAGAACTATGTTCTGTTAATTCCTGCTTCTGCTGAAGAAGATGAAAATGGCGAAGTTGAGATTCAGGCTTATTCGTTTACAGAAAATGAAGACGGAACAGAAGGGGATCTTCAGCCGATTCCGGAAGATTCCGAAGCGGAGTGGGATATGATTGAAGAAGTCTTCAACAGTTTCTTAGACGAAGAATAAAAATCAATGAGTCAGCCTAAAGCTGGCTTTTTTGATTAGCCGTGCTCCAAAAGCTTCTTCCTGTGATATTATGGCAAATAAACCAAGAATAACAATTTCTCTCGTCGATAAAGATAATATGGAAAACCTCTTTCAGGGTATTTTTGTAACTTTTATCAAACTTTTTGTAAAATATATTTGACAAAAAGGGTGGAATAGCTTACAATAAAGGAAAATAAAACAATTATCAGGAGGTGTTCTCATGTTGTTTAATGACAATGTCCTGAGAAATCAATGGTTGGCTATTACCATGGTGGGAGTGGCCGATATAGTTGCCTTATCGGCTGCCTTATTGTCAGATGATCCCTTTTTGAAAATAGTGCTTTGGGTAGGCTTTGTTTTAGCTAGTCTCTTTTTAGTGGGCTTAATTTGGGGGTTAAAGACAGCTAAACAACTAGCGGCGGATCAAAAACTAGACAAAATTCGGCCTGCTTATGACGAACGCCAGCAAGCCTATATCTTAAAAAGCTACAGTCTTGGTTTTTGGTACATGATCTTCATCTTTTGGTTATCCATCTTTATCAGCCGTTTTGGGTCACACCTAGTTGGCCTTGACTTCATGCTTGCCTTAGGACTTTGGGGTGGTCTAGGACTGAGCACAACCTATGCCAACCTTAAAGGCGCCAGCTATTTTGTGGACAGTCGCTTTGGGAGCAAAGGCAAACTCTTTGGCTGGTCTGCTAGCTTCTTTGGACTATTCGTTATGGGGATGGGACTTTTTACGGCCATAGCAGATCCGTCAGCTCGCAAGGTATTTTTTACGAGAGGCGGAGACGGATCCTTTATGGTCCTTGGACTTGCGCTCTTTAGTATGGGCGCCAGCATTCTCTATCGCCTCTATCAGAATAAAAAAGAAGAGGGATGAATAATGGAGTGGGGAATATTAGCAGTGATTGGGTTGGTAGGAGTGTACTCTTTATTGACACATCAAACATCAGACTCCTATCTAACAGAAGAAGATTATGACGACCGCCAACGCCAGATTATGGGGCGAAGTTACAAATATGGATTGGTAGCTATTTTGGTCTTGCTTTTTCTATATATAGTGTTGGCCAGTATGTATGAAGACTTATTTTCAGTGGACTTTATTCTCATGAGCCTCTTTTTCCTTTCTGTTGCAGTAGTGGGAGTGACCAATATTGTCAATGGGACTTATTATCCGACAAAAAAAGGCAAAGAAAAGCAACGCTTGAGCCCGGTTCAGGGAATTGTATCGGGTCTGCTGATAGCCGGTGCCAGTCTCTTTCTCCTTTTTCTAGAACCGAATAAGGATGGTCTATTTCAAAAAGGTGGCAATGGTGGTCTTGCTGTTTTAGGGCTTGTCGGCCTAGCTCTTAGCCTTGCCTTCTCCTATCGTCTATGGAAGGACAAAAGGGAGGTAGATGAATGAAAAACCTTCGATTAAAGGCGGCAAGGGCAGGAAAAGATTTATCCCAGCAGGCCTTGGCAGACTTGGTTGGCGTATCCAGACAGACCATTGCTGCGGTGGAAAAAGGCGATTACAATCCCAGCATCAACCTCTGCATTGCCATCTGTAAGGTTCTGGATAAGACGCTAGATCAGCTCTTTTGGGAGGAATAGGAGGCCAGACGGTATCCAGTTATCTGCACGCTAAATTTCAAGTCTAAGTTAGGCATTTAGTAAAAATTGTCTAGGAGATAAATAGTTCAAACATTTCTTTGGATAGTTGTTAATCCAATTTTCGATGAAGGCGACCATTCTTATGGTCGTTTTCT
>NZ_JAAXPR010000042.1 GCF_012396585.1 Streptococcus ovuberis
TCGAGGTTACCTAAAGAAAATCATGAAAGACTCTCATGGATATGTGGGAATGAGTTTTGACATAGGAAAACCGAAACGCCTTATCTTTTGTGAATCGGTGATTGATATGATGAGCTATTATCAACTCTATCAGAAGCAGTTATCAGATGTGCGTTTGGTTTCTATGGAAGGCCTAAAACTCTCTGTGATTGCGTATCAGACTTTACGATTAGCAGCTGAGGAACAAGGCAAACTTGAGTTTTTAGATACTGTCAAACCAAGTCGATTAACGCATTACCTTCATGCTATACAAGAGACGACTACCTTCTTTCAGACGCACCCAGGCTTATTAACCTTGGCTGTTGACAATGATGAAGCAGGGAGAGATTTTTGTCAGAAATTATCTGAGAAAGGACTTCCCACTGAAACAGACTGTCCACCATTACAGGAACTGGAAACTAAAGCAGATTGGAATGATGTTGTAAAATATCAAAATATTTATTCTCTAAAAGATGTGATCCAATCGGCCAAGTTACAAGTTATCCGAAGCAATCCTCCGCCTAGAAAAAATACCGCTTTAGAGTTGTGATAACAAAATCAAGTTTCTTAGCTTAATCTAGAAAGTGATAAGGAGGACACCCTATGAGTGTGATTGAACGCCTAGCTGAAAGAGTGGCTAGGCAAGAGGAAAAAGTTGCGAAAGAAACGGAAAAACTAGAAACTTATCGCAGTCAATTACAAACAGCGATGTATCAAACCTTTATCAAACGCCAACAAAACAGTCCTTGGACATTTGATGAAGCATTGACGCAAGCCTTTGGCCAAGATGAACAAAAACCAATACCATCAGATAATAGAAATGAGGAATAACACATGACAAAAGACTGGACCTTTGACCAACCCTTAGATGATAACACACCGACATCTTCATCGGAAGAACGTGCGAAGATTGCAGCACTATTTCATAAAGAAAACCAAGAGGGCACTGAAGATGTTGACTATGTGGTAGCCTTTGAAATGGAACAACAAAAAGCTAAGGAGAAATCCGTTTCACAACCAAAAACTCAAGAGCAATCCACACCAAAAGTGGTGTCCTCCTCTAACATTACAAACGACTACAAGCAACATCTAGCTGATGTGATGGCTCAGAATAATGAAGACATTCTTCAAAGTCAGAAGAAAATCGAAGAGTTGCACCAGTTGATTGATGACAAAAATAAGCAAAATAAGAAATTACAAGCCATTTCAGTAGCCATTGATGACTTGTAAGCACGAGCAGTCCTCATAAGGGCTGCTTTTTATGGGGGAAGAAGATGAAGTTATTCAAAAAGCAAAGGCATAATCAAGATAGTTTTAAGCGTCTCATCCATCGTCTATCAGGAATGTCTGAAGCCGACTTAAACAAGGTCAACCAATTTGAATTAATAAAACAAGATCAAAATTTTATTCTTGAGGGTGGTGCTGGAAGCGGGAAAACTTATTCGTTAATTTCCATTATTGAAAAAATATCTATTGAGGAACCGAAACAATCGATTAAGATAGTTTACCGAGAGCGTTCAGCTCTCTTTTTCATACTCTCATTTTCAAGCTGTGATACTTTTTCCAAATCATCTCTATTATCCTAATACTATTCCTAAGGAAATCAACTTGACACTTGAGGAATTTGAGCAGATTCAACTACTGATGAGAAAGGAGAATGCGGAGCAGTTTTCTCCCTTTGTCAGACAAAAACTATTGGACATTGTCAATAACAAGGATAACATCAGAGATCCTCATCAATTCTGTTAACCTCAATTCTCATAAGAGTCTCAAATGGGATTATGCTCAGGAGAGAAATTTACGGATGATTTCTGATCGACTTGCCAAAGAAGCAGGTGCCAAAATTATCACACCGAACCGTTATTCTCATGAGAAGTTTGTGACCTATCGCAAAAGTAATCACAAATTTGAATTAAAGCAACGTCTTTATTTTCTGATGGAGAATAGTAAGGATTTTGACGACTTTTTATCCAAGGCAGAAGCATTGAATTTTCAGATTGATTTTTCAAGAAAATACGCTCGTTTTTTGATGACGGATATGCCTATGAAGCGAGTTATTCGAGGCAAGCAATTAGATAAACGTCAACCCTATACCGAGGAATAGTTTCGAGAGCACTTTGCCAAGCGAGCGATTGAGCAATGTTTAGATTTTCTCTTACCCACAGTTCGTGAACTTTCACAGCTTTTGGAGTTTGCTAGAGAGCTCAACCTCACTATTTCTCTGAAACAAAAACACGTGGTTTTTACTCTAACAGAAAATGGCCATAGCATTATAGTCAATAACCAAAAACTTAGTTCCAAAAATCTCTACGATGTTCAGTTCTTTGAGACTTACTTTGAGAAATGTGGAGAAGTTCCTATTATTGACCAGTCGCAACTCATTTCAGACTTTGAGGGATACTGAGAGGAACAAGATAAGGATAAGTTAGCTTATGAAGACTTGCAAGAGGCTTATCAAGCATTTAAGGAGAAACGAGACCAGGTTCAAGAGTTTGAGGTTATCTTAGATGAATACCAGATTGATAAGTTAGTCAAAGATGGTCTCTTTATCAGGATGAATTACGGTGTTAAAAAAGACGGCTTGTTCTTTATCCCAAACCGTCATTTAGATATTAAAGAGACAGAGAGTGGTAAACACTACCATGTCTTTATCCGTGAGACCGCACAATTTTTCATTTACAAGAAGGAGGTGCCTGAACTCAATCGCTATATGCATGGTCGTGAACTCATTCGTCAGTTAACCAATGATAGCCAGACTATCCCTAAAAGAAAAAGACCAACCATTGATACATTTCAGAAAAAGATTGAAGAAATAAATCTCCTCATTGAGTTAGATACAGAGAATAAGTCTTATCAAGAGGTTAAAGATGAGATTTTTAATGATATTGCTCGATTAGATTTGACCATTACAGAGTTGCAGGACCATATTGCTCATCTCAATAAGGTAACGGAGGTCTTGCTTAATCTGAACAACAATGATATAGAGAACCGTCGTTTGACCAGATATGACAATGCCAAGATAAGTCTAACTGCGGCTATAAAACTGGAACAAGTTGAGAAAGAAATCGAAATCTATCAAATTAAGTTAGATAAGTCAATAGATGACAATGAGTATTTAATAAGGAGGCTGGAAAAGTTTGTCAAAATTTTAAATGAAATAGACTCAAGCAAGGATGAACTAAAATTTGAACACAGTGAAAAAATGTGAAAGAATAGCATTTTTCGGATTTATTGATACCAAATATTGAGTACTCTGAAGAAATTCTGAAATAAAATTGATAAAAAGGAATAAAAAACTAAGGAGATGATATTATGAAAAAGATAGGCTTATTGTCGAATGTTTTTATATCATTGTTTATTGTTATATTAGCTAGCGGTTCTGTGTCATCAGGAGTAAGTGCTAATGAAAATAAGGAAATTAGTTATAATGTTTTAGTTAGTGAAAATAAATCTATTGAGGATGTAGAAGATGTTTTACAAAGCCAAGGAATTAAATTTACTGATAAAATACCTGAAATAAATTTTTTAACTATTTCTACCGAAAAAAGTAAAGATACAATAAAAAAAGAAAACTCTAATTATATTGATGACATAGTTATAGATAATACTATGACTGTAAAGCCTAATATTACTTATTTG
The DNA here is from genome assembly GCF_012396585.1 of Streptococcus ovuberis. Lineage (GTDB taxonomy): Bacteria > Bacillota > Bacilli > Lactobacillales > Streptococcaceae > Streptococcus > Streptococcus ovuberis. The sequence goes on from NZ_JAAXPR010000042.1 coordinate 3,658, forward strand.
TATGGGGACAAGGTTTATACAAATACTAATTTAGATTTTTGGGGAAATCAGTGGGATATGCAAAAGAGTATTAGTACTGGAAGTAAATTTCAACATAAGTCCTCTGGTAAAGCAACAATTGGTGTAATAGATTCTGGTATTACATATGATAATCCAGATATTTATTCACACATTATTTCAGTACAAAATTTCACATCAGATTTGGAAACAGGAATAGTTGATAACCAAAATGTTGTAGATAAAATTGGGCATGGGACCTCTGTTGTGGGACAAATTTCATCAAGTGGAGAATATTTAGGGATAGCACCTGACATGAAAATACGAATGTATCGTGTTTTTGATGAAGGGAATGCTCAAGACCAATGGATTCTCAAAGCGCTCATTCAAGCAGCAAAAGATGATGTTGATGTTATTAACCTTAGTTTAGGAGAATATTTGTTAAGAGATTCCACTGAGAAAGTTCTAAAATGAAGTTAGCCAGTTGAGAGTATGCAAAAACATCTCAGAGAGATATAATGTAGTTCACCACAAACACATTAAAAGGAACTCTGAGATGCAAAACCATTATACTACAAAAGGC
>NZ_JAAXPR010000043.1 GCF_012396585.1 Streptococcus ovuberis
AAGGTGTTCAAGCCTATTGTAGAGCGAAAGGAGGAGAAAAATTATCCAGTGGATGATTTTTGCCGAAACCTAAAAATAAAAAAGTTGAGGGGCTCAAAAAGCACATAGTTTATCACACACAAAGTGGAATTGTAACTATCACATTGTGTTCACCCCTAAGTATAGACGAAAAGTCATCTATAATCAATATCGAAGCAGTTTAGGAGAGATATTCCGCCGTTTATGTAGCTATAAAGGTGTTGAAATTATAGAAGGACATTTAATGCCAGATCATGTTCATATGCTAGTTAGTATTCCACCAAGAATCAGCGTTTCCAGTTTCATGGGCTATTTAAAAGGTAAGAGTGCTCTTATGATGTTTGATAAACACGCCAACTTGAAATATAAATTTGGCAATCGCCATTTTTGGGCGGAGGGTTATTATGTGAGCACAGTCGGACTTAACGAAGCCACGATTAAAAATATATACAGGAGCAAAGGAATTATCCAGTGGATGATTTCTTCATGAGCTTAGAAATAAGAAGGCGAATTAACATGACATCGCACTTGATTCTTGAGTGTGAAAGAATATGAAGATCCCTTTAGGGATAATGGCAAGTAGTACTAACGCCTCTTTAAGAGGCCAGTGACGGGTCAAAAGCAGTTAGGCTTGAACAACGTGAAAGAGAGTAGCATAGGCGCTGGCTGGTGTTATGGGCTTATAGCCCCTGTTCAAACCACCCGTTTGACGGGTGGTCATGATTTGTAAGAAAAGTTAATGAGTATGTTAAAAAAAATCAATCCTTCCATTTTATTTCTTTTTATCTTTTTCATTGGCTTAAGTTTACTCCTGTATCCAACGATCAGTGATTATTGGAATTCGCTACACCAATCGAAAGCTGTAGCAGGCTATGTGGATCAAGTGAATCAGCTATCTGAAAATGATACGTCTAAAATATTAGAAGAAGCACAACGTTATAACGCTTTTTTGAGTCAAAATACCATTCCTGATTTAAATGTCATTGAAGAAGAGTTATCGCATTATAACCAACTGTTAAACATAACCGACATAGGGATTATGGCTTATGTGGAAATTCCGAAGCTCAAGACCAACCTTCCCATTTATCATGGCGTTGATGAATCTGTTCTTCAAGTAGCCATTGGACATATTCCTGGAACCTCCTTACCAGTTGGAGGTCAGGGGACTCATGCGGTTATTTCAGGACATCGAGGCTTACCTTCAGCAAAACTTTTTTCAGATCTTGATCAGATGGTTGAGGGAGATCAATTTTTAATACAGGTCTTAGATGAGACTTTAACCTATGAAGTAGACCAAATTTTAACCGTTACACCAGATGATGTGTCTGCTCTTAAGATTAATCCTGAGAGAGATTATGTCACCTTAGTTACCTGCACACCTTATGGTGTCAATAGCCACCGTCTCCTTGTGCGTGGTCACCGTGTTTCTAATGCTTCAACCCCCAAAACGCGTATTATTGGGGAAGCAACGAGAGTCTCTCGGATTCTAGTTTCTATTTGTATTGCTATCCTGATATTTTGTTTATTGCCCATTTTAAGGAAAGTTATTGATTTCCTAAGACTATTAATATAACGACTCTATAATTTCTGTAGTGGCTAGACACACTGTAGCGATTATGGATGTATGAAATGGTAATACATGGTTCTGATGAGACAATGTATAGAGGCAATCATATGTGGCTTGATTGAAGTCACTTACGGCTTGGAGCGCTTGGGACCAGCTTTTGACACGAGTGCCTGTTAAGTCTGGTGACTTTTTCGACGTGCCAGCAGGAACGATTCATGCCATCGGCAAGGGTATCATGATTTTAGAAACCCAACAGTCCAGTGACACAACTTACCGTGTCTATGATTTTGAACGCACGGATGATAATGGTCAGAAGAGGGAACTTCATTTGGCAAAATCTATTGAGGTGGCTACCATCGGTCCAGCCCAAAATAGTACACCTGCTAGCCTCCAGTTTCCTGGCTTTACCTCGACCCTCTTAGTATCCAACCCTTTTTTCACGGTTTATAAGTGGGATATAGCCGAGCAGGTTACTATGTCGCGTACTGCCGACTACCTCTTGGTCAGTGTCTTAGACGGACAAGGGCAACTAATCCTTGAAGAACAAACTTACCAAGTGAAGAAAGGTGATCATTTTATTTTACCAAATGATGTTATCAACTGGACAGTTGAAGGAAGATTGACCATGATTGTCAGCCACCCCAACCCTGCCTAGTTGGGTATCATTTCTTGCTGTAATCATATAACACAGAAGGCCCTGACCCTGGTGCCTTCTTTTTGTATTTAATGGTATAATAAACTTAAACCACAAGGAGAACAGTCAAATGACACAAAAAGGCATGCGGTTGGTCGCCATGATTGAAGCGAAAGAAAATGGTCAGTATGAGGTTGTCAATTTCTTACCAGATCTTAAAATCAAGCACATCACAGGGAAAGAATTTGAAGTCATTGAGGATCAAAATTATATCAAAATCCCCTATGCCCAAGGCATTGATGACTTGACAGTGATTGTCGGTGAGAATGGGGTAGGGAAAACAAGGTTGGTCAATGATATTTTTAGCCTGGATGAGAATAAAATGTTTATTTTTAAGAATCTTGATGAAATCGATCCAAGCTATAAGGGAAGACATGCTTACTATAATTTTCATGCCTTGAATGAGAGTAGTTATGGAAATAATGAGTGGAACTTAGTATTTAAAGGAGCGAAGTTTGTAGGAGATGATGATAGTGAATGGCTTATTAATAAGGTTTCTTTTGTAAAATTATCTAATTCTATTGAGTCTACTTCATCTTGGGGGATGGGAGTTGATTTATCCACAACTAGATTATTAAAAGATGATAATTACGAAGGTATGCTGCTATCAGATATGGATAAGCAAATTAAGTTTTTACTTAGTGAATTTGCTCGTATTGAGAATATTGAAGGAATTTTAGGTTTTTCGGGGAAGCAAGTAGGTTTTGTTTTCAATAAAATTTTTATTTATGAAGCATTCGGTGGGAACAAAGTTGAGAATAGTTATTTAGCTAAAATAAAAAAGTATGAAGCAAATTTTTCAAAAATAGAAGATAGAATAAAATTTGGGAACTATATACCAGTTTACACCAAACACTATATGTAGTGTTTACGAAAATATAAAAAAGGCGACTTCCTTTTTAGGAAATCGTCTATTATTATTTGCTCAAAAGTGTTTATATTTCGCTTAGTAATTCTATTTTATAATTTACTATTGTTTTTTTATTATCTATATATGATTCCATATATTTCCAATTTGGTTCAATACCTTTTTGGGTTTTTATACTAGGTAATAAGATTTCCTCTTCTTTAATATCTGTTGAGTTCCCCATATCATGATACTCATATTTTTGTTCCAATAAACACCGAATTACTGTCGCAATATAAAGTCCACTATTTTCAGTTAAGCTATCATTGTAGAGTAGTATGATTGATGAACCACCACCTCCTCGTCCTAAAAAATCTTTCGATTGATAAAAAGTGCTACCTGTTAAAGGACTTACTGAAATGCAGTTTCCTTTATCTATATCTTCTTCATTTTTAGGCATTTTATAACTATCAACACCGTTGTTAAATATTCCTGATGAAACAAATGGTACATCACCACTAAGATATTTTTTTGAACTTCTTTTGTTAGGACGGACAACATTGAAAATATCTTTAATTACAAAATAGTTTTTTTCTGTAGCTTCACTCATCGTTTTCATCCTCGATTTCTATAGATAATTGTCTGTTTTGTTTTGATATTTTTGAATAGTATAAAACATTATTAGATATGCTATTTAGGAAATTGTGTATATTCCTATTTTTCTGAAACATAAGATACTCAAATACTGTTTTCTCAAAATCAATTTCAGATGTAATAGAATATATTTTTTCTTTAGGATGCTAAATTTCAAGTCTAAGTTAGGCATTTAGTAAAAATTGTCTAGGAGATAAATAGTTCAAACATTTCTTTGGATAGTTGTTAATCCAATTTTCGATGAAGGCGACCATTCTTATGGTCGTTTTCT
>NZ_JAAXPR010000044.1 GCF_012396585.1 Streptococcus ovuberis
GGTGCATAAAACGGGAAGTAGCTCAGCTTGGTAGAGTACTTGGTTTGGGACCAAGGGGTCGCAGGTTCGAATCCTGTCTTCCCGATTATTGGCGGTGTAGCTCAGCTGGCTAGAGCGTCCGGTTCATACCCGGGAGGTCGGGGGTTCGATCCCCTTCGCCGCTATTTTTATATATTCTTGTAGTTTGGACCTTTAGCTCAACTGGTTAGAGCACTCGGCTCATAACCGAGCGGTCGTAGGTTCGAGTCCTACAAGGTCCATTTTTCTCTTTTGGAGGATTACCCAAGTCCGGCTGAAGGGAACGGTCTTGAAAACCGTCAGGCGTGTAAAAGCGTGCGTGGGTTCGAATCCCACATCCTCCTTTATATTATTAGCGCGGGATGGAGCAGCTCGGTAGCTCGTCGGGCTCATAACCCGAAGGTCGTAGGTTCAAATCCTGCTCCCGCAATTTGAAGTAGATTCACTTTATTAGGCTCGGTAGCTCAGTTGGTAGAGCAATGGATTGAAGCTCCATGTGTCGGCGGTTCGATTCCGTCTCGCGCCATATTCTTTATAGCAAAGAAGAACCGAATGTGAAGCATTCGAGTCCAAGATTTCTTGGGCGCGTAGCTCAGATGGTTAGAGCGCACGCCTGATAAGCGTGAGGTCGATGGTTCGATTCCATTCGTGCCCATTATATTTAGGAGAATTACTCAAGAGGCTGAAGAGGACGGTTTGCTAAATCGTTAGGTCGGGTAACTGGCGCAAGGGTTCGAATCCCTTATTCTCCGTAGAAAAGCGAGATTATCTTAGGATATCTCGTTTTATTGTATATTGGAGTTCATATGGGGAAATTTTTCAAGTCAAAGGTGGTAGTTTTAGTAGCGGTGCTTCTTACAACATCGCTTTCTTTTCTTTTGGTGTCATCTCAAGATTGGTTTAGGGAAAGTTCACTCTTTTCGCCACTTCGCTCAGTTTTATCTTCTGGAGAGTCGTTTTTATCTGTTCCTAGGCGTTTTATATCCGATATTATTGAGGATACACAAGCGTTATTGGTAACATTTGAAGAAAATAAAACTTTGAAGCGTGAGATTAGCCTTTTAAGTGGTATTTTAGATGAAAATCATAGCCTCAAAATGGAGAATGAGAGTCTGAGATCTAGCATCAAATTGGAGAATGCTTATCCTAATGCTGATCCTATTGTCGCTGAAGTTGTGCATCGGAGTCCTAGTTCATGGAATCAGTCGCTTTTGATTTCAAAAGGTGAGACGTCTGGCCTTTCTAAAGGAGACCTTGTTTTGGCTAATGGTGGTCTTGTGGGACTTGTGACAGAATTGTTTACGGAGACAGCAACTGTCCAGCTTCTTCAGGATAATATGTTTAAGGCTAATTTAGCTGTGAAAATAGGCGATAAGAATCCAGCTTATGGGATTTTAAATTCTTTTGATCCAGTAGAAGGCTTGTTTTTAATTTCACAGGTGACTGAAAAAGAGCGTTTAGCACTTAAGGACAAAGTAGTGACAAGTGATCTATCTTTAGATTATCCAGGAAGTCTTCTATTGGGCGAGGTAACTGAAATCAGACAGAATAAGGACAGTCTTGAGGTAGAAGTATATGTTAAACCAAGCGCTAATTTCTCAGATATTTATTCTGTTGTCGTTGTAGGGCGTTAGTATGAAAAGAGTTCTATTTTTATTTTTGCTTTTAGTTGGGCTAATCTTTTTGGATTTGCAATTAGGATCATTGCTGTCTCCTTTTTTAGAGAATGGTATTCAGCCGAATTACCACATTTTTTTGGTAGTCCTAGTGGCTTTAACGAGCGGTGAATATGATTGGGCGTTATTTTATGCTTGTCTACTAATAGGAGCATTTTGGGATATTTATATCCTTAATGTACTAGGATTAAACATTATTTTATTACCAATCTTTACATTACTTGCTTCTGGTGTCTATAAAATTAAGCGTTTTAGCTTTTGGCGTTTTTGTTTTTTATCCGTTATTTTTATCTTTTTGTTCGAAACGAGCCACTTTGGGGTTGCTCAATTTTTAGGTTGGATGAGCTATTCTTGGGATTATTTCACAGTAAAAATCCTAGCTCCGACCTTAGTTGTGAACTTAGTAGTAGGAGTGTTACTGTATCCGCTTTTTAAGAGATTTTTGCAGAGGAATAGACATTTAATTGTAACAAATGTGTAACATATGACCTTTGAAAATTTGATACAATGTATAGTGACTTACTTACAAGGAGTATCTATTCAGTTATGAAGAAAAAAATGTTGGCAGTAACTTTGTTGAGTGTAGTGACTTTAAGTCAGTTTGCATCGGTTTCAGTGGTTGCTGCACAAGATATGAATTCAAAAATTTCAGCAGTTGAAAATAAAATTTCAAATCTTACAAGTCAGCAGGCTGCAGCTCAGGCACAAGTTCAGGCTATTCAGTCTAAAGTTGATGGGATTAAGCAAGAACGTGATAAATTAACTGCTGAAAATGAAAAACTTCAAGCAGAGTCGGAAGCACTCTTTGCAGAGATTAAGGTTCTATCTGAGAATATTGTTGCGAGGAGCGAGGCATTGTCTGCTCAGGCGCGTTCGGCTCAGACTGAAGGAACGGCGACAAACTATATCAATACAATTCTAGATTCTAATTCCATTAGTGATGCTATTTCTCGTATAACAGCAATGACAGAAATTATTGCTGCGAATAACCAGATGCTTAAACAGCAAGAAGAAGATAAGGTTGCAATTGAAGAGAAACAAAAAGCTAATCAAGAGGCCATTAATACTATTGTTGCAAACCAACAAAAGTTGGCGGATGATGAGCAGGTTCTTAATACACAGCAAGCAGAATTAGAAGTAGCTAAACTTAATTTAGCTAGTGAATTAGCAACTGCAGAAGGAGAGAAAAAGACTCTTCAAGAGCAAAAAGCTGCTGCGGAAGCTGCTGCGGCAAAAGCTGCAGCTGAGGAAGCAGCGTATCGTGCAGCTCAGGCAGCACGCGCTCAAAGTTTGACTGCTTCAGCAGCAACAGCTACTCCAACTGTATTGTCTAATGTATCAACAGTTGTTCAAGAGGGAGCTACTTCAGCAGCTTCTGTTTCTACGGTTACCCCTGATACTGTAGAAGCAGCTAATGCTGTAGTTGCACCATCTCCAGCATCATCTACCAAGGTAACTTATTCGGCTGCTAATACGTATCCTGTTGGACAGTGTACTTGGGGAGCCAAAGCTTTAGCTCCTTGGGTAGGAAATTATTGGGGTAATGCCGCTCAGTGGATTGCTTCTGCCCAAGCTGCGGGGTATTCTGTTGGTAGTACTCCAGCAGTTGGTGCTGTGGCTGTTTGGCCATACGACGGAGGAGGTTACGGACATGTAGCAGTGGTAACAGCTGTTCAATCTGCGACAAATATTCAGGTATCTGAGGCAAACTACGCCGGTAATCCAGCAATTGGTAACTACCGTGGTTGGTTTAATCCAACTGCTAGCACTTGGGGTGGTGGTACAGTAATGTACATTTATCCATAATGAGAAGAATCATGTAAACGAGGACTTTATGTCTTCGTTTTTTAGTTATGGCTTCAAGCCAGTTTTTCTCGGAGAGAAAAATGAGAAAACCACCAGCTAAGCTGGTGGCTGATAAGGCTTCTAGCTTCCATTTATTTTTCCTAGTATAATCTAATTGTTCAGGTTAGATACA
>NZ_JAAXPR010000045.1 GCF_012396585.1 Streptococcus ovuberis
CACTGTCTGCGATACACGTTTTTATCAACGATATGCCTGAAGGCACCTATTACCCTCAGGGAGAAATGAAACGAAACTAAAAACCGTTACCCTTATCCAAAAAACCGAAGGACATCTGTCAGCTAAACAGCTACTGCCTTCGGTTTTCTTTTGACCTTCTCTATTTATCGGAGAAGAATTCCCCAATCGTCAGATACCACTGCTCCACTCTTTCAGATTATCAAAAAAAGCTGTTAAATTGTCTTTTGGCTATTACTAGCTCCTTTAGACTTAATTCCTCTCTAACTTATCAGAGTGTTTCAATCCTCTAGCCAAGACCGCTATATCCTCTGGTCGCGTCCGACAACAGCCTCCAAGAATTTTAGTCCCTCTCTCCTGCCAGCGACGGGCCCAATCCAGCAAACTAGGGGCATCAGCTGGCAGTGCTTGCCAGCTCTCTGTTCCAACATCATAAATTTCCCCCGAATTAGGATAAGCTATCAGAGGTTTTTGACAGCCCTGCTTCAAATACTCAAGCGCCTGATCAAGTATGTCTGGCGCGCTACAGTTGATGCCTACAGCAAGGACCTGACTCGACTGGTCCACTTGGTGGGCAATCTCAGACAACTCCGTACCATCTGGCAGATGCTCGCCATCCAGACTAACCAAACTCAGATAGGCCTGACTCTCCGAAAATTCTTCTGCTAACAGTTGTAGGAGTGCTTCTACTTCCCAGCGATTTGGGATGGTTTCTATACACAAAAAATCCACTCCTGCCTCAAGCAGAATAGCCATCCTCTCGCAGTGAATTGACCTTAATGCCTCAACCGTAACGCCTCCATAGTCCCCTGTATACTCAGACGCATTGGCCAGGAAAGCAGCATAAGGCCCGACATCACCCCCAATCAAAGGGTAACGACGTTGCGACCGCTCCTCATCTGATAACGCCTTCCAAAAGGCATCCCGAGCTTCTTGAGCCAGTCTAACCGTCAAACGAATCACCTCAATAGCTTCATTTCTAGTTAAACCTGCTGCCAACAAACCAGGAATCGTCGCCTGGTAGCTAGAAGTGGTCAGCAAATCAGCTCCCGCCATCAGATAATCGAGATGAATATTCTTGATCACTTGTGGATTTTCGAGAAGATAGTTAGCTGACCAGAGGTTTCCTGAGACATCGTAACCTCTGGACTCTAACTCTGTCCCTAAAGCTCCGTCTAAAATTAGGAGCTCTTCCTCAGTCAATCTTTCCATAAATGTTTTCATCTATGTGACTTCTCCTATCTGTTAAATTGCGCTTGAGCAGAAAGCTTGGAAAAATGAGTATTCGTGTCTCTGAAGAAGCAACAGCGATTCCTATTTTTCTATCACTTCCTATTTCGCTCTTACATATCTTAAATGAGTTGACCTTAGCCTAACATTGCGAAGATATAAAAATCCTCTCCACATGGTTACATAATGGAGAGAGCCTATTGGTATAACTGAGCTCAGCCCACATACTATAGCAAACGATACCTCACCTTGAGTCCTAAAAACCAAACAAACTCTCTAACCAGATAAATCGTTTGTTTCCCTCTTAGATTGAGCTTGAGCTAGCAAATGCTTCCAATTTAACCAAGGTAAAATGAAAAAGGACTTTCGTCCTTTCCCATTTCCATGCTAGACTAGCCCACAGGACTATTTTAACGACGGATTTCCTTAATACGAGCAGCCTTACCTTGAAGGGCACGCAAGTAGTAAAGTTTCGCACGACGGACTTTACCGTGGCGGATAACTTCAATCTTATCAACACGTGGTGTGTGGATTGGGAAAGTACGCTCAACCCCGATACCACCAGAAATCTTACGAACAGTATACATTTCTGAGATGCCTTGACCCTTACGAGAGATAACAACACCCTCGAAGATCTGGATACGCTCACGTGAACCTTCGACAACTTTCGCGTGAACGCGAACAGTGTCACCAGGACGGAAAGCAGGGATATCTGTACGAAGTTGACCTTCAGTCAAACTTTGGATTAATGGATTCATGTTTTTCTCCTATCTTTGTCAATCATAGGTGCTTTTAAACCCAGCGGATAAACTGTATTTTCGTGCGTCCATTACACACAATGTCTATTATACCAAATTGAATAGGATTTGCAAGGGATTTTTACCATTGCTTCAAAAACTTTTTCAAACCAGAAGTAGGCTAAATTTCAAGTCTAAGTTAGGCATTTAGTAAAAATTGTCTAGGAGATAAATAGTTCAAACATTTCTTTGGATAGTTGTTAATCCAATTTTCGATGAAGGCGACCATTCTTATGGTCGTTTTCTT
>NZ_JAAXPR010000046.1 GCF_012396585.1 Streptococcus ovuberis
ATATGAAGAGCCTCCTATTTTCATTTTGAACAATCGAATAAGAGGCTAGTTGTCATTTTATTTTCACGCTCAAGGCATAGTCGAGTTATCTCATGACTCTTATTCATCCAGTTTTGAGTACAGGCTAAGCAAAGCCCTACTAAAAACCACGGATTTGTATTGCTCACCTACATTATATTCCTAATCTCTTTTTCTGTCATGAGTTGGCAGGCATAGCCTGCTTAGAGTTTTGAGTATGAAAAAAGCCCCATATGACCTATAATGAAAAGCGATAAAACCACTCATTAGAAAGAATCATATGGAATAAAGAACTAGTCAGGGGAGTGACTAGCTCTTCCCGAGCTCGAAAATAGAAAAAGCGAGGATTTTTTCACAAACCTACTCGGAATGAAAGACCCTAATATCACTATTTTGGAGGTTGTGGACACTAGAAGCCACAAGGAAGTCATCGCTAAACTGGACTACCCTGCTCCAAAATGCCAACATTGCCAGGAGCAGATGCCTAAATACGGCTTCCAGAAACCATCCAAAATCCCTTATCTTGAGTGTGCAGGGTACAAGACACTCATTCGTCTGCAGAAACGACGTTTCCGCTGTCAAGAATGTGGGAAAGTCGCTGTCGCGGAGACATCCTTGGTCAAGAAAAATCACCAGATTCCCCTCATTCTGCATCAGAAAATTGCCCAGAAACTGATTGAGAAAGTAGCCATGGCCGCTATCGCTGAAAGCCTTGCGGTATCAACCTCAACGGTCATCCGAAAGCTAAAGGAGTTCCAGTTCAAGATAGACTTGAACAGCCTCCCAACTAACATGAGTTGGGACTCAAACAGTCCAGTGGACTGTTTGAGGTAGGAGCCTGAAAATACAAAAGCGACTAGTTGAAGCAAGAAAGGCAAAATGAGCTTTATCGCAGAGGACTTTGACTCGCTTAAAATTGGGGCAATCCTAGACGGTCGAACCCAAGCCACCATTCGTAACCACTTTCTACGCTATTCTAGAGCGGTCAGAAACCGTGTCAAGGTCATGACAATAGATGTTCAGCCCTTATGACAAACTGGCCAAACAACTTCCCTCTCGAATTTTTAGGCTTAGGCTGAGACAGTCTCCGAGACTGTTTCACTCCCATCTGCTAAAATTGTTCTGGATCGTTTCCACCTCTCGCTTTCAAATTTCTTAGCTCAAGGCTAAACTAGTCTAAAGCTCAGTGATAAACGGTTTTATCGCCAAACTTTTCGCATGCACTTGACTAATCAGGAGGTGGTCGATAGACTACTCGGCTATTCTCAAGAGCGGAATGCCCTTGGATTTCAGAACTTTGAAAACTTTAAAACTTGCATTTTCATTGCACTAAATATAAAACAAGAGAAGACTAAACTTCTCCTCTCTCGATGTTAGATTGGTCAACCAACTACAGTTGATAAAGAATCTAAAAAACAAGCTAATCAAGCTTGTCTTAACACTACATTATGCAATACCGGCGGCCGGGGTCGAACCGGCACGTCCGTGAGGACACTGGATTTTGAGTCCAGCGCGTCTGCCAATTCCGCCACGCCGGCACAATGATAACTGGGGTAGCTGGATTCGAACCAACGCATGAGGGAGTCAAAGTCCCTTGCCTTACCGCTTGGCTATACCCCAATAATAAAATAGGCGAGTGATGGGAATCGAACCCACGAATGCCAGAGCCACAATCTGGTGCGTTAACCACTTCGCCACACCCGCCATTTCATTAAACACGGGCAGTAGGAATTGAACCCACACTGAAGGTTTTGGAGACCTTAGTTCTACCTTTAAACTATGCCCGTAAAGGTATGGAGAGAGAGGGATTCGAACCCCCGAACCCGAAGGAGCGGATTTACAGTCCGCCGCGTTTAGCCTCTTCGCTATCTCTCCAAATTATTCAATTAATGGCGCGAGACGGAATCGAACCGCCGACACATGGAGCTTCAATCCATTGCTCTACCAACTGAGCTACCGAGCCAAATAAAGTGAATCTACTTCAAATTGCGGGAGCAGGATTTGAACCTACGACCTTCGGGTTATGAGCCCGACGAGCTACCGAGCTGCTCCATCCCGCGCTAATAATATAAAGGAGGATGTGGGATTCGA
>NZ_JAAXPR010000047.1 GCF_012396585.1 Streptococcus ovuberis
GGCTCTATAATTTCTGTAGTGGGTAAATCCACCTCGGAGATTATGGAGCCTTTTTGAGTATGAAAAAAGCCCCATATGACCTATAATGAAAAGCAATCAAACCACTCATTAGAAAGAATCATATGGAACAGAATTATTTTATCACAAACCTACTCGGAATGAAAGACCCTAATATCACTATTTTGGAGGTTGTGGACACTAGAAGCCACAAGGAAGTCATCGCTAAGCTGGACTACCCTGCTCCAAAATGCCAACATTGCCAGGGGCAGATGGCTAAATACGACTTCCAGAAACCATCCAAAATCCCTTATCTTGAGTGTGCTGGATATAAGACTCTAATTCGTTTAAGAAAACGTCGTTTCCGCTGTCAAGCATGTAGAAAGATGGCTGTGGCTGAAACTTCTATGGTTAAGAAGAACCACCAAATACCCGCTATTGTCAATCACAAAATTACTCAAAAACTAATGGAGAAGCTCTCTATGACGGCTATCGCTGAAAGCCTTGCGGTATCAACATCAACCGTTATCCGAAAGCTAAAGGAGTTCCAGTTCAAGACAGACCTGACCTGGCTACCAACTAACATGAGCTGGGATGAATATAGCTTTAAGAAGGGTAAAATGAGCTTTATCGCACAGGACTTTGACTCACTCAAAATCTTGGCGATCCTAGACGGTCGAACCCAAGCCACCATTCGTAATCACTTTCTACGCTATTCTAGAGCGGTCAGAAACCGTGTCAAGATCATCACTATGGACATGTTTAGTCCTTACTACGACATCGCTAAGAAACTCTTCCCTTCGGCTAAAATTGTCCTTGATCGTTTCCACATTGTCCAGAACATGAGCAGGGCCATGAATAGGCTCCGTGTCCAAGTAATGAATCAGTTTGACCGAAAATCGCACGGATATCGAGCACTTAAACGCTACTGGAAACTGTTTTTGCAAGATAGTCGAAGACTCAGCGATAAATGCTTTTATCGTCCGACTTTTCGTATGCACTTGACTAACCAGGAAATTGTCGCTAAGCTGCTCAGCTATTCTCAAGAGCTTAAAGAACACTACGATCTTTATCAACTCCTCCTGTTTCACTTCCAAGAAAAGCAAGCCGACCTGTTTTTTGGACTTATTGAAGAAAACCAGTCCTCTGTAAATCCTATCTTTCAAACGGTTTTTAAGACCTTTTTGAAAGACAAGGAGAAGATTGTCAACGCCTTGGAACTGCCTTACTCAAACGCTAAACTTGAGGCGACAAACAACCTTATCAAGGTCATTAAACGGAATGCCTTTGGGTTTCGGAACTTTGAAAACTTCAAAACTCGCATTTTCATTGCGATAAACATAAAACAAGAGAAGACAAAGCTTGTCCTCTCTCGATGTTAGATTGGTCAACCCACTACAGTTGACAATGAGGC
>NZ_JAAXPR010000048.1 GCF_012396585.1 Streptococcus ovuberis
ATTTATCATTTGAAAAAACAAGGGATGACATGGACAAAGATTGGAAAACTATATGATGTTAATATCTCTAATATAAAATATATGGTTAGACTCATGGATCGATATGGCGTAGAGATTGTTAAGAAAAGTAAAAATAGATACTATTCTCCTGAATTAAAGCAAGAAATTATCGATAAGGTTCTTCTTGAAGGGTATTCTCAATTATCAATTTCTCTCGATTATGGACTCCCTAATCGAGGAATGCTTCCGAACTGGATAGCACAATACAAGAAAAACGGTTATACTATTGTTGAGAAACAACGAGGGAGACCATCAAAAATGGGACGTAAACCGAAAAAGAAACCAGAAGAGATGACAGAATTAGAGCGTCTTCAAAGAGAATTGGACTATCTTAGAGCGGAGAATGCTGTGCTAAAAAAGTTGCGAGAATACCAATTGAAGGACGAAGCAAAGCTCAAAGAGCAACAACAATCGTTCAAGAGTTAATCAACGAGTTCCCTTTAGCGATGTTACTCGAAATCTTAGACTTAAGTCGTTCAACTGACTACTATCAATTAAAACAATTGAATAAAGGGGAGAAGGATAAGGCACTCAAAGCTGAAATCAAGTCCATTTATGACGAACATAACGGGAATTATGGTTATCGTCGTATTCACTTAGAATTACGAAATCGTGGATTTATGATTAACCACAAGAAGGTCCAACGTTTGATGAAAGTGATGGGCTTAGCGGCTCGTATTCGTAGAAAACGTAAATACTCCTCTTACATGGGTGAAGTTGGTAAGAAAGCTGATAACCTGATTCAACGTCAATTTAAGGGCTCTAAACCGTACGAGAAGTGTTATACGGATGTGACGGAATTTACTTTACCGAACGCTGAGGGGAAACTCTATTTGTCACCTGTGCTTGACGGCTACAATAGTGAAATCATTGCCTTTACCTTGTCACGTTCACCGAACTTGAAGCAGGTTCAGACTATGCTTGAAAAAGCATTTCCAGATGAGTCTTATAAAGCCACTATCCTTCACAGTGATCAAGGCTGGCAATATCAACATGATAGTTATCATTGTTTCCTTGATTCTAAGGGAATTCAGCCCTCTATGTCTAGAAAAGGGAATAGCCCAGACAATGGTATGATGGAATCATTTTTTGGCATTCTTAAATCTGAGATGTTCTACGGATTTGAAAGGTTATATCAATCACTAGATGAACTTGAACAAGCTATTACAGATTACATTTTTTAC
>NZ_JAAXPR010000005.1 GCF_012396585.1 Streptococcus ovuberis
TCCATATGATTCTTTCTAATGAGTGGTTTGATTGCTTTTCATTATAGGTCATATGGGGCTTTTTTCATACTCAAAAAGGCTCCATAATCTCCGAGGTGGATTTACCCACTACAGAAATTATAGAGCCTAAAAAAGCGAACACTATAGTTTTCTCGTGAATAGAATACTATAGCGTTCGCTTTTTCTGTTTGGCTTAGGATCTTGCCTTAGATTATTTGGGATATCGCGAAGGTTTATAGGCATGAATGACTTGAAGCCCGTTAGTGATTATCTAGTAACTGGTGCTCTTGCCGGTATTTCAAAGGGGTTGTTCCAAAGAACTTCTTGAATTGGTTTTGAAAATACGACTGAGAGGAAAAGCAGAGATAGTTGCTGATGTAGCTGAGTGAATAGTCGGAGTAGGCTAGGAGTTCCCTGGCGGTATCTAACTTTGTCTTGGTAATAAAGGTGGAAATAGGCATCTTGATTTCGGATTTGAAAAGGGTTTTGAAATGGGAATAACTGTAGCCTGTCACTCGGGCTACATCCTCTACCTGAATGGGTTGATTGACATTACTTTGAATAAATTGAACCGCCCTGAAAATATCTGAGCTGAGCTCTTGGTTGAACTGGCTTTTTGAAACACGCTCTGTGAAATCCAAATACATCAGACTAGTCAAGGAGATGATTTCTTCAACAGATTCCAGGCGTTCACATTCCTGGATGTACAAATCACTGAGGCTATAAGCATGCTCAATCTCCAGACCACCTTCAATCGCAGCTCTAGTCGCCAGAGTGACAGCTACAATGAAGGTGTTTTTTTGTTGCCTTAGGGTATTGTCCGCAATGATGCCATTCGTAATCTGACCAGCTTCGGTAAGAATCTTTAAGACCAATGTCCTGTTACCCTTGGATAGAGCATGGTGCAGGGCTTTTTCAAATTGGTAACTGTTGTGAATAAAGGCTTCTTCACGATTTTCCGTGACCAAACGTGAGAGTTCAATGTTCAGGGCCTTTTGCTTAGGAGCATCCTCTGCTGGCATTTGGAAGGAGACGCTTCTTTGATTGCAAATTAGCTCTAAAAAGGATAGGAGGCTCAGACATTGCTTCAAGGAGAAGGTCGGTGTGTTTTGGAAGAGCCTTTCGATAAATTCCTCTTCGTGAGGCTTAATATCAAACTCCTTGATAAAAAGCGAGAGGTGCTGGGGCGAGATTGGCGTACTAAAGATGGGACCAATCACTAAATACTCATCGCCTTGGACCAGAGGGACATAGCCAAAGAAGGCAAAGGAGTCAGAAAGGAAATACTGCTTGTCTTCTTCAAAGTAAACTCTTTGGGATAGTTTTTGAGATAGCTCTAAATTCTGGGAAAATTGGGGTTGGCTAGTTAGCAAGGTAGCAGGAAACCTCAAATGGGTGATAGGAATATAGGTCGCTTGGAAAAATTGTTGGCAAAATCTTGTGATCTGACTTGAATCCATGAAAGCCTCCTAAACATCATCAATAATTACAAAAAATCGTCTAAAATTACAATATAACGCTTACGCAATAGTGTAATATAAAAGCGAGAAAAAGACAAGTGAGGAAAAACATGACCACTGAGCAAATCAAAGCCCTTCTGGCTGAGTTGACCCTAGAAGAAAAAGCATCCCTTTGTTCAGGAAAGGACTTTTGGCGGACTAAGGCGATTGAGCGCCTCAATATTCCGGCAATGATGCTTTCGGATGGGCCACATGGCCTGCGTAAGCAAGATCAGGGAGGGGACCATCTAGGCATCAATAATAGTATCCCAGCTGTTTGTTTTCCAGCAGGATCAGCGATTGCATCCAGTTTTAGCCGAGAAGCAGCCAGCCTACTGGGAGAGACCCTAGGCAGGGAATGTCAAGCGGAAGATGTAGGAGTTATTTTGGGGCCTGCTATGAACATCAAGCGTTCGCCTCTATGTGGCCGAAATTTTGAATATTTTTCCGAAGATCCCTTGCTTTCTTCAGAGATGGCGACGGCCTATGTGAAGGCTGTTCAATCCAAACACATCGGAACCAGTCCCAAGCATTTTTTAGCCAACAACCAAGAATTTCATCGCGTGACCAGCGACTCCATTGTGGATGAGCGAACCTTACGTGAAATTTATCTGGCATCCTTTGAAGGAATGGTCAAAAAGGTTAAGCCCTGGACCATCATGAACAGTTACAACAAGCTGAATGGGACCTACCTCTGCGAAAATGAAGCCATGCTAACCGATGTCCTACGTAAGGAATGGGGCTTTGACGGCTATGTGGTGACTGACTGGGGAGCCATGAATGACCGGGTTGCAGCCCTCAAGGCGGGCTGTGAATTGGAGATGCCTGGGGGCAACCTCAGCAATGAGCAAGAAATCCTTGCGGCCGTTCAGTCAGGAGACTTGGATCCAGCTGTCCTTGACCAAGCTGTGGAACGTCTCTTGACCATCCTCTACCGTTACGAAGAAAACCGGGATTTCTCAGCTGTATTTGACAGAGAGGCCGACCACGAAGTCGCACGTCAGCTTGCAGAAGAGTCCATTGTACTGTTGAAGAATGAAGAAGCCATTCTTCCGCTTACTAGCTCTCAGCAGGTTGCTTTTATTGGGCAATATGCAGAGCAACCACGTTATCAGGGTGGAGGGAGTTCTCATATTAACAGCCACAAGGTCACGTCAGCCCTATCAGTGGCTGGTGAGAACGTGACCTATGCTCGCGGCTTTGATGACCAGTCCGAAGAGATTGATGAGGCCCTTCAAGCAGAAGCTGTTGAACGGGCTAGAGAAGCTAATATTGCTGTGCTCTTTGTTGGTTTACCCGATAGCTTTGAATCAGAAGGGTATGACAGAAAGCATCTGAGAATGCCTGCTAACCAAGTTGCTCTGATTGAAGCGGTCGCAAGCGTTCAAGAAAATATTATTGTTGTCTTGCATAACGGGTCTCCAGTTGAGATGCCTTGGATCGATCAGGTAAAAGGCGTCTTGGAGGTCTATCTGGGTGGTCAAGCTATAGGAGCTGCAACCGTCAATGTCCTCTATGGCCAGGTCAATCCGAGCGGACGCTTGGCTGAGACCTTCCCGTTGCGTTTGGAAGATACTCCAGCCTACCTGACCTTTGGTGGTGAAAAGGACAAGTCTGTCTATACAGAAGGCGTCTTTGTGGGCTACCGTTACTACACCTCAAAAGATCAAGCAGTCTTGTTCCCCTTCGGGCACGGTTTGTCCTATACCAGCTTTGCTTATAGCAATCTAACGGTTGATAAAGAGCAATTGTCAGATCAAGAAACAGTTAGCGTTTCGATTGATGTTACAAATACTGGCTCAATGGCTGGTAAAGAAGTGGTTCAGCTCTACGTGTCACCTGTGGACAGCCGTCTCATTCGTCCGCTTAAGGAATTGAGAGCGTTTGATAAGATCCAATTAGCAAAAGGTGAAACGAAAACGGTAACCTTTGAACTGGATAAGCGCGCCTTTGCCTACTGGGAAACAGAAATCCATGACTGGTATGTGGAGGATCTGGACTACGAGATCAGCTTTGACCGTTCGGCTGAGGAAACAATCGCTAGCACCATCGTGCATGTGACCCCAGGTCAGCCGTTGCCAAAAGTCTATACCCTAAACTCAACCATGGGTGAAATCATGGCTGATCCAAGAGGGAAGATAATTTTGGAACAAGCCATGGGAAGCGTGATGGAGAATCCAGAAGCAGCAGAGGTAGCTGAAAATAGCGGTGGTGATGCTGTCAGTGATCAAATGATGGCTGCAATGATGGAAGGCATGCCTCTTCGTCAACTGCTTAGCTTCGTCCCAGGGATAGAAAAACCTATGTTACAGCAACTGGTCGATGCACTCAATAGTTAATAAATTAGAAAAACAATAAAGGGGCTCATTATGGCTAAAAAAGTCAAAAAAGATAAGAATGCTATCCGCTGTGACCGTGACGGTATTCAAAAAGTGATGAGGGTATGGGATTATTTTGCTGACTCGCTTGGACAATTCTCGTTAAATGTTATCAGTGGTCTCATAGGACAACTGACGTTCTTCTACACGGATAAAGTCGGTATGGCAGCTGGGGCTATTGCCACCATCTTCATGATTAACAAAATCTTAGATGCTTTTACTGATATTTTTATGGGAAATATCGTTGATAATACGCCTACAGGTAAGGAAAAATATCGTCCTTGGCTATTGAGAGCAGGCGTGCTGGCTGGTGTCCTTCTAGCTATGCTATTTACAGTTCCCAAAGGAAGCGATGCACTTCAACTAGCCTATGTGTTAGGAACAAACTTCCTTTTGATGTCAGTACTTTTTACCGCAATTTCAATTCCGTACGCGTCTCTACAAATCGTTCGAACTAATAGTCAAGAAGAACGTTCTTATATTGGAACATGGCGTGCTGCGTCTGGTTACGTTTCAGGTATGTTCATTGCTATTCTTGTTATCCCGGTGACGAATATGCTCGGCGGAAGTCAGTCAGCATGGATTAAGTTGGGTGCTGTTTTCGGTGCCTTGGTGGCGCTAGCTATGATGATTTGTTATCGTTATGCGCGTGAATCTGCAACGCATCATACTACAGAAGTATCTCAAGATAGCGGTATAGAGCCTCAAATGTCCTTCAAAGATTCTCTCCCTAAACTTTTCCAAAATAAATATTGGGTGTTGTTACTCATTGTGAATTTTGCTCTCCAGCTATCTTTTGGTATCAGTGGGGCATCGGGTATCTACTATGCCAAATGGATTTACGGCAATGAAAACTTAGTTGCTATTGGTGGTGCGCTGGGGTTGATTCCAACAATCTTGGGATTTGCACTTATCACACCACTCGTTAAAAAATTTGGTCCAACCAAACTCATGAAAAATATGTCTTTGATTACTGCTATCTGTACGGCTGTGCGAATCATCAATCCAACAAATTTTGTTTTCAACACAGCACTGGGCTTGATTACTGGTTTTGCCGGAATCCCACTCATGGCATTGACAGGTGTTTTAATGGCTATGGTTGTTGATTATAATGATTATAAATTTGGTGTAAAAATGGTTGGTCGCTCATCAAGTGCCCAAAGTTTTGCCAATAAAATCGGTTCTGGTATCGGGGCCTCTCTTGTTGGATGGTGCTTAGCACTGGCGAATTATGATGGAACAGCAGCAGTAGCGACACCGGCAGTTCGACAAGCTATTTATACTTTCTCTATCTATGTGCCACTCCTATTGGCTTTAGTAATGTATTTGAGTTTGCGTCAATTTGACTTGGAATCTCGCATGTTTGAGATTTATGCGGGCATAGCAGAGCGGCGAGCTGGGGGTCAGTCAGAGGAGTATGCTCCTATTCTTGATAAGCCAGCTACCGTCAGTGATGCGGTTGTTCTAGCACCAGTTGCAGGTCAAACCTTCACCTTGAAAGAGGTCAATGACCCAGCCTTCTCAAATGGTGTCATTGGCCAAGGACTTGCCATCAAGCCTAGCCAAGGCATGCTTTACGCACCAGTAGATGGCCAGGTAAGTCTAGCCTTTGCGACAGGTCATGCCTTGACTATTCTGAGTCCAAACGGAGCAGAAGTCTTTGTCCACATTGGTATTAATACGGTAACCATGAATGGGGATGGTTTCAACCTCACTGTTGCACAAGGGGATCAGGTAAAAGCAGGTGATGTCATCGGTAGCTTTGATCTTGAGAAAATTGCTGCCGCTGGCCTCAGCGATACAACGGTTGTTCTGGTGACCAACACTAACGATTATAAAGAGATTAAATCTGTGGCAACAACACATGTCACTCCAGCAGACAAGGTCCTAGAACTTAAAGTCTAAATAAGAATCAAGGATTGAAACGAGATATTTTCAATCCTTGACTATTTAAAGAGAAGGAGAGAACCATGAAACTCTATGATGTAACAATCGATTACCAGCAAGAACCACTTGGTCTAGCCGTTAGACAGCCTCGGTTTTCCTGGAAATTATCTACTGACCAAGAAAATACAGTCCAGACCTCTTATCAAATCACCGTGAGAAAGGGAGATATCCCTGTCTGGGAAACAGGAAAGGTCGTTTCTGACCAGTCGATTTTAGTGGAATACGCTGGGCAAGCCCTGAAAGACGAGACAGAATACCAAGTGACCATTACCGTCTCAAATAATCACGGTCAGTCGGCAGAGGCCATCACCAACTTTACAACTGGTATTTTTGACCCAGAAGATTTTGTGGCTGAGATGATTGGACATAACTTTGATGAATCAGTGATTGCTCCGCCGATTTTTAAAAAAAGCTTTACGGTCAATAAGACGATTAAGAAAGCGACGGTCTATGTCACTGCTCAGGGTGTCTATGAGTTAGAGTTAAACGGGCAAAAAGTCGGCGAGGACTACCTAGCACCGGGTTGGACCAGCTATCACAAACGGCTCCAGTATCAAATTTATGATGTGACTGAGCAACTGATTGAACAAAATGAATTGGCCATCACAGTCGGCCAGGGCTGGTACGCAGGTATCATGGGCTTTGAAATGAAAAACCACCACTATGGTGATTGTGTCGGTGCTCTTTTGCAGTTAAACTTGACCTACGAAGACGGTACTAAAGAAACCATTGCTACTGATGAAACCTGGTCTGTGGAGACTGGAGCTATCCAATCCAGTGAAATTTACCTTGGCGAAACCATCAATACCTTTGACCATTCGAAACAATCAGGAGAAGTCACTGTTTTGCCATTTGACAAATCTATCTTGGTTGCCCAAGAAAACGAGCCAATCCGTATGACTGAGCGGCTGGAAGTGGTTGATGATTTCGTGACACCAGCAGGTGAGCGAGTCCTTGATTTTGGGCAAAATATGACAGGCTGGGTTGAGCTGCGCGTCAAAGGCCGGCCTGGGCAAAAACTGATCATCGAGCACGCCGAAACCTTGGACAAGGACGGGAATTTCTACAAGGAAACCTTGCGTCAAGCAATTTCTGTCGATACCTATATCTGTGATGGGACTGAGCAAGTTTTTCGCCCGCACTTTACCTTCCATGGTTTTCGTTACATCCGCCTCTCAGGTTTTGAAGATACTGAAGCAACCTTCATCGCCTGTGTCCTGCACTCTGACATGACACCGACTGGAACCTTCACAACCTCCAATCCTAAGATCAATCAATTGCAGAGCAATATTCGCTGGGGGCAGCGCGGAAATTTCTTGGATGTGCCGACGGATTGCCCGCAGCGAGACGAGCGCTTGGGTTGGACAGGAGATGCCCAGGTCTTCTCTTGGACAGCTGCCTATAACTATAATGTGGCACCATTTTTCAGCAAATGGATGAAGGATGTGGCAGCAGACTCCTCTCTTGAAAAAGGGGTGCCACACGTGGTACCAGATATTCTGGGGTCATATAGTTCATCAGCTTGGTCGGATGTGGCGGTCATTGTTCCTTGGGTGATTTATCAGACTTACGGAGACCTCCGCATTTTAGAAGAGTCTTGGCAGGTCATGCACGAGTGGGTGGACTATATCACCAACCATACGGGTGACAATGGCCTTTGGATGACTGGTTTCCAATATGGTGACTGGTTGGCCTTAGATAAGGAAGAAAGTGCAGACCGTACAGGGGCGACGGATAAGTACTTGATTGCCAATGCTTACTACCTCTACGTGACAGATCTTGTCCGTCAAACAGCTCTGCTATTATCCAAAGACAAAGAAGCCGAACGCTATGCTCAGCTCTATGAAGAGGTTTTAGCTGCTTTCCAAGACGAATATTACACCAAAACAGGTCGTATTGTCAGCGAAACGCAAACGGGAGCCATCTTATCCCTCCACTTTAATCTGGCGCGTCCTGAGGACCGTGAGCGGATCATGAAGACCCTGGTGACCAATATCGAAAATCATAAAAATCATCTGGCGACAGGATTTGTGGGGACGCCCTACATCAACCATGTCCTGTCTGAAAATGGGGCGCATGACTTAGCAGGGATCCTCCTCATGCGTGAGGACTACCCATCGTGGCTCTATGCGGTCAATATGGGAGCGACGACCATTTGGGAGCGGTGGAATTCGATCAAACCAGATGGCAGCTTCGATGAATCGGGCATGAACTCGCTCAATCACTATGCCTATGGCTCCATCGGTGACTGGATGTACCGCAAGGTGGCTGGAATTTATCAGACCAGTCCAGGCTATAAGACCTTTGCCGTCCAGCCCCGCTTTGTCAAAGGAATTGATGAGGTGACAGCGACACTTGAGACACCTTACGGCGAGATTGCTAGCCACTGGATTTGCCGTGGAGGTCGGATTGTGGTTGAGGTTACTGTTCCAGCAAATACGACAGCCCAGCTTTATCTTCCAGAAAAAGATGAGGTGGTGGAACTTGGATCAGGAACCTATCGTTACGAATACGACACGGCGACAGACTTAACCCTAGCACGTTTTAGTTTAGACTGTACCTTTGGTGAAATTTTGGATCAACCTCTGGCAATAGACCTCTTTAATCAAATGGCCCCAGGTATGCTGGATAATCCGATGATTGATATGGCGCGTGGCATGACCTTGGTCGAGGTCTTGGGAGCTGCGCCTGAAGCGAGACCTCTATATGAAGCAGTGATTGATGCTCTGAATCAAGAGGAAGGGGAAGGAGTTAGATAAGCACCGTCCTGCAAGTAGGTGGTGTCAAAAGAGAGTGACACAAAAATTGTTAATTTACTAGAATGCGATTTTCCACGCAATCCCATTATTTCTGATCTCGGACAGAAACAATTTAATCCAGACTGGTTCAGTCCCCAGTGCATTTCCTTATAGCTTAAAGATGAAACCGTTTACGACTGAAGAAAAATAGTATATAATGGTATTGTAAGGGATATTATGAAAGAGCATTTAGTAATAAAACTGCTCATAGCCAATTCTATTACAATGGTTGAACTGGTTGCTAATCAGAGAAGAGGCGTTTCTTTGATGGTCAATTGAGGATTTTTTAAAAGATGAAAGGAGGAGGGGAAATGCGCTTATTTCAGATTTATAGAATGTTAGAACTGTTTCGCTTCAGCCTTTTTCTGCTCGGTAAGCTTGACTTTTTTGAGGTTGACAGTTTTCTGATGTTATTGGATGGTGTTTTAATTCCCTTATCTATCTTTGGTTTTGTGTATTTTCTCCAAAATTATGAACACTATAATTGGAAAATTTGGTATTTCTTTATTCCGATTTGGGTTCCTCTAAGTCCGCAATTAGCTATGACAAGAGCAGAAAAATAATTTGTGATCAAGCCTCTCCGCTAGATTTTCTAGTGGAGGTGTTTGTTTGTCATCATATAAATTAGACGAAGGCTGGTATAGGAGTTCTAGCCATTCAACAGTTTTTGAAGAAGTAATCAATAAACTGTAGTTGAATACTTCGAGGCCTATAAGTCTTGAAGGTAAGAAAATGTGAGTTACAAGGGATTCGTCCACTGATATGTTGATTTTATCAACTGAACAATCCTAGCAAACGAAGGAAACGAAATTTCCCCTATTTTCTGGCCTTGAGAACACTCACTCTCTCACTTTTTTGCCCTTCTATTTATTTGTTATTAGTTGTGCATTCAGAAAGAAAATAGATACTATTTTTTCTAAACTGGTGTAGATATTAACCAAACTTTCTTGAATTTGAGGTTAAAAATCTGTCTTTATTGATTCTTGATTTTCTTTGAGTACAGTGGATAGTTATATTTGCTAAAATAGCTCAGAAATAACCTGCTGATCGTCTGATGAGCAGGTTATTGTCGCAGGTCCCCTGGTTTAATCCCATAGGCTTCTTCAAATTTTTTGTAAAAGAAGGTTCGATTTGAAAAACCAGTTTGTTGAGCAATCTCATGGATGGGGAGTAGTGTGGATTCGATCAGGAGCTTGGCGCGTGAGAGGCGTTTTTGGTGGAGGAGCTGGGTAAACGTTTTGCCACTGCGTTGCTTGATTAAATTGCTCAGGTAGTTTTTGTTAAAATTTAACTTGTTGGCCAGGGAGCTAAGATCTAAGGTTTCATAATCCCGATCAATCATCTCCAGCACCTTGGTATAGGGGTCACTGGTCTTATCAAGTAGGGTTTCCTGCTTGACCTGAGAGAGGGTACGAGCTAGGTGGTACATGAGGATGGACAGGTAGTGACTGATTATTTTATCCGAAAAATCGCCTGGGAAGAAATATTCCTCCAAGAGTTGATCCAAGAGTGGTAGGACGTGTTTGGTTTTATCTGCAGGAAAAATGGCAAAGTTGCTCTGCTCTTTTTCCAATAAGGTTTCACTCAGCAGGAGTTGGTAAATGAGGCTGTTGTGGCTTTGGAGTTGGCTTAGCCATTCTAGCGAAATAGCCTTGTCTTGGAAGAGAATGTTAAGCAGGATATCTTCTTCGCCAAGGGCTTGGATGGAGTGGACACTGTCTGTATCCATGAGAATAATGTCCCCAGCCTGAAAGGTATAGTCTTTACCGTTGATGATCTGTCGGCAGCTGCCATGATAGACATAGTTAATCTCTAAAAACTGGTGAGCGTGGGCTGGGTAATTTGCAAATCGGCTGTGCTTGCTGATATAGACGTCCTTATTGGTCCCGAAAATGTGCTGGCTGATGATGGGGACTGTGAGGCTATCAACCTGTTCTAATTCTTTAAAGTCACTGACAAAATGCTGTTCATTGAGTTGCCTGTCTTCGTGCTCTGTATGTTGAAAGAGCCAGTCATTGAGTTGATTCATCTATCGCCTTCTAAACCTGTAAATTTGATACAACCTTTCTGTTTTAAGGACATTGTACCACAATGCCTCCAAATGGTAAACTAATAACTGTAAACGATAACAATCAGAAAGAAGGGTGATCGATGACCTATCATGTTGCAGTTGACATCGGAGCCTCCAGTGGCCGTGTCATTTTGGCAGATACTAGCCAGACCCTTGAGTTAGTCGAAATTCATCGTTTTAAAAATGGATTTACCAAGCAGGATGGCCATGACCGATGGCACTTGACTAAACTGATCGAAGAGATTCTGGTTGGTTTAGAAAAAGTTAAGGCCAGAGGAATAGAGGCTTGTACGGTTGGTATTGATACATGGGCGGTGGATTATGTTCTTCTTGATGAGGAAGGGCAACTCTTGGCAGAACCGATTGCCTACCGGGATAGTAGGACTCAGGGAGTTATGGACCAGGTCTTTGAAAAGGTTCCTAAAGCTAAGATTTATGATAAGACGGGCATTCAGTTTTTGAACTTTAACACGCTTTATCAGGTCTATGCTGAAGACAAGGAATGGCTGGAGCGAGCCCAGTCGCTTCTCATGATTCCAGACTATATCGCCTATCACTTGACGGGTCAAAAGACAGGGGAAGTGACCAATGCCTCGACGACTCAGTACCTCAATATCCATAGTCGCACTTACGATCAAGACTTGTTGGCTCTTGCAGGGCTTGCCTTGGACAAGCTCCCTGACTTGATCGAAACTGGTCAAATCATTGGCGAATTGAGACCAGAACTCTATGAGACTTACGATTTGCCGCAGACTCAGGTCATTGCGGTGGCGACCCATGACACCGCTTCAGCAGTGGTCGGTGTGCCGGCTATTAGGGACAATTACGCCTATATCTCTAGCGGAACGTGGTCCCTCATTGGGGTGGAAACAGATCAACCGATCGTGACGGAGGCTGCTTTCCAAGAGAACTACACCAATGAATGGGGAGCCTACCAGACCTATCGATTCCTCAAAAATATCACCGGCATGTGGGCTGTTCAAGAGATTGCTCGGATGCTAGATTATCAGTATTCTTTTGCGGAAATGGCAGAGCAGGCTAAGGAAGTCGAGCCCTTCTTGCAGTATATCAACCTAAACGACGACCGGTTTACTAACCCAGACAATATGATTACGGAAATCCAAGCGGCCTGTCGTGAGAGCGGGCAAATTGTCCCAGAGACAGTGGGTGAGCTGGTCATGTGCGTCTATTCTAACCTAGCCTTGGCCTATGCGCACGAGTGGCAAGTGTTGGAGAGCTTGACTGGAAAATCCCTCCAGGTGCTTCACATTGTGGGAGGTGGCAGCAATGTTGCCTTATTGAACCAATTGACAGCCAACTTGATCGGTAAACCAGTCATCGCTGGCCCTGGCGAAGCGACAGCCATCGGTAACATCATGGTTCAGATGATTGCATCTAGTCAGTTGAAGGACTTAGCAGAAGCTCGACAATGGCTAGTTGAACATCAACCGCTAGACACCTTTGAACCACAAGCCTTGGCTGAGGGTGATCATCTCAAAAGATACCAGGAAACGGTATTCTAAAAAAGCAGGAAGGCATATCAATTGCCGTCCCCAAACGCTTAACACGCAAGACATCCTTTGCCGATTGCGTACCCTATTCAAATCATTTGTAAAACAGGAGACTTATCATGACTACAATCGACCAACGTTATCAAGAGGCCAAAGCTAAGTATGCCAGCATCGGTGTTGATACAGATGCTGCTCTCAAGACATTAGAAGAGATCAAGATTTCCATGCATTGTTGGCAGGGAGATGATGTTAAAGGGTTCCTAAACCCAGATGGTGAAACAACAGGTGGCATCATGTCCACAGGGAACTATCCCGGGGCTGCGCATACGCCAGAACAGCTTCGTGCAGATTTGGAGAAGGCTTATTCACTGATTCCCGGTAAGCATAAACTGAACCTCCATGCGATTTACCTAGATACTGATGAGGCGATTGATTTAAATCAAATCGAACCTAAACACTTTGAAAAATGGGTAGCTTGGGCCAAGGAACAAGGTCTTGGTTTAGACTTTAACCCGACCTTCTTCTCACACCCGATGATGAAAGATGGTCTGACACTTTCTCACCCAGATAAGGCGGTCCGTGAGTATTGGATTGAGCACGGGAAACGTAGTCGCCGAGTGGCTGAGTATTTCGGAAAAGAATTGGGCCAGACCTGCTACACCAATTTTTGGGTGCCAGATGGGTTCAAGGACAATCCTGTTGACCGTTTGTCCCCTCGTAAACGCCTCATGGAATCCTTGGATGAGATTTTCTCAATAGAAATTGATGAGAAGTACAACGTAGATACTGTTGAAAGCAAGCTTTTTGGACTGGGAGCAGAAGCCTATACAGTGGGGTCTCACGAGTTTTATATGGGCTACGGTTTGACACGCAACAAGGCTATTCTTTTAGATGCTGGGCACTTCCATCCCACAGAAGTTATTTCCAATAAGCTGTCTTCGCTGTCACTCTTTAGTGAAAAAGCCCTCATGCTCCATGTTTCACGTCCTGTGCGTTGGGATTCTGATCATGTGGTGATTATGGATGATGAACTGCAAGATATTGCGAAGGAAATTGTCCGAAACGGTTTACTGGACAAGACGGTGATCGGTCTGGATTTCTTCGATGCGACGATTAACCGTATTGCAGCTTGGGTGATTGGAACTCGTAATACACAAAAAGCCCTACTTAAGGCGCTTCTTGAACCCACAGAGCAACTGAAAGCCTTAGAGAACAAATTTGACTTGACGTCTCGCTTGGCTTACACAGAAGAATTGAAGGATTTCCCTTATGCAGATGTTTGGAATTATTTCTGTGAGCAAAATGGCGTGCCAGTTGGATTGGATTGGCTGAAAGAAGTTCAAGACTACGAACAAGCTGTCCTAGCAGAACGCGGTTAAGCGATAGCTCCTGTATGCACTAGTTGAAGGCTGAGTGTAAGGCTAGCTTTCTTCAAAAGCTTATAAAAGTGAAAAATAACTGATAGAAAGAAAGGAAGGAGGGCGTACCGAGCTAGTCGACTCGGATTGGAAGTGACTGAAAAAGTGATTTTATAGAAAAATCGCTGATAGTAACCCTTTGTTCGGTCGCTTCTCTATGGCCCTTCACATCATCACTATGACTAAATTTATTGACTCCCCTTATGTATTGAATATGCGTGAAGTGACACGTGAATCTTACCTCCGTTACTGGGATGAGCGTAATGGTGGCAATGTATCTTACCGTCTCCTACCAGAAGAAGTAGCGGTTTACGAAGACGTCCAAGAGGTCAAAGCGACTTATGAACTTGGTTTTGACGCTTCCGCACTTGCGGGCTACTATTATCTGGTGACTGGGACAGGCCGTTACTTCCGTAATGTTTATAGCCGTCCGAACTTGGATTTAGGCTTGGTTAAAATTTCCGATGATGGGCAACGTTATGACATTGTTTGGGGATTTGAAGATGGCGGTAAACCGACCTCAGAGTTTCCAAGTCACCTCATGAGTCATATTGAACGGCTCAAGGTTAATCCTGCTCAACGTGTGATTTTCCATTGCCATCCAACCAATCTCATTGCGATGAGTTTTACCCAACCGCTAGATGAACGCCATTTTTCACGGATTCTTTGGAAAATGCAAGCAGAATCTATCGTGGTCTTCCCAGAAGGGATTGGGATTATTCCTTATATGACCCCAGGGACTAATGAAATCGGGGTTAAGACATCTGAAAAAATGGCTAACTTCCAAGCGGTCCTCTGGCCACATCATGGCCTCTTTGCTTCTGGCGTTAGTCTTGACGAGACTTATGGTTTAGTTGAAGTGATTGAAAAGGCTGCTATGATTTTCTCACAAGTTGGGGCTCAAGGTGGACAAATTCTTCAGGAAATCACAGACCAAGAGTTGCAAGATATTGCGGATTATTTCGGTCAAAAACCACAGGAAGGTTTTCTAGACCTATAAGGAATCAGAAAAGCTTCTAACTAATAGAAGAGAGAGGGATAAGTGAGCCTTTTGTCTCGAGTCGGTCGCAAGGGGAGATGTTCAGTTATTTTCCCTCTTCTTCATTCACCCTTTTGTTCAAATCATTTAAATAGACGAGGCGTATTGCTTAGTCTCTGAAAGATTGTTGAGAGCGCAGGTCGCTCTTAATAGTTAGCAAATAAAGTGAAAAAAATCACATTTCTTGCTTGAAGAAACCTCTTCAAAAAGGTATAATGTAAACGTAACCAAAAAATAATATATTAAGGAGAATTACCCATGTCAACTTTTTATGTTCCTGCAGTCAACCTCATCGGCCGTGGAGTCATTAATGAATTTGGTGACTATGTTAAAGATCTAGGGTTCAAGAAAGCTCTTGTGGTGACAGACCATTTTATAGCTTCTAGCGAGATATTGCCAAAAGTGACAGCTCCCCTAACAGCAGCGGGTATTGACTACATTGTCTTTGAGGATGTGGATCCAAACCCATCTTGCAAGAATGTCTACGATGGTTTGGCTGTTTTGAAAGAGAGCGACTGTGACTTTATCGTCTCTGTCGGTGGTGGTTCTCCTCAGGATGCGGCTAGCTGTATCTCTGTGATGGCAACCAATGATGTCACTCCACAAGACTTAGAAGGTTTGCACAAGTCTGCCAACAAGGGCTTGCCAGTTGTGGCCATCAATACAACTGCAGGAACTTCAGCTGAAATCACCATCAACTACGTGATTACGGACGAAGAACGCAAGGTCAAGATGGTTATGGTAGATAAAAACAGCCTAGCCATCATGTCAGTCAACGATCCAGAACTCATGTTGTCTAAACCAGCTAATCTGACTGCAGCAACAGGTATGGATGCCATGACCCATGCCATCGAAGCTTTGGTAACCCCAGGTGCTTACGATGTGACCAAGAAACTCTCTATCGGAGCCATTGAACTCATCAAAGAATACCTCCCTCGCGCTGTGGCAAATGGTCAAGACATCGAAGCGCGTGAAGCTATGGTCAATGCCATTTTCCTTGGTGGTATGGCCTTCAACAATGCCGGTCTTGGCTATGTGCACTCTATGGCTCACCAGCTCGGAGCTGTGTATCATTTGCCACACGGTGTTTGCTGTGCCATGTTGTTGCCAATCATCGAACGTGAAAATGCCAAACGTGTACCAGTTGCCTTCCGCAATGTGGCCAAAGCGCTTGGCATGCAAATCGATGGCAAAACAGACGAAGAGTGTGCAGACTATGCCATTGCTGAAATCGAAAAACTTTCTGCTACGGTGGGCATTCCGAAAAAACTGACAGAGTTGGGCATTAAAGAAGACGACTTCGACTTTGAATACCTGTCTAAGAATGCCCTGATTGACGCTTGTGCGCCTGGAAATCCGTTTACACCAACCCTGGAAGAAACCATCTCCTACTACAAAGAACTCTTCTAAGTTATCTCTTTCAAACGCTCCCAGATGGACAGGAACACTGCGCAGTCGGTCATTTTAAAAGTCTATTGATAAAAAACTTATGATAGCAACATAGACAGGGAATCAAAGTTGTTCTCTGTCTATTTTCTGATGATTGAATCGGTTACACTAAACCAGACAAAAGAATAAAGTGTTCTACACTGAACTAAAGAAAAGAGAACTCCTTTATGTCTAGAAAAATACGTCGTCACTTCACGGATGATTTCAAACAACAAATCGTTGACCTTCACAATGCGGGTATGAAACGAAGTGCGCTGATCAAAGAATATGAGTTAACCCTTCGACCTTTGACAAGTGGGTGAGACAAGCTAAAACAACGGGATCTTTTAAATCAATTGATAATCTTACCGATGAACAGCGGGAGCTGATAGCTCTTAGAAAGCGAAACAAAGAGCTTGAAATGCAGGTCGATATCCTAAAGCAAGCACAGGTGTTATGGCGCCAAAAGGGAAGTAATCGCCGCTAATAAAGATAAATACAAAAAGGAAAGGTTAGAACCATTTTCTCTGAAAGCAAGTTCAGATACGGGACTAGGAAAATCAAGAAATGCCTGAAAGCTGCCTTCAAGCCTCGTTCTAAAGGGAAGCACGAGGCTAATCTCTTAAATCGACAATTCGACCAACACTAGCCTTTAGAAGCCCTTGTCACGGAATTGACCTATGTCCGTGTTGATCAGCTTTGGGCTTACGTTTGCCTCATGATCAACCTCTTTCATCGAGAAATCATTGGTCTAGCGGTTGGCTGGTACAAGACTGCAGAGATCGTCAAACAAGCCATTCAAAGTATTCCTTATGCCCTGACCAAGGTCAACCTCTTCTACTCGGATCGGAGCAAGGAGTTCGATCATCAGCTGATTGATGAGATGCTAGCGACCCGTTCTCTTAGTCAAGCTAGTTGCCCTTATGACAATGCCGTGGCTGAAAGCACCTATCGGTCATTTAAAATTGAATTTATTCAACAGGAGAATTTCCATACCCTGGAAGAGCTCACTCTTAAAACGAAAGACGATGTCCACTGGTGGAACCATCATCGTATTCACGGCAGCCTCAACTATCAAACACCGATGACTAGGAGAGTGATTGTTTAAGAAAAACACTTTATAATTTCTGTACAGAAAACTGTTGCCTTTTCATCGCCTTACTCTAGATGTAATAAAGAGCTAGTCAATCAAATGACTAGCTCTTTAATAGACTTCAGCACGGCTCGACTAAGCAGTGGTGGATAGTGTTTCTTTAGGACTGTATCTTGGGAAATGGGAAGTGGGAGAAAAATCGGTAATTCGCCAGAATTCGATGAGTCGTTAGCCCACCTTCGCATAGCTTAAACAGTCAGGGAAGTGACTGTTTGAGGTTGGAAATTTGGGAAAGATATTTCCCTCATTCGTTAGGGCTGTAAAAGCTTATAAGTCAGCGAATTAGGAGCCCACTCAACCACTGCGCCTTGTTTGAAAATTAAAAATCACTTGAGAGGTTAGAACTTTTGTCCCAGCCTCGAAAAAGAGGTTATTTAACTTGACTACCGTTGAGGCTTAATTGCCGTAAAAGAGGCTTTCGGTTGCAAATTTAGGTTCACTCGTTACCATAATAGCTAGGTCCCTAAAAACAGCTTCGTCGGCAGAAGGCAGGATAGCACTACTGTGGGCTTGCAGGTGTCGCAAATGCTCCAACTGTTGAAGAGCAGCTTCAGCAGAGGGATTGGTCACTGCTGACATGCTGAGGGCAATCAGCGCCTCCTTGCTGTCAATGATTTTGTCCTCATGTTGGAATTGGTTGTGATTGAGTTTATTGATAGCGTCTAAGATTACAGGAGGCATCAAGTGGAGGTCTTCACTGATATTCGCTAAAGCTTTGAGGCAGTTGAGCAGACAAGCAGCAGCAGAAGTCATGCTTTGGCTTCGCTTACCTGTGATAATCCGGCCATCTGGCAATTGTATAGCAACGACAGGTTCCTTGATGGCTTGACTTCTTTGGTTCGCTGCGGCTACGACTGGGCGATTCTTAGGACTCAATCCCATCTCATCCATGATGAGTTTGCCCCTTTGAGCAGCTTCTAGGCTAACGATTCCTTTTTTATAGTCCACTTGCAGCGCATAGTAGCGACGGATGATTTCCTGTTTCGCAGCTTCTTGGACCACTTCATCATCAAAAATGGCAGAGCCGACACGGTTGACTCCCATGTCAGTCGGAGAATAATAAGGGATGTCAGAACCGTTGATTTTAGTCAAAATACGCCTTAAGAGGGGGAAGGCCTCAATATCTCGGTTGTAGTTAACTGTTGTGACACCGTATTTTTCTAAATGATAGGGGTCGATGAGGTTGACATCCTCTAAATCAGCAGTAGCGGATTCATAGGCTACATTGACAGGATGCTTGAGAGGCAAATTCCAGACGGGGAAGGTTTCAAATTTTGCATATCCAGCTTTTCTGCCAAGTCTGGTTTCGTGGTAGAGCTGGCTGAGGCAAGTTGCTAATTTACCGCTGTTAGCACCTGGTGCTGTCACGATGACTAGGGGTCTAGTTGTCTCGATAAAAGCATTTTGCCCATACCCAGCATCGCTAACAATGGTATCCACATCGAACGGATAGCCCTCAGTGTAGCCATGGGTGTAGACCTTGAGGCCGTGACGCTCTAATTTTGCCTTAAATTGAGTTGCTGCCGGCTGACCGGTGTAGCGTGTGATGAGGACACTGTTGATGCTCAAATCCCAATAACGAAGATCGTCGATCATCCGAAGCAAGTCGCGGTCATAGGTGATACCAAGGTCACCACGCACCTTATTGCTTTCGAGATCACCAGCGTAGATACAGATAATAATCTCGGCTTGTTCCCGCAAGCGGTGAAGCAATTTAACCTTACCATCTGGGTCGAAACCAGGCAATACACGCATGGCGTGAAAATCACCGATTAACTTGCCACCAAACTCCAGATAGAGCTTATCATGTGCATTGACACGCTCCATGATAAAACGGCTCTGTTCCTCCAGATAGGTCTCGCTATCAAATCCTTTTTTCATTTGAACCTTCCTTTCTTCTAAAGAAATTATTCTACTCCTTTTTGTTTCTCTTTTCAACTAAAAAACGGATAAATCGAAAAAAATTACGGAACGCTAATTTCCCAAAGTAAGTTCCACTTTAGCTTTAGCCTAAAACGGATTTTTATGGTGGAATTAAGTCTGAGACGTTTGTACTAGAAATGAGTCCTTACTATGGCAAAATATAAACACCTTACCCTCTCAGACCGCAATGACATCCAACTTGGCTTAGAACGTGGAGAAACCTTCAAAGCCATTGGACAAACTATCCTAAAAAATCCTACTACCGTTTCCAAAGAGGTCAAACGTAACAGACAGGTCCGCTCTTCTACTAGTGACATTCTTCCTTGTCTTTTCCTTGATAAAGCTCCCTTTGTCTGTAACAGCTGTCCTAAGAGAAGACAAAACTGTGGCTACAAGAAAATCTTATACCTCGCTAAACATGCTCAAAAACAATACGAACAAACCCTCGTTGAGGCTCGAGAAGGAACACCCCTCAACTCTCAAACATTCTGGGACATGGATAAAGTCATTTCTGATGGTGTGAAAAAGGGACAGCACATCTATCACATCCTTAAAACTCATACCCTTGATATCAGCTCCTCAACTGTCTATCGGCACATCCGTAAAGGATACCTTTCTATCGCTCCCATTGATCTGGCTAGAGCTGTAAAATTTAAACCAAGACGCAAATCTACACTACCTGCTATCCCTAAAGAAGCTAAAAAAGGCGTTCTTATGAGGACTTCCAACAGTGAAAAGGCAATACTTTTCTGTACAGATTTTATAAAGTGTTTTCTACCATTCAAACGGAATCGATTTGTCGCGATGTTTTTCGATAAAGGTAAAGAACCTATTTTTTGAGAGGTTGAGATGGGAAATTTCTAAATCGGTTTCGAATAGTTCAAACAAGGTCATACAGGACTTGGCTAGCTCTAGTCCCTCTGGTTGGTGGCGTAGAACCATGATAATGGCGCTATAGCATTTTAGTGCTAGGTGCTCATTGATATAAGTTGTGTACTTGGCACATTTTATCGCTTTATCAAAAGCTTTAATGATAGCTTCTGCCTCGTCTAGTAAGGAATTTTGGTAGAGAAACCGGATACCATGGAAAATAACTCTCATAAGGGCTTTGGGAGTCATGCAAGATGGTTCACAAGCACTAAGTAAGGTAATGGCTTGTCTGGTTCTGAACGTTACCATAGAAACAGGACATTCGTCTAGGATAAAGGAGTACAAAAACCATTCTAAATCACCCCATGTGTCAACTGAAGAAAGGTAGTTATTCAAAAAAGAAAATTTGTTCTGATATTGGTCCGTTTGTTGATTCAGAATGGCTAAATGGGCATCAATCATATCGTTAATTAAGCGCTGAAGCAGATTGTGGTCTGTGTAGCTTTGGTTAACAGCATTCCTTGCAGATTGTGCTAACTGATAGAAGTCCCTCGCATCGTAAAGTTCGTTGAAATCTTCCAAGGTACTGATCAATTGTGTAATGCTATCGCCTTTATAGCACCGTAGAAAATCATTCCAACTTGCACCGATTCGGACGAGGAGTCGTCCAAATTTATCAATTGAGATACCCGCGAGATCTCTTTCAAATCGGCTGAGAAATTGCGGACTGACAATACCTTCAGCAGCTTCCTTGAGCTTATAACCACGTTGTTGGCGTAACTTTCTAAAAGCGGTGCCATAACTTGTTATTGACTGTGACATTCAAAAATCCTCCAACTATTTATAGATTACAGATTGAGCCATTGTTTCCATATGCCATATTCTAGTACTATCATTTTTAGTTAAGATGAAGGAGAGCATAAACTATTGTAGGTTTATCCAGCCAGAGGCCGAACATCTTTCTAAAAGATTAACTGGATAATGGTACATGGAAGAATTGCTCTGTTATCTATTATAAAGCAATTAGATGTGAGATGAAGAAATAGAGCACAAAATTTATAAAAATAATTTATTTTTAGTGATTTGAAAAGAAAAAGTAATCTATAAGTGTGATAGACGGAGACTAGCTATGAAACGGAGTGAAATAGTAATGGTAAATTTTGGCTAAGACTGATAATGAAAAAATAACTAGTTAGAAAAGAATTGTGAGCTTTTACCAAACATTGTAAACAATTTTTTACAATAAAGAATACTTCGAGGAGAGTAGTCTTTTCTGAAATGTGGAGGGAATTCAGAAAGATCTCAAGAATCCTAAGCGTTACCTAGATACAGCGATTAGTGAGGCATTGAACTGCGTTAAAGATAATGAGAAGAACTCCGTCTTGAAAGAGGATAGGAAGCTGACCTGTGAAGAAGTTGCGTTTTTTGTATAGGTGTTAATATTGCAAAATCAAGCAATGAGTGACGGTCCAACATTGGTAAACCTAGTTTGACAACTGTCATATCTGGAGTAGAGATGAAATTTGATGGATAACCTATGATTTTTAAGGCTAGTAAAAAACCAAGAACCAGTTTGGGTTCTATCGCCAACTCGGGTCTTTGATAGCATCCAAAATTGCGATGGGTTAAGCAGTCAGGATGAATGGGATAAGGGCACAGTTCCGTTGGATTTCAGTCCATATCCAAATCCAAGTGAAGCAGCAAATAATAATTAACCAGTTGTAACGTATTCTCAGACAATAGCAGTACCAGAAATTGTTGTGTCAACTAAACCATTGCTGAAAACAGGTGATCAAGCGGTATTAGCACGCTTAACTATGCTTGGCATGCTTAGCTTGAGCTTGGTGGCGATATTAAAATGGAAGGAATAAGAAAGAGGTTAGTTAGATTTAAGAACAGTTGAACGGTATGAGTGTTCTAATATAGTAAATTCAACGAACGGGTAATGCCTGCTCGTTGGACTTTGCCTAGAACGTTATAAGAATATTATAGAAGGATTGGATAATTGACTAGCCTGTGCTACAATAACTATATGGGACTCAAGGAAGATATTATTGCCCTCAGTCGGGAAATTGGGATTTCTAAAATCGGGTTTACAACAGCGGATGACTTTGCCTATTTGGAAAAGTCACTGATAGCCTCGGTAGAAGAAGGGCGCAATTCAGGATTTGAACATAAAAACATTGAGGAGCGGGTTAAGCCGCGCCTTTCTTTGGCGTCTGCTAAGACTATCATTTCGATTGCTGTTGCTTACCCGCATAAGCTTCCTATCCATCCGCCTAAGACGGCTTACAAGCGTGGAAAATTCACGCCCAACTCTTGGGGACTGGATTACCACTATGTGCTTCAGGAGAAATTAGATAAATTAGCCAGAGGGATAGAGGCCTTGACAGCTGACTTTGAATACAAGGGTATGGTGGATACTGGAGCTCTTGTGGACACAGCAGTTGCTAGACGGGCAGGTATTGGCTTTATTGGGAAAAATGGCTTGGTTATATCTAAGGAATTTGGCTCTTATATGTTTTTAGGGGAATTGATTACCAATCTGGACATTGCCCCGGATCAGCCAGTGGATTATGACTGTGGGGACTGTACGAGGTGTCTGGATGCTTGCCCAACCTCTTGTTTGATTGGTGACGGTACTATGAACGCTCGTCGCTGTCTGTCTTTTCAGACTCAGGACAAGGGCATGATGGATTTGGAATTTCGTAAGAAAATTAAGACGGTTATCTATGGCTGTGATATTTGTCAGATTTGTTGTCCTTATAATAAGGGAATCAATAATCCCTTGGCAACAGAAATTGATCCAGAATTGGCCCATCCAAAATTATTGCCGTTTTTGGAGTTGTCAAATGGTGACTTTAAGGCCAAATTTGGGCATATTGCAGGTGCCTGGAGAGGTAAAAACATCTTGCAACGTAATGTTATCATTGCGCTTGCTAATGCCAATGACCGCTCTGCTATTCCCAAAATGCTTGAAATCATTGATAAGAGGCAAAATGATATCCATGTGGCAACGGCCATCTGGGCCTTGGGGGAGTTAGCCAAGCAGCCAAACCCAGCCATGATTGAGCTGGTAGCTGGGATAGAGACGGACCATCCAGGGATTTTAGAAGAGCAACGTGCTTTCTTGGCAAAATACGCTAGTTTGTGATATAATAACGAGATAGATTAGAATGGAGGCCTTATGGATACTGCTGAAATCAGACAGAAAATAGATGACAACCGTGCCAAATTAGCTTCATTCAGGGGGTCTCTTTGACTTAGATCGCTTGGAGGAAGACATCGCCATCTTGGAAAATAAGATGACTGAGCCTGATTTTTGGAACGATAACCAAGCTGCCCAAAAGACATCGCAAGAACTCAATGCGCTAAAAATGACTTATGACAATTTCCACAAGATGGAGGAATTGCATGAGGAAAGCGAGCTTTACCTAGAGATGTTAGCAGAGGATGAGAGTCTTAGAAGCGATTTGACTGAGCACCTGAGGGAGCTTGATCAGCTGCTGAGCAACTATGAGATGACCTTGCTCTTGAGCGAGCCTTATGACCACAATAATGCTATTCTGGAAATCCATCCAGGGTCTGGCGGTACAGAAGCTCAGGACTGGGGAGAGATGCTTCTGCGGATGTATCAGCGTTTTGGCAATGCCAAAGGCTTTGGAGTTGAGGTTTTAGATTATCAAGCAGGTGATGAGGCGGGCATCAAGTCCGTGACTTTAGGGTTTACTGGAGTGAACGCCTACGGTCTTTTGAAATCTGAGATGGGCGTGCATCGTTTGGTTCGGATTTCTCCCTTTGATTCTGCCAAACGCCGCCACACTTCATTTGCTTCGGTAGAAGTGATGCCAGAATTGGATGATACCATAGAGGTTGAAATCCGTGATGATGAAGTCAAGATGGATACCTTCCGATCAGGAGGAGCAGGTGGTCAGAACGTTAACAAGGTTTCGACGGGAGTTCGCTTGACCCACTTGCCAACAGGGATTGTGACCCAATCTACTGTTGATCGGACCCAGTATGGTAACCGTGACCGCGCCATGAAATTGCTCCAGGCTAAATTATATCAGCTTGAGCAGGAGAAAAAGGCGGCTGAAGTGAGTGCGCTCAAGGGAGATAAGCGTGAAATCACATGGGGCAGTCAAATCCGTTCCTATGTTTTTACGCCTTATACTATGGTCAAAGACCACCGGAACAATTATGAAGTTGCTCAAGTTGATAAGGTTATGGACGGAGAAATTGATGGGTTTATCGACGCTTATCTCAAGTGGCGTTTAAACGATCAATAAAACTGTCTCACAATTTTTGAAAGGAACTGTTTTTACAGGATTTTACTATGGGAATTATTGAAATGCGTGACGTTGTCAAGAAGTATGACAATGGCACAACAGCCCTGAGAGGAATCAGTGTTAGCATTGAGCCAGGGGAGTTTGCCTATATTGTAGGTCCGTCAGGTGCAGGGAAGTCAACCTTTATCCGCAGCCTCTACCGTGAGGTCACAATTGAT
Organism: Streptococcus ovuberis; assembly: GCF_012396585.1. Taxonomy (GTDB): domain Bacteria; phylum Bacillota; class Bacilli; order Lactobacillales; family Streptococcaceae; genus Streptococcus; species Streptococcus ovuberis. Next base: position 24,543 of record NZ_JAAXPR010000005.1, read on the forward strand.
AAGGGACGTCTCAAGGTAGCTGGCTTTGACTTACTAAAGATCAAAAAGAAGGATGTCCCCTATTTGCGACGTTCGGTTGGAGTTGTTTTCCAAGATTACAAACTCTTGCCACGCAAGACAGTTTATGAAAATATTGCCTATGCGATGCAGGTCATTGGGGAACGTCCACACGTGATCAAGAAAAGGGTCATGGAAGTTTTGGACTTGGTAGGCTTAAAGCATAAGGTTCGTTCTTTTCCAAACGAATTGTCAGGTGGAGAACAGCAACGGATAGCGATTGCACGTGCGATTGCTAACAATCCTAAAGTTTTGATCGCTGATGAACCGACAGGTAACCTAGATCCTGAGAATTCTTGGGAGGTCATGCATCTCTTAGAGCGCATTAACCTTCAGGGAACGACGGTCCTCATGGCAACGCATAATAGCCAGATTGTCAATACCCTTCGCCACCGGGTTATTGCCATCGAGAACGGGCGTGTAGTCCGAGATGAAGCGGAAGGAGAGTACGGTTACAATGATTAGAAGATTTTTCCGCCATCTTTGGGAGTCTATTTTAAGCCTCAAGCGCAATGGCTGGATGACGGTTGCTGCAATCAGTACGGTAACGATAACCTTGACCCTGGTAGGGATTTTTGCTTCTGTGATCTTGAATACAGCTAAGATTGCCACGGATATTGAAAATAATGTCCGAATCAACGTTTTCTTGCGAGTGGATTCAACAGATAATCAAGAGACTAGGGTTAACGATATGGGGGAAACTGTTCCAAATGAGAGTTACCATATTGTTTATGACCAGATTGCTGAGCTGAAAACGATTGAATCAATCACCTTCTCTAGTAAAGACGACCAGCTTGAGTTGCTCAAGCAGAAGATGGGAAATACTTGGAGTATCTTTGAAGGGGATGCCAATCCTTTGTATGACACCTATGTCATTGATACGACTTCGCCAGATGTAGTCAAAGAAACAGCTAAGCAGATTGAAGACATTAATGGTGTTGCTAAAGTTGAGTACGGTGGGATCAAAATGGATAATCTCTTCAAACTGGCACAGAATATCCGCATTTGGGGTGCTGTGGCAACGATTCTCTTGCTCTTTACAGCTGTTTTCTTGATTTCCAATACTGTTCGGATTACTATTATTTCACGTAGCCGTGAAATTCAAATCATGCGACTAGTAGGAGCTAAGAATTCTTATATTAGAGGGCCGTTTCTATTGGAAGGTGGCTGGGTAGGTCTATTAGGAGCTGTGATCCCAGCACTCTTGATTTATTTTGGCTACGATGTGGCTTATACGGCACTCAATCCTCAGTTGATTCCTCAGAATTTGTCCATGATCGATCCTAAATACTTTATCCCTGGAATGGTTATTGCCCTCTTTGTTATAGGGATCCTGATCGGATCTTTCGGAGCAGTTAACTCAATGAGACGTTATCTCAAGATTTAGAATCGCTATTCCTAGCTACTTTGCCCTTGCCTGCTTCTTTTCGCCTCTTTGCTGTTAGATATTTTAGCTAAATGGTCAGTAGACCTGCAAAAGTTTGTTTAGAAGGGAGGAAAAAGTAGTGGGCATGGATCAAATCATTTTGATGGATACAGGTTCTTAAATTTTTTATGAAATTATGGATACAAAAACAGGTCTGCCAGTAAAATGGCAACCTGTTTTTATTTGGGGTAATTCTCAAGAAATTGGATGGTTTGGTGATCTAGGGAAGCGATACGGCAGATTGAATGGACAGAAATGCCCTTTTCATCTAGCTTTTGGCGTCCGACTTGGAAGGATTTCTCAATGCAGATGCCGATTCCTGCAATGCTGGCACCTGCTTGCTCAACTAAGTCAACAAGCCCTAGACAGGCTTCGCCATTAGCCAAGAAATCATCGATAATAAGAACACGGTCCTCAGCCGTTAAGTATTGTTTGGAAATGATGACACGGCTAGTGATATTTTTGGTATAGCTGTGGATGTCTGTTTCATAGCGTTCTTGGTTGGCCAGAGTTGAGGGCTGCGTTTTTTTGGCAAAGAGCATAGGGACTTCAAATAATTCAGCTGTCGCCAGTGCAGGGGCGATACCAGAAGCCTCGATGGTAAAAATTTTTGTAATTCCCTGATCCTTGAAAATATGGTAAAACTCCTGGGCAATTTCTTTGATGACGACTGGATCGATTTGGTGATTCATGAAGGAATCCACCTTCAAAACGTTATTAGGAAAAACCTGTCCGTCTCTTAGGATCCGTTCTTTGAGAATGCTCATGCCTTTCTCTCCTTTAAGATGATGTTTAAGATTAAGGCCACTAAAGTCCCTGTTGAAATGCCTGATGATAGCACCATTTGCAAAGCTACTGGCAGAGATTGCAGGATTTCTGGGCGAACGGTAACCCCTATACCAAGGGCAAAGGCTACAGAGATAATCAAGAGCTCACGGTCTCCTAATTTGATTTGTGTCAAGGTCTTGAGACCTTGGGCAGCAACAAGGCCGAACATGATAACCCCTACACCGCCCAAGACAGGCTGTGGCATCACAGCGATTAGGGAGCTAAGCTTAGGAAAGACTCCTAAAAGGGTTAGGATAATCCCAGCAACAATCATAACATGGCGACTAGCCACTTTGGTTAAGGCAATGAGGCCTACGTTTTGAGAGAAAGAAGTGTTTGGTCCAGCGCCGAAAAGTCCAGAAATCATGGAGCCAATCCCATCAGCCAGCACCCCAGCAGCGGCACGGTCGCTGCTAACCTTCACCTGAGAAGCTTCACCGATCGCCATCATAATACCGACAGTACCGATTGTCGAAACGAGATAGGCCGGTACAAAAGACAGAGTGGAAGCTAGATCAAAGTGAAAGCCATAACGTAGGGGGTGAGGAATTTCAATCCAAGCGGCATCAGTCACGGCTTGCAAGTCAACCATCCCTAAGGGAATACAGATCAAGTAACCAAAAATGATGCCGATGAAAACAGCCGCTGTTTTCCACATGCCTTTTCCAAAGTGGTTCAAAAAGAGGGTGAAAAGCATGATCACAAAAGCAACAGAGAGGTTTTTCAACGACCCATAGTCGGCTGAACCAAAGCCTCCAGCCGCCCAGTCAATACTAACAGGTAAAAGGGTGATACCAATCAAGGAAACGACAATTCCTGTGATGAGGGGAGGAAAGAATTTCATGAGAGGCTTGATAAAACGGCTGAGAATAATCTCAACTAAGGATCCTGTAATCGTGGCTGCAACAATACCTGCCACCCCAAATTTTGCTCCAACACTAATGGAAGGATTAACAAAAGTGAAGTCAGTTCCCATCATACCAGAAACCCGGGAACCAATTGGACCGAGTCCTTTAGATTGTAAGATTGTCGTCAGACCAGAGGCAAAGATGGTAGCTCCGACCATAAAGGAAATCTCCTGGACACTCATATTGAGGGCGCTGCCGACAACCAGTGGTACAGCAATGATTCCTGCAAAGGCAGCTAGAATATGCTGGAGGGCGAGAATGATGGTAATGGGAAGCGGAGGTCTATCTTCAATCCCGTAAATCATCTTATCCTGATCGTTTGGAATATTTGGCATTTTTAAACTCCTTAAATTATTTGTAGAAGAATTCTACCATAAAAACAACAAAATAGAAACAAAAATTTTTAATTTAACATAAAATGTTCGTATTTAACAGAGTTACTAAAAAATCCTCTTTAAGGTGAAAGAGGAGAGAGCTTGCAGAGGATGTTTTTAGCAGGTAGGAGGTTGAGCTTGTGTTTCGTCAAGTTTATCAGAATGGTTGGCCGGATTAGTTTTAAGAGATTGCTCAGCAATATAGGCTAATTTTTCTGAACGCTTTTTACGTTTGAAATGACTTTCAGCAGACATGGCGGCCTGCTTGCTATCAAAACGTTCTGAATAGAGGAGGCTGACAGGAAGCCTAGCTCGAGTGTACTTAGCCCCTTTTCCGGCATTGTGGGTTTTAAGACGTTTATCAAGGTCAGTCGTGTAGCCGGTATAGAGACTATCATCTGAGCACCTGAGGACATAAAAGTAGGCGGGTTTATTTTCCATGGTAGATATCAAATACTTGTGATGTATAACTTCCGTCAGAATTATGGACGATTAGAGGAGGCAAGATTTTGAGGCCTTGGGGAGAACCATCTTTGATGGCTTCAATAAGGATCATGTTGGCTTCTTTATCGGCTTTAGGGTGAATGAACTGTAGGCGTTTGGGAGCCAAGCGATATTTGCGCATGGTTTCAATGATTTCGATGAGGCGATCTGGTCTATGGACCATGGCCAAACGTCCGTTGGACTTGAGAGCCTGCTGACTGACCTTGCAAATGGCTTCTAGGTCTGTCGTGATTTCGTGGCGAGCTAGTAGGTAGTGCTCACTTAGGTTTTTCTTGGAAGTTTCCGTTGCCTTAAAATAAGGGGGGTTGCAGAGAATGAGATCGACTTTTCCGCGTGGAATATGGTCCAAAAGATTAGCTAAGTCATCTTGAATGACACTGACCTGGTTTTCTAAACTGTTTAATGCAATAGAGCGTTGGGCCATGTCTGCTAAGCGTTCTTGAAGCTCGATGCCAATGATTTTGGCCTTGGTGGCCGAGGAAGCAAAGAGGCCGACAGCCCCATTTCCAGCACAAAGATCGACCACTAAGCCTTCCTTGGGAAATTTTGGAAAGCGCGACAAAAGCACACTGTCCACAGAATAGCTGAAGACGGCCTTGTTTTGAATAATTCTCACATTAGTTGAAAAGAGCTGATCAATACGCTCTCCATCTTTCAAAATTGGATTGGTCATGGTATAATTATATCATATTAGGGTAGAAAAAGTGATAGGTTGATTTGCTATCGCTCTAGAGGAATAATCGTGTTTTATACTTACTTGCGAGGTTTTGTTGCTTATGTGTTGTGGATTGTCAATGGTAATGTCCATTACCACAATACTGATCGGATCATTTCTAAAACGGAGAATTATGTTTTCGTAGCGCCACACAGGACTTGGTGGGATCCGGTCTATATGGCCTATGCGACCAGGCCCAAACAATTTGTTTTTATGGCTAAAAAGGAACTCTTCACCAATCGTATGGTTAGCTGGTGGATTCGCATGTGTGGCGCTTTTCCTATTGACCGAGAGAATCCTAGCACAGATGCTATTCGTTATCCAGTGAATGTGCTCAAAAAGACCAATAAATCTCTCTTGATGTTCCCGTCAGGTAGCCGTCATTCCAAAGAAGTCAAGGGCGGTGTGGCAGTGATTGCCAAGATGGCCAAGGTCAAGATTCAGCCAGCTGTTTATGTTGGACCGATGACCTTTAAGGGATTGTTGAAGCGCGAACGGATTGACATGAACTTTGGTGAACCGATTGACATCTCGGATATCAAACGGATGAACGATGAAGGGATTGCAGAAGTAACACGCCGTATCCAAGCTAGTTTTGACGCTCTGGATGCTGAAATGGTTCCTGTCCACGATAACAAGAAACCAAATCCTTTGATGTGGCTGCTTTGGATTCCGGCCGGTTTGATGGCTATTATCGTGGCCGTTCTGACAGCACTTTTTAGCTGGCTTGCTAGTTTTGTCTGGGACCCTGATAAACACCGTAACATCGATTAAAAAGCAAACACCCCTGCTCCAATTGGGTTGACCAAGACGAGAGGGGTGTTTTTATATTGAATTAAGCGCCTAAAATCAGATAGCCAAGTCCCATAGTCACCCAGAAAGCAAAAATGAAGAGCAGGCCGAAAATGAGATACTTGATACTACGGCAAATCAGCCCCAAGCCCAGGCAAAGCCATCCGATAACCGGAAGTACCTGAAGCATATAGGTGTTGCGGATCATATAATTGTCACCTAAATACTGGCCTGGCAGAAGCAATAGCCCGATCCAAATGAGTAAGGGCACAGCAATCAAGTGGTTGCTGTAGGTTTTTCCCAGTGTTCTAATGTTTTTTAGCATGGCTAAACCTTCTTTTAAAGTTGATGTTGAGAACAAATCATAAGGGATCCGTGGGAGGATGAGTCGGTTTCTATACGGCTTTATACAAAACTGGTTAATTACTTTCAAGACTAGTATATCACAAAAGCTCAAAAAAAAAGCATTCTTAGAAGAAAATGGAGACAAATCCGTCAAAAGATACTTTTTAAGGATCGGAAAAAGAGATTAACACAGCCTCCTTTTCGAGGCTACAGGCCGCGCCTCTTTTGGGGATGCAGGGTCAACGAGTGCCCGTATGCCTCATAACATAACAGAAATGAAGGGTTTAGGAGAGTCATATTCTAATCAAAAATGGCGTTTTAGCTCTTTTTAGCAATTGGCTTTTCTTTCGACGTTTTTCCACGAATTAGAAGTTAAGGAGGCTTATATGAAAGAAAATATGATGGCTAAATGGCAGGAGTACAAGGTGTGGATCAGTTTAGGGGTCATGGGCCTGCTTATTGGTAGTGGTTTGCTACTGGTTTACCAACCTGCTCAGGCAGAGCAGGTACCAGATGTCTTGACTCTGGCTAGCACCAAGGCTTCTTCAAAAGATGAGGTGCCGATCGCAGAAAAGGCTTCGGACAAGGTTGAGTCAAAGCCCCAAACCATCATGGTTGATGTCAAAGGTGCTGTAGAGCAAGCTGGGCTCTATGAATTGTCAGCAACCAGTCGTGTGGCAGATGCGATTGACCTAGCTGGTGGTTTGACAGAGCAGGCTGATCCCAAGTCCATCAATCTCGCCCAGAAGTTGGTCGATGAAGCAGTCGTCTATGTAGCGACCAAGGAAGAAGCCATTAGTGTGGTGGCTGCTTCAGTAGCCCCATCTACATCAGATAAGGAAACGGCTGATTTGGTCAATCTCAATACAGCAGATGCTAGTCAGCTGCAGACCATCTCAGGGATTGGGGCCAAGCGGGCTCAGGATATTATTGCCTACCGTGAAGCCAATGGTCCCTTTAAAACGGTCGATGACCTCAATCAGGTGTCTGGTATCGGTGACAAGACCCTGGAAAATCTCAGAAGCTATGTCACAGTGGATTAAGCGCTGGGACCTGGCTCCGGTTCAGTTGGCCCTTGTTCTGATCGTTTTTTACTACCTTGTAGCCTTTCCAGGCCCTGTGACGCTGACTCTAGCGCTTTTAGTTTTGGGGCGACTCTATTGGAAAGGGGGCAAGAAGGCCAATCGTTTTCTGCTAGCCGCTGTTCTTCCTTTTCTGATTCTTTTTGTGGGTCAGGCTTACCAAAAGGGGCAAAAGCAGCAAGCTCTCCCAGACCGTATTGAACAGTTGCAGGTCATCCCAGATACCATTCGCATCAATGGAGACAGTTTGTCCTTTCGAGGAAAACAGGATGGCCAGCTCTACCAAGCCTTTTACAAGTTAAAATCTAAAGAGGAGCAAACCTTTTTTCAAGGATTGACTCAGGCGGTTGATCTGACCATAGAAGGGGAGTTGAAAGAGGCGGAGGGTCGCCGTAATTTCCAAGGTTTTGACTACAAGGCTTATTTGGAGACCCAAGGAATTTATGCGACGGTTTCGATTGCAGAAATCAAGAACGTTCGAAAGTCACGGTCCCTCAATCCCTTGATTTGGCTATCGCAGTGGCGGCGTTCGGCTTTAGTCTACATCCGACAGAAGTTTCCAAGTCCTATGAGGCACTACATGACAGGCTTGCTTTTTGGCGATCTGGACAAGGAATTTGAAGAGATGGGGGACATCTACTCTAGTCTAGGCATTATTCACCTTTTTGCCTTATCTGGGATGCAGGTGGGCTTCTTTGTGGACAGGTTTCGCAGGGGCCTGCTTAGATGCGGTATACGTCAAGAGCTAGTTGATATCTTGCAGGTGCCTTTTTCTGTTGTTTATGCGGGGTTGACAGGTTTTTCTGCCTCGGTGATTCGGAGCCTCTTGCAAAAGCTCTTGGCCAATCAAGGCATATCAGGTTTTGATAATCTAGGCTTGACCGTTTTGCTCAGCTTTTTGGTCATGCCCAATTTCCTGCTGACGGCAGGAGGGGTTTTGAGCTTTGCCTATGCCTTTATTCTGACCCTGATGGACTTTGACCACCTGGTGGGCTGGAGAAGAACCTTAACAGAGTCCCTGGCCCTATCTCTAGGGATCCTGCCCTTGCTGATTTGGTATTTTGCCAGCTTTCAACCTCTCTCCATTCTCTTGACCTTTGCCTTTTCTATCCTCTTTGACAGTCTCTTCTTACCGCTCTTGAGCCTGCTCTTTTTGCTGTCTCCTTTTTGGACAATAGCAGAGCTGAATAGCTTGTTTCAAGTCTTAGAAAGAATCATCAGCTGGTTAGGGGCTTTGAATCTGCGACCGCTGGTGCTTGGAAAACCAAGTTTACTGATATTGCTGGCCCTTTTGTTAGGACTGGGGCTGGTCTATGACCATTACCAGAAGACAAAAGTCTTGGCTGGGCTCAGCCTGTTACTTGCTCTGCTATTTTTCCTCACCAAACACCCGCTGGAAAATGAGGTGACCGTGGTGGATATCGGTCAAGGGGATAGTCTATTTCTCCGAGATATAAGAGGAAAGACAGTTCTGATCGATGTGGGCGGAAGGGTGAGTTTTGAGCCTGAGGAGGACTGGCGCCAAAAGCAGGTGTCCAGCAATGCAGAACGAACGCTAATTCCCTACCTCCATAGCCGAGGGGTGGGAAAGATTGACCAGCTGGTATTAACCCATACCGATACGGACCATGTAGGGGATTTAGAGGAAGTTGCTAAGGCGTTGAGCATTGGAGAAATCCTAGTCAGCCAGGGGAGCTTGACCAATGCGGACTTTGTCGACCGTCTGAAAGCACTCAAGGTCAAGGTGCGCGTGCTGACAGCTGGCGACAGCTTGCCCATCATGGGCAGTCGACTACAAGTGCTCTACCCTTGGGAGACAGGTGATGGTGGCAACAATGATTCCCTGGTTCTTTATGGGAGACTCCTAGGAGCCAACTTCCTTTTTACAGGGGATTTGGAAGAGGGAGAGTTAGACCTGATTGAACGCTACCCTAGTCTTCCAGTTGATGTCCTCAAGGCCGGACACCATGGCTCTAAAGGCTCCTCCTATCCTGAGTTCTTAGACCATATCAATGCTAAAATTGCGCTAGTCTCTGCGGGAAAAAACAATCGCTATAAACATCCCCACAAGGAGACCTTGGAGCGATTTGCCAACCAAAACATGACGGTTTACCGAACTGATCAAGATGGTGCCATCCGATTTAAGGGATTAAGAAAGTGGTCAGTGGAGGTGGTCCGTTAGGTTTGTAAAAAGAATATTATATAGTAGGACGTTAACACTACAGAGCCAAAGTAAGCAGAAAAATTAGTTCTCAGAAGGCTAAATCTCAGACAAAAGATGAGTTTTGGGGGTGAAATTTATATAATGTGATTGCAATGGCTAAAATTTCGACTACCCCAAGTTCGTTTCAGGGAAATTTCTGACAAATACGAGCGACTCCAAAATAGTTGCAGACATTTTCTTCGTGCTGATATCCTGGGTTAACTCTAGGAAATGTCTAGACATCCCCTGTAGAAATGATATAATAAGAGTATTAGGACATATAAAAAAGGAGGACAAACTTATGTCACATCACGGCGGAGAACATCATACACATGAGGACCATCCTCATCAGCACGGAGAAGGGTGTGGCCATGAGGTCATTCAACATGGGGACCATGTGGACTATGTGCACGATGGACATATTCATCATGAACATGATGGTCATTGGGATGAAGCCCATGTGGTAGAGACGGCTGATCACATTATCCATGAAAACCATGACCATGAACATGGAGAAGGATGTGGTCATGAGGCCATCCAACACGGCGACCATGTAGACTATGTGCACGATGGGCATTTGCACCACAAGCACGAGGACCATTGGGACGAGTGTACTGTTGCGCATGACTAGTACAAGGTCTTAGACTGCTGTATGTCTAACTTGCAGAAAAGGAACCATTTTAGGATTCTGGAGGACAGAAAAACCAAGATGAGTCCTTTTTGTGTTTTGGAAAAAATCTAGCTGTTTCCAGTTATTTTTTACAGTTGAGCCATCTGTTAGCCAAGGAGGACTGGCGTGATGTCATTATGGCTCTAGTAGGGGTTAAGGCTTGAACCTTTATGGCAGATGACAAGTAAAAGGCAACCCTGTGGAGAGAAGGTATCGTTTTAGTAGAGGCATTTATCAGGCCTGTTTAAAGAGTTTACAGATAGGAGTGTCTTATATGGTATCAGACATTGAAATTGCGCATTCCGTTGAAATGGAATCTATTGTAGAGGTTGCCAAACGTATCGGAATCTCAGAAGAAAATCTATCACTTTTTGGAAAATACAAGGCTAAAGTTGACTTAGATCAGCTAGAAGCCCTTAAAGATAAGCCAGATGGGAAATTGATTTTGGTGACAGCTATTTCGCCCACACCAGCGGGTGAAGGAAAAACAACGACCTCTGTGGGATTAGCAGATGCCCTATCCCATATTGGTAAAAAAGCGGCCATTGCACTGCGTGAGCCATCTCTAGGCCCTGTCTTTGGCATTAAGGGTGGTGCAGCAGGTGGAGGCCGTGCTCAGGTTGTTCCAATGGAAGATATTAACCTTCATTTTACAGGAGACTTTCATGCGATTAGTGCGGCTAATAACTTACTTGCTGCCATGATTGACAACCACATTCACCACGGAAATCCCCTTGGAATTGACAGTCGTCGGATCACTTGGAAGCGGGTCGTAGATATGAATGACCGCCAGCTTCGCCACATTGTCAATGGGTTACAGGGCAAGGCTAATGGTGTGCCACGGGAAGATGGCTATGATATCACCGTTGCATCGGAAATCATGGCCATTCTTTGCTTGTCCGAGAATATCCTTGATTTGAAAGAACGGTTGGAAAAGATTATCATTGGCTACAACTACCAGGGGGAACCTGTGACCGCTCGTGATTTGAAGGCGGCAGGAGCTATGGCGGTTCTTCTCAAAGAAGCCATCAATCCAAACTTGGTTCAGACCTTGGAGCACACACCAGCCTTTATACACGGTGGTCCATTTGCCAATATTGCCCATGGCTGTAATAGTGTGCTGGCGACTAAATTGGCCCTCAAATATGCGGACTATGTGGTCACAGAAGCTGGTTTTGGCGCGGACCTTGGTGCTGAGAAATTCATTGATATTAAGTGTCGTTTGTCAGGACTTCGTCCATCAGCTGTGGTCCTTGTGGCGACCATTCGTGCTCTCAAGATGCATGGTGGCGTAGCTAAGACAGAACTTGGTAGTGAAAATGTGCAAGCAGTCCTTGATGGCCTACCAAACCTAGAAAGACACCTGAAGACTATTCAAGACGTCTATGGTTTGCCAGCAGTTGTGGCGATTAACAAGTTTCCGCTGGACACAGAAGCAGAATTGCAAGCTGTGTATGATGCCTGTGCCAAACGCGGTACCCAAGTCGTGATTTCTGATGTTTGGGCAAATGGCGGAGCAGGTGGCCGCGATTTGGCAGAAGCAGTCGTCAAGTTGGCCGAAGGCAAAAATAACGTCAACTTTGTCTACGATAGCGAAGATTCTATCGAGACCAAGCTCAATAAAATTGTCACCAGAGTTTACGGCGGAAAAGGCGTAAAACTCAGTCCGACAGCTAAGAAAGAGTTGGCTGACTTGGAGAGACTTGGATTTGGCCACTATCCCATCTGTATGGCTAAGACCCAATACTCCTTCTCAGACAATCCATTGCTACTTGGAGCACCCGAGGACTTCACGGTTAAAATCAGTAACCTAAAAGTGTCTGCTGGTGCAGGCTTTATCGTCGCATTGACGGGTACTATCATGACCATGCCAGGTCTACCTAAAGTGCCTGCTAGTGAAAAGATTGATATTGATGCATCGGGAAACATTACGGGTCTTTTCTAAAAGAGAGGAGCATTTAAGCTAGTCTTCACCGAGATTGATGAATTGGTAAGTGTATGGAGTCCCTTATCATGTTTGAATATTAGTGGCATTTTGGATTATTCTAACTCAGACAATTCCTCTATGCGCCCGCAATAGACATAGCGTGTCAGACAGATAAGTGAAAATGGAAGCGGCCATCATTATACCACCTCTACTAGGCGTTGGTTTGACGAGTGATCTTAATCTCTAAGGTTTCCTTGGTGTCCCTAAAGATTGGATGGCTTCGACCCCTCAATAAAAGGCCTAACCTCTATCCAATAAGTTTTTTTTGACTATAATGAAACACTCCTTGAACCTTGTTGAGACAGCTCAAGGAGTGTTTTTGCTTAAGTTAGGCTTGACGAGCAAGTCCTGCTTTTGGATTGCTCTGGGCTTAGTGCTATTTGGTAAATTGTGACATAGAAATCTGATGGTTACCCGAAAGCGTTTTATGGTTCTCGAGCTGAAACTGGTGGCCCCAGGAGGTTGACTATCTTTAAAAATAAAGAGTTTGCTCAACAGATAATTGAGGCTAATGAAGAAAAAAACAGACCGATAAGAGAAACCACATCATCAATTGTTTTAGGGCTATGATTGACATACTGACCGATAAGTTCTGGGGAAACTTTCGTCAAAATAAGGGTTAAGAACAGATCAAGAAGAACGGTAGAAATGCGCGCTAAAGAAATTTCATCAACCGACTTGGCCAGCTAGTTCTTTGTTGCGTGAAGATAAACTTGTCGTTAACCACAAAAGCAAATAAGATGGCTGTGATATTCGCAACAAGAGCAGCAAAAAGAGGCTCATAGGTTATTTGTAGAACCAGGATTATGGTAAAAAAACCAATTTTGTCAAGTTGCTAAAAATAAATAAGCGAACCGTTCGTTTTTTAATGGATTTTTCGTGGGACTAGTCTACCATTTTTTGAGATATTATGCTATACTAGGAACGTTGTTTTAGAACAACCCTTGACACTTCCTACCTTTTGTCAAGCATATTACAAGCGGTAAAGCCGCCAAAGGAGTTTTTATATGAAGAAATGGACACCACTTGATCTTGCTCAAATAGCAATGGTTGCTGCGATCTACATCGTGTTGACGCTGACCCCTCCTCTGAATGCTATTTCTTTTGGGGCTTACCAGTTCCGAATTTCAGAAATGATGAACTTTACAGCCTTTTATAACAAAAAGTACATTAGCGGAGTTACACTAGGATGTATGATTGCTAATTTTATCGGTTATGGTTGGATAGATATGGTTGTCGGTGGAGCCTCAACGTTGGTTTTTCTGACTCTGGGTGTTTTTCTGTTTGAGCGCTATATGAAGACCTATCTTTTTAATGGTCTGATCAATAAAGCCTTCTTTTATTTTGCGCTATTCTTTTCCTTGAGCATGTTTACTATTGCTTGGGAGTTGAATTACCTTTACCAAGTCCCATTTTTCGTGACTTGGCTAACGACTGGTCTTGGCGAATTCGGCTCTCTGATGGTGGGCGCCATTCTTATGGAAAAATTAAGCAAACACATTGATTTACGATGATAAAAAAAATCTGGGGTGGGCCAGATTTTTTTTATCATTGCTTTGGAAGTAAATGTGAGCCTTTTGCCTCTGTTTTTGGTATAATCAAATCATGTATACCACAACCTTAATGTTAACTAGCCATATACTGTGTGTGGCTCTATCCTATCACTTGTTGACAACAGTGGTGGATTGGTCTAAGTTTACCAAAATCCATGCTGAAAACATTGGGCGCTTAAGGCTCTTGGTCCTTTTATTCAGTATGGGATTGGGATTTTTAGTGAGCCATTTGCTTCTGGATTTGTTAAGCATCGGGCGCAGTTTAACAGTGGCTTTTCTTTAGTAAAAGATTAATCTAACATTTTGATGGCTATGGAAAACCTTAGAATGTATGATGAAATGAGAGATGAAGGAATCAGAAATGGAAGAAATACTAATCACAGGTGGTGCAACTCGCTTATCTGGTCAAGTCACCATTGAAGGGGCCAAAAATGCAGTTTTACCCATTTTAGCAGCAACTATTCTAGCTAGTGAGGGGCAAACAAAACTGACAAATGTTCCTATTTTGTCGGATGTTTTCACCATGAACAATGTAGTACGTGGCCTTAACACCGAGGTCGTCTTTGATGAGGCCATGAATCAAATTATAGTTGATGCGACTCAGCCACTGCATGGAGAAGCGCCCTATCGTTATGTTAGTCAAATGCGGGCTTCAATTGTGGTATTAGGCCCTTTATTGGCACGTAATCATTATGCTAAGGTATCCATGCCAGGGGGCTGTACGATTGGGTCTCGGCCGATTGACCTTCACCTCAAAGGCTTAGAAGCCATGGGAGCGACCATTCATCAGACGCATGGCTATATTGAAGCTAAGACAGATGGCCTGAAAGGTGCCTATATCTATATGGATTTTCCAAGTGTAGGAGCGACCCAGAATCTTATGATGGCAGCTACTCTAGCCCAAGGAGTTACCACTATTGAAAATGCTGCTCGTGAGCCTGAGATAGTAGATTTAGCAAACCTTCTCAACAAGATGGGAGCCAAGGTCAAGGGAGCAGGAACTGATACCCTGACCATAGCAGGCGTGGAGCGGATGCATGGTGCTGAACATCATGTGGTTCAAGACCGTATTGAGGCTGGAACCTTTATGGTAGCTGCTGCTATGACCAGTGGGGATGTTTTGATTAAAGATGCTGTATGGGAACACAATCGTCCGTTACTGGCTAAATTGCTAGAGATGGGAGTAGATGTCACGGAAGAAGCTGAAGGGATTCGGATACAGTCGGATGTCACAAAGTTGAAACCTGTTACGGTCAAAACACAACCTCATCCAGGTTTTCCGACCGATATGCAGGCGCAGATGACTGCCTTGATGGCTGTTGTCCAGGGAGAATCGACCATGATTGAGACAGTTTTTGAGAACCGTTTTCAACATCTTGAAGAACTGCGTCGGATGGGATTGCATTCAGAGATTTTAAGAGATACAGCTTTGATTCATGGTGGGAGTCCTCTTCAAGGAGCGCCAGTTCTGTCAACCGATTTGCGGGCGTCAGCAGCTCTCATTTTGACCGGCCTCGTAGCAGAAGGGGAGACACGGGTTGGGAAATTGATTCATTTGGATCGCGGTTATTACCGTTTTCATGAAAAATTAGCTCAACTAGGAGCAGATATCAGACGAATGTCGCAGGAGGAAACGAATGAAGCCTAGTCGTCAAAGTAGTCAATACGTTGTTCAACAGCTGATCATCCTTCTTTTAATCGTCTTAGCTGCCTGTTTGCTATTTGCTGTTGGTCTGATGGTCGGTTATGGTGTCATTGGAGATGGTGATTCCATGTGGTCTATCCTATCGCCTGCAAAATGGCAGGAATTGATTGGTAAATTTACTGGAAAGTAGGCTAAGCCTGCTTTTTCATTGGAGAAAAGATGAAACAAACAAAGAAACCAAAAACGCTTTGGGGTGCTTTATTGGCCCTTGTTTTGGCGCTATCAGGGTATGGGGTCAAGGAAACGGGCATTCTCACTGATCATCGCCCCCACTATGATGTGACTATTCCTGTCTATCAGACGTCATCTTGGCAGGAGACACCGGACGAATGCTTAGCTAGCTCTGTCTTGGTCGAAGAAGTTCGTGCTCAATTACCCCAGCCAATTCAGTGGAACGGTTCGGGCGCATTTATCCTCAACCAAAATAAAACGGATTTAGATGCGGAAGTGTCCTCTCTTCCTTATGTAGATAATAAAACCAAGATAATTGAAGGCCAAGAAGTTCCTACCGTAGCTAATGCCTTGCTTTCAAAAGCTACCCGGCAATACCAAAAGCGAGAGCAAAATGGTTCTGGAAGAATGGATTGGACACCTGCTGGTTGGGATCAAGTTCATGGGCTAGAGGGAGAGTATGATCATGCGGTAGACCGAGGACATTTAATCGGTTATGCCTTAGCTGGTGGATTGAAAGAGTTTGATGCATCAACTGCTAATCCTAAAAATATAGCCGTTCAAACGTCATGGTCTAATCAGGCTTATGAAGAGTATTCAACTGGACAAAATTACTATGAGACGTTGGTGCGCAAAGTCCTTGATCAAAATAAACGAGTGCGTATGCGAGTAACCTTAATTTATGCTGATGCGGACGACCTTGTTGCTGTTGGTCGTCAACTAGAAGCGAAGTCTTCGGATGGTAGCCTTGAATTTAATGTTTTTGTTCCTAATGTTCAAAATGGTCTCAGTTTAGATTACGAAACAGGAGAAGTGACTAAATACCATTAAATGCTATAGTGACCGTTATGGTCTGGTTTTAAGACTATTTCAATTGCCTCATTCTTTAGCTATTGGTTACTGCATTGGGATATTTGCCGGGTGCATTTTTTCACACGGGTGACAATTGGTACTTTTAAAAACAGTATGCTCCTCTAAAGCCATTTTGCATGACGAATGGATTATGTTGAGAAGGCTAAGGACTCAACTCCTGAACAGCAAAGGGATAAAGAAAATTCAGTTTTCGGTCAGTGAAGTTTCAGATGTCGGTTTAGTTTTTAAGATGAAAATTATGGTATAATTCTAACGAAATGAGCAGATGATTGACTAAAAGCAAACTCTTTTCACGAAATGTTCTAAAAGGTATGTGATTTGAAGAGGGGGATGTATTTTCATCCTGCATGCGCCGTGTCAAAGCCTGGCCTAGGACTTGCGACTTTGATTATTTTTTGCTAAAATAAAAAACAATTGAATAACAACCTTTGAGACTAGTATGTTTAGGGAAACTGTCCAGGGAGTTGAGTCATGACTGCAAGCTCAACCAGTGAAACTTTACTGAATTCACTCAGCATAAGGTTATTAATTAAGGTCTGCGCCGAGCAGATAAAAACGGATGGTACCGCGTGTCAACGCTCCGCTAGTGATAGAGGAGTATTGGCACGTTTTTTTGGGGAGTGAGACAGAACCTTAAAATTCGTCGTCCTGCCCCAAAAGGCTTCCACAGTCAGAGAAGCGATTGTGGAAGGTACGAGCTTTGAAAGTCGAACGTGAGCAGATAGCTAAGGAGCGAAAGGACCCAAGTTGCCGATAGTCGCGACTCTTTAGCGAGATCGTTTATTGGGAATCCTGTACATTAATTGTCAACTGTGTTCTTAAAACATCTTCAAGAGATAGCATTTATGACCTAGCTTCACCGTTTTTACTTACCAACCGGACCAGTTTAATGATAGAAAGGAAAATTATGGATTTACAAACACAACTCAAAGATTTACAGGCGACGACCGTTGCCAAACTCAAGGACATTCGGCACGAGAATGTCAAGGACCTCCAAGACCTTAAGGTGCAGGTTCTTGGGAAAAAAGGCTCCCTGACCGAATTGCTGAAAGGCTTAAAAGACTTGTCCAACGATCAGAAGCCGATTGTCGGTAAGATGGTCAATGAGGTGCGTGATGTGCTGACAGCTGC
Organism: Streptococcus ovuberis; assembly: GCF_012396585.1. Lineage (GTDB taxonomy): Bacteria > Bacillota > Bacilli > Lactobacillales > Streptococcaceae > Streptococcus > Streptococcus ovuberis. The sequence continues at coordinate 41,867 of NZ_JAAXPR010000005.1, forward strand.
CTTTGACGACGCTGCCAAACTCTTGGAGGAGGCAGCCATTGAAGCCAAGTTAGCTGCTGAAAGCCTCGATGTCACCTTGCCAGGTCGCCCGATCAAGCAGGGCAATCGTCATGTCTTGACCCAGACCAGCGAGGAGATTGAAGACATTTTCCTCGGTATGGGCTTCCAGATTGTCGATGGGTATGAGGTGGAGAAGGACTATTATAACTTTGAGCGGATGAACCTGCCTAAGGACCACCCAGCTCGAGACATGCAGGACACCTTCTACATCACCGAAGACATCTTGCTTCGCACCCACACCAGCCCTGTTCAGGCCAGAACCATGGACCAGCATGACTTTAGTCAAGGACCGCTCAAGATGATTTCACCGGGGCGGGTTTTCCGTCGTGATACTGATGATGCGACCCATAGCCACCAGTTCCATCAGATTGAGGGGCTCGTGGTCGGTGAGAACATCTCCATGGGTGACCTCAAGGGCACGCTTGAGATGATTATCAAGAAGATGTTCGGTGAGGACCGCAAGATTCGCCTGCGCCCGTCTTACTTCCCATTTACAGAGCCGTCGGTTGAGGTCGATGTGTCCTGCTTCAAATGTGGCGGTGACGGCTGTAACGTATGCAAAAAGACGGGCTGGATTGAGATTTTGGGGGCTGGTATGGTTCACCCGCGTGTGCTGGAGATGAGTGGCATTGACCCCGAGGTTTATTCTGGCTTTGCCTTTGGTCTTGGTCAGGAGCGGATTGCCATGTTGCGCTACGGCATCAACGATATCCGTGGCTTCTACCAAGGCGACGCCCGCTTCTCGGAGCAGTTTAAGTAGGAGGAAAGTTTCATGGTCAAAACAGTTGGTATTCGGCCTGTTCGATTAGACGAGGTTGATATTTTAAAGGAAATAGCGGAGCAGACATTTACGGAGACCTTTGGTCATGACAATAGTCCTGAGCAGTTACAAGCCTTTTTTGAAGAGGCCTATGCCTTGCCTGTCTTGGAGGATGAACTGAAAGATCCTGATACAGAAGTTGACTTTATTTTGATCAATGATCAAATTGCAGGTTATCTCAAACTCAACTGGAAAGCTGCCCAGACAGAACAGGTTCTGGATCAAGCCATGGAAGTTCAACGCATTTATGTTCTCCAAGAGTATCAAGGGTTAGGCTTAGGTAAAGAAGCCTTTGATTATGCTTTAGAAGCAGCAAAAGACAGCCAAGTGGATTGGGTGTGGCTCGGTGTCTGGGAGCACAACTACAAGGCTCAAACCTTTTATGCCAAGTATGGCTTTGAAAAATTTTCAGAGCACCGATTTCCTGTCGGAGACAAGATTGATACCGACTGGCTGATGAAACGGAGGATTACCAAATGACCCCAGAACAGTTATGGAAAGAATATAAGACAGTTAACCCTCAAGCAGGAGATGACTATGAGGCTTGGGCCTTCGGCGTTTTGCCAGATGAACTCGCTCAGTTAGTCCTAGACGGTACCAAAACCGCTACCGCCTCTGGCTATGACCTCTATGCCCTAGATAATGACCCTCTGCCAGAAGCAGGCAGCTATGATGTTGTCTTAGACGGTCAAGGCAATGCTGTCTGTGTGATCAAAGTGATCAAGGTCTATGTCACGCCCTTTGATGAGGTGACCGCTGAGCATGCCTACAAAGAAGGCGAGGGCGACCGCAGTCTAGCCTACTGGCGACAAGTTCACGAAGACTTTTTCAAACCTTATTACAAAGAAGCAGGACTTGTCTTCAACGGTCAGTCAAACATTGTCTGCGAAGAGTTTGAAGTGGTGTATCCAGTCCCATATCAAGAATAACAAACGAGCGAAGCGAGCCTGTTGCAGAAAATACGCTTATTGCTCAGCAAAAAAGCGAGCGTTAGCTCGCCAACTGATACTTTTCGCTGTGGCAAGAGTGATATCGGTGAGAACTCACCGATATCGCGACGGAACTTCGGAGACCTTAGGCTCCGAAGTTAGCAATGAAACGCCTTTAGGCGGTTGCTTGCGTCCGTGCCACCTAAGAAAAGTATCAAAAAAAGAAAAAACAGAAAGAAGAACCCATGTTAGTATCTTACAAGTGGCTAAAAGAGCTGGTCGACATTGATGTCCCAGTCGCTGAATTAGCCGAAAAAATGTCAACGACCGGTATCGAAGTAGAGGGAGTGACGACGCCTGCTGATGGTCTGTCCAATATCGTGGTCGGTCATGTCCTCTCTTGCGAGAATGTGCCTGACACCCATCTCCACCTCTGTCAGGTGGACACTGGTGATGGTGAACCCCGCCAAATCATTTGTGGAGCGCCTAATGTCCGTGCAGGCATCAAGGTCATGGTGGCTCTTCCAGGGGCTCGTATTGCTGATAATTACAAGATTAAAAAGAGCAAAATCCGTGGGCTGGAGTCTCTTGGCATGATTTGCTCTCTGGGGGAGTTGGGCGTTTCCGACAGCGTGGTGCCCAAGGAGTTCGCCGATGGTATTCAGATTTTGCCAGAGGAGGCTGAAGTTGGTCGCTCTGTCTTTCCTTATCTGAGTATGGACGACGCCATCATCGAGCTTTCCATCACACCTAACCGTGCCGATGCCCTCTCCATGCGAGGCGTTGCTCACGAAGTAGCAGCGATTTACGGTAAGTCGGTGCATTTTTTGGAAAAATCGCTGAGCGAAAGCCAAGTTCAGACTGCCGATAAGCTTTCGGTAGCTATCGAGACGGACAAGGTGCAGAGCTACCAAGCCCGTATCGTGGAACATGTGACCATCGCCCCGAGCCCGCAATGGCTGCAAAACCTGCTCATGAACGCTGGTATTCGTCCCATCAACAACGTGGTCGATGTGACCAACTACATTCTGCTCTATTACGGACAGCCCATGCACGCCTTTGACTTGGATAAGTTTGACGGCAACCACATCGTGGCTCGTCAGGCTCGGGACGGTGAGACCATCATCACTCTTGATGGTGAGGAGCGTGAGCTGGTGACTGACGATATCGTGATTTCGGTCAATGACCGAGCGGTTGCCTTAGCAGGTGTCATGGGTGGTCAAGCCACAGAGATTGATCACCAATCAACCAATGTCGTTCTTGAAGCGGCAGTCTTTGATGGCAAGTCCATCCGTAAGACCTCTGGTAGGCTCAACCTGCGTTCGGAAAGCTCTTCACGTTTTGAAAAAGGTGTCAATGTCGCAACGGTTTCAGAAGCTTTGGACATGGCAGCAGCGCTTTTGCAAGAGCTAGCAGGTGGTCAGCCGACAGCGGGTCGTGTGACAGCTGGTGACTTGGACACTGCACCAGTTGCCGTGACCAGCTCCCTAGCCCATGTCAATAGTCGTTTAGGGACAGCCTTGACCTATGCTGACATTGAGGCTATCTTTGCCCAGTTGGGCTTTGGCTTAGAAGGATCAGCCGACAGCTTTACGGTCAGTGTGCCAAAACGCCGCTGGGACATCAGCATTCAGGCGGATTTGGTCGAGGAAATTGCCCGTATCTACGGTTATGATAAGCTCCCAACTACTCTGCCTGAGACAGGTGGGACAGCAGGCGAGTTGACGATGACTCAGCGCCTCCGTCGTCAGGTGCGGACCTTGGCAGAGGGGGCAGGCTTGACTGAGGTGATCTCTTATGCCCTGACTACGCCAGAAAAGGCGACAGCCTTTACCCCAGCACCGACTGCCCAGACAGAACTCATGTGGCCGATGACGGTCGATCGTTCTGTCTTGCGTCAAAATATGGTCTCTGGTATGCTCGACATCGTCGCCTACAACGTTAACCGCAAGAATAAGAACCTTGCCCTCTATGAAATCGGCAAGACCTTTGCCCAGACTGGCAACCCACAGGAAGACCTACCAACGGAAATCAATAGTTTCGCCCTTGCTCTGACAGGACTAGTGGCAGATAAAGACTTCCAGACCCCAGCTGTGCCAGTCGATTTTTACTATGCCAAGGGGATCTTGGAGATGCTATTTGCCAAGCTAGGACTTGAGGTGACTTATGTGCCAATGGCAGAGCCGGCTAGCCTGCACCCAGGTCGGACAGCAGAGATTCAGCTGGCAGATGGCACCAGCATTGGCTTTATCGGTCAGGTGCACCCGCAGACGGCCAAGGCCTATGATATTCCTGAGACCTATGTGGCTGAGCTCAACCTGACAGCGATCGAGGCTGCCCTGCCAGAAGCGGCTATCTTTACAGACATCAGCAAGTTCCCAGCTGTTAGCCGTGACATCGCTCTGCTCTTGCCAAAAGCCACTAGCCACCAAGCAGTGCTAGAAGCCATCGCAGCAGCTAAGGTCAAACGCCTGACAGCCATCAAACTCTTTGATATCTATGAAGGGGACAAGCTGCCAGCAGGCACCAAGTCCATGGCCTACAACCTGACCTTCCAAAACCCAGAAGCCAGCCTAACGGACGAGGAAGTCGCTACATTTATGGATAAAATCACTAGCTCTTTGACCAACACACTCGGTGCAGAGGTGCGATAAGGATACAGCCCAACCCAGCTATATGGCTGGGTTTTTGGTATAATAATGGAACATAGAATACCAATGAGGCCTCCCCAATGCGCTTGTTTGAAATTGAAACAGTTTTGGAGTTGCCTTATATGGCATTGGCAATTTAAAATGTTTTATAGGAAAAATCCGCTGTATCATGACTTAAAGCAACGCATTTGCTTCTATGACAACTATCTTGAGATTTTTTCAAAAAGAGGCAAAATAACACACGAATACACAGAATTTCGTGGTCTACTTGAGGATAGGAAAGGTCTTTATTTGATTTTAGGTAGAAATACGGCCCTTGCCATTGATAAGAAGGTCTGTGATGATGAGTTATACCAGTTTATCAGGTCAGTGGCGGTTCATCCTTTTAGTCGACTCAAAAGATTTTAGAAGATTACTCTTAGTGTGAGAATGACTGCTGAAATAAAGACTTCTGAAAGGTTTCTAGCAGGAACCATGTCGCTTGCGACAACCTAGCCTTCCAAAACCTAGAAGTTAGACCGATGGGGAATGTCGCTAAGTTCATGGCGCCTATTATCAGCTCCATGACCGAAACCTCCGATGCAGAAATGCGATTAGACACCGATCACTGTTTGCCCGAAGATTAGCTAATGATGGCGAGAAGAGCTGTCTCATCTTGTTTTTGATCTATCGTTTGGAGGCCTCTGTTAATGGGGGTATTGGCTTAAATTTGTGGGGGGCTAAGCCTCATGTTACAATTCTATTGGGAGCTTTTCCGTTTATCGCCAGACTTATTTTTTAGCTAGTGGTTTTGATTAGAATACGTTGCTATTTGTTTCGTGTTGCTGGGAGGACGTTACCATGCCTCTTCCGTTATTTGTCCAAGTTATTTTGCATAGTGGGTTAATGGTTTGAAAGAGTGCATTATTGCTCTATATAGATTAGGCTTCTTAGTAACAGTTTATTTTCGAGCCATCAAGATTATCTGAGAGAAAAAGACCACACGGTTTCAAATTTTAGTGTATAATAAGACTATGAAAATCTATTTGCCGTTTTATCAATTTATCTTCCTAGCATTGTCAACAGGAATTGCAACCTATCTTTTCAATGAGGCACTGATGGCGGGGCGATTTGGTTTTGCCATCTTTTGGGGAGCTATCTTAGCTCGTAATCTCCGAGTGAGTTATCAATTAAGCAAGTGGATCAGAGCTATAGAAGCCAAGTTGAAAAACTAAATAATAGGGGCGATGTAGCCATAGAAACGTTCCTGAGGTGGTTCTACCGGCATCTGGGAAGTTAATTTATAAAAGCTTGGATATAATTGGTTCATTTCTATCTCCTAACACCTGCATTCGATCTGTGACTCACAGAATTGGTTTTCGAAGACGTGTTATTGCATGGGATCAGGAATTTCTCAAAAACAGGTGACTGATTGAATAGCAACATGCGCTCACCTCAAGTTACTTTGGATGCTCTATATATTTAGCGCTCAACTAATGGGATCATGTAGAGGGCTTATTGGTACTTTCTTTAGTATATACCCGTTATGGTTATGCAATGTCGCTATTGAGTGAAAAGAACCGGCTCATTTGCCGATTTTCCTATTGGTGTAAAGGCTTAAGAGAATAATAAAAACGAACCAGGGTTTTCTTAGTCTGGTTTGTTTTCATTTGTCCAAGAAGTCAGGCTAATTTCACCGCTATTGAGCCAGAGTTCCTGCCCATCTAGTAAGATGATTTGCAGCTGCCCTTGATCGTTGAGTGCGGTGGCTCGGCCAGTGAGGGACTGCCCATTTTTTTGGAAGGTAACCGTTTTGCCGAGAACAAGAGAATGTTCCTTATAGAACTGGATGAGGGTATCTTCAGGGGTCTCGAAAAAAGTTTTCCAGATGGCAAGGATGAGGTCGTTACGGCTGATGTTAGGTCTTTCTTCAAAAAGACTGGTTGCCTTATTTGCCAGTTCTTCTGGAAATGCCTTGACCAGAAAGTTTAAACCAACACCGATGATGATGTCTGTGATGACTCCTGTTTCTACAGATGTGATGGCTTCTGTCAAGATTCCAGCAATTTTCTTTTGTCCTAGATAGATGTCATTGACCCACTTGATCTGGGTTTCAATGCCAGTCAGGTCTTGGATAGCCTTGACAATACTAGCTGCAACTAGGAGGGTATAGGAAGGCAGTTCTGCATGGGCCAGCATAGGTTTTAGGTGGAGGGACATGTAGATGCCACCGTGTTTAGGCGCAAAGAAGGCCCTACCAAAGCGACCTCTGGCCCCGCCCTGGCTGGGAGCAAGATAGAGACAGTTGCCTTCATGGCCTGCCTCGATGCCTTTCTTAGCATCCATTTGAGTCGACTGACTGTCCTGGGTGTAGACCACCTCAAGGCCTAATTGGTCACTGAGTTCATCGGGCAGTAACAGATCTCCCTCCCGTAGGCGATAGCCCAAGTGCTTGGTCGATTCAATGACCAAGCCTTGTTTCTCTAGCTGTTGAATGGCTTTCCAGATGCTGGTCCGTGAAAGATTGAGTTGCTCAGCAAGTTGCTCGCCACTGAGGTAGTCTGTCGTAGTCGATAGGAGTTGGTAAACTTTTTCATAGGTTTTCATGCCTCTATTATAACAAAATCTAGACAGTTAGGAAAATGGTTTCATAAAATCTTGAAATTTCTTCTTAAAAGTGCTACAATGGTAATATATATATATATTAATACAATATTTATAGGAGGAGTTTATGCTGACATTAGAAAAAGTCAAGAAGAGCTATGGTAGTCACCAGGTCTTGCATGGCATTGATATGCAGGTGCCTAAAGGACATATCGTTGGTTTGATTGGAAAAAATGGGGCTGGTAAGACGACGCTATTTCACTCTATCTTGAAGTTTGTAGAGAGTCAGGGAACGATTGCTTTTGATGGTAAAGATATCACAATGGAGACCTTTGAGCGCATCGGTTATTTGCCTGAGGAGCGAAGCCTTATGCCCAAGCTAACTGTCAAGGACCAGGTTACTTACTTGGCGACTCTTAAAGGCCTCAGCAAGAAGGACATTGCCGAGCGGTTACCGCTTTGGATGGAACGCCTGCAGGTCAAGGGCAAGTTGACCGATAAGATTAAGGCCTTGTCAAAAGGGAATCAACAGAAGGTTCAACTGATCGCAACCCTGATTCATGAGCCGGATTTGATCATTTTAGATGAACCTTTTAGTGGGCTCGATCCTGTCAACACAGCTCTGCTAAAAGAAGTTATCTTGGCTGAAAAAGCGCGAGGCGCAGCTATTATTTTCTCCGACCATGTGATGACTAATGTGGAGGAACTTTGCGATGAGGTCGTAATGATCCGTGATGGACAGGTGGTTGTAGATGGTCCCATCCAAGAGGTCCGCAATAGCTTTGGCAAGACGAGATTATTTGTGGCCAGTGATTGGAGTCGGGAAGCTCTGGAAAGCTTGCCACATGTGACCCATGTCTCTAGGACCAATCAAGGATTGTGGCGCTTGATTTTGGATGACGAAAGAGCAGGTTCAGAGATTTTTGACCGCTTGACACAGGGGCACTATATCTCGACCTTCGACCAGCAGGCTCCAACCATCGATGAAATCTTCAAAATTAAGTCAGGAGTTGACGCATGAAAAAAGTTTTAATTGTAATGAAAGAAACCTACCTGAGACAGGTCAAATCCTTAGCCTTTCTCTTTATGGTCTTGGCTCCCTTTCTCTTTATCGGACTTAGTCTTTTGAGTGGGATGTTAGGCGCATCATCTGCTGAAAGTAATCTATCTAGTCAAACGGCACTGATTAGCTCCGATAAGCAACTGATATCCGATATGATGGCTCTTGGAGGCTATACGGACCAATATAAGGACCGAGATTCAGCCCAACAGGCATTGGAGGATGAGGAGATAGCAGCTTATCTGATAGTAGAAGAAGTAGATGGACAACTTCAGGCAAACTATCATGGCAATGAGATCATGCCTCAGAATGACAAACTCTTTCTGACTCAGGCCTTAACCAATGCTCAAAACAAACTCAATCAGGAAAGGGCTGGCCTCAGCCCTGATCAGGTAGCTACGCTGGCGACCACCTTCAACTTCACAGAAGAAATCGTTGAGGGCAAGGAGTTTGAAAAGCTGGGCCAGTATGTGACTTATTTTGGCTTAGTTTTCTTCATGTATATGATTCTGATTACTTACTCTAGCCAGACGGCACAAGAAGTAGCTAGTGAGAAAGGAACCAAAATCATGGAGGTTATTTTTTCTAGTGTTCCTGCACCGCTTTATTTCTACGGCAAGATCCTAGGCATCTTGGCTGTAATTGCGACCCATATCGGCATTTATGTGGTTGGTGGCTTCATTGGCTTCCAGTTAGCGAAAGAGTATCTGGCTTCCGCTGGGTTTTTAGGCATGATTCAGAGTGTAGTCGGTAACCTCTCGCTGAATACCTTGCTCTTTGTTATTTTTGGCCTCTTCATCTATGTAGTATTTGCAGCCCTGTGTGGGTCGCTAGTCGCTCGGATGGAGGATGTCCAAAAAGCAGTGTCACCAGTGATGATGGTGATTATGGTGGCCTTCTTTGGGGCTATGTTCCTGGGGCAATCTGGCAGTGATAACCTGATCATGAAGGTGGGTTCATTTGTTCCCTTCCTATCAACCTTCTTTATGCCGATTCGGGTCATCAATGGCTTTGCTTCCACAGCTGAGGCTTGGGGCTCTTTAGCCATCTTGATTGCTGTTTCCTTTGGGTTAGTTTACTACATCGGGAAATCCTATGCAGGTCTAATCCTGCAAACCGATGACATCGGTCTTTGGAAAAGCTTTAAAAAAGGTATTTCAAGCCGTTAGAAGAAAATGAGGTGGGAAATTATCCCCCTCATTTTTTTGACGTATAAGCAGATCAGGTGTGCGAATGAGACTCTAGAAGAAAATTTTCTGAAACTGGAGTAACCACCCGCAAATGGCTTTATTTCTAGATAATCTTATGGTAAAATGATAAGGTAACTATAAAAAGAAAAAGAGGTATGTGAAATGTCACGTAAACCCATTATTGCTGGTAACTGGAAAATGAACAAGACGCACAAGGATGCGCGTGCGTTTGTTGAAGCTATTCAAACAAAGATTCCATCAAAAGATTTGGTAGATACTGTTATTGGATCTCCTGCGATTTTCTTGGAAGGTATGAAAAAAGGCATTCGCAAGTCAGGTTCTGAACTTAAGGTTGCTGCACAAAACTGTTATTTTGAAGATTTTGGTGCTTATACGGGTGAAAATAGCCCAGCAACTATTGCGGCTCTTGATGTGGAGTATGTGATTATCGGTCACTCTGAACGTCGTGATTACTTCAAAGAAACAGACGAAGACATTAACAAAAAAGCGCATGCTATTTTCCGTAATGGTATGACACCAATCATTTGCTGTGGGGAGTCTTTGGAAACGTATGAAGCTGGTAAAGCTGTTGAATTTGTGGGAGCACAGGTGTCAGCGGCCCTCAAAGGTTTGACAGCAGAACAGGTTGCTTCATCTGTCATTGCTTATGAGCCAATCTGGGCAATCGGTACAGGGAAGTCTGCTACACAAGATGACGCTCAAAAAATGTGTAAGGCTGTCCGTGACGTAGTGGCAAATGATTTTGGCCAAGATGTGGCGGATAAAGTGCGTGTGCAGTACGGTGGTTCTGTTAAACCAGAAAACATTGCAGACTACATGGCTTGTCCAGACGTAGATGGTGCTCTTGTAGGCGGTGCATCTCTTGAAGCAGACAGCTTCTTGGCATTGCTTGATTTTGTAAACTAAAAAATTACACATAAAACGGGGATCCAAGTTTTGGGACCCCGTTTTATGTGTAATTTTAAGGTGATGTGGTAAAGAATCACCAGTAGCACGGTACAGGGATGCCTTCTAGATCAAATCAGTTTTGAAGAGATGACTAGTTACAGTTATTCAACTTTAATAATTTCGAGAATACGTGCGACTAAGGATACTAATGCTATTCTATAAAGATTGGCTGTATGTTTAGAGCGGAGCAACTATCAATGAAAAACGAATCCTTATTAAACAATTATTAAATAGGCAGGGTTAACTATTTTTCAAGATGTTTGAAAAATAGCAGAATACTGTCACATAGTAATAGGTAGCTCAGAAAACGGTAACGTACGATTCAAGAGTTGATAGTCATAGCCGACCTCTCCCTTTACGATGGTTGTCATCTCTTTAATTCTGATTCTAAATTTTCTTTAGTGTAGCACACTTTATTCTTCTGTTTGGTTTAGTGTCATCATTTTAGTTGTTTGGATAAGGGGATTTTCTGGGGTCAAAAAAAGTGAAGTGATACAAAAAATAATAAAATAGAGGATAAAAGCTTGAAATGGTACCTTATTTATGTTACTATACTCTTGCAGTTAAGATTGCGAACGAGAGAGGCGAGTTTTACTTTGCCAAACTTATTGCTGTTTTGATAAATAGGACCAGTGAGCTGAAGCTTAAAACCAAGCTGGGACTGTGAAAAGAACAGATTTGATGTTAGTAGAGGGGCTTCGCGCCCATTGAAGAGATAGCTACGGCTATCGACTCAAATTTTTTATAACGTAATGGCAAACCATTGCGCTTGTGAAAACGATTGGTAAGAGTAGTAAAAGTAAGACATGCTATATAGACTCTAACGTTCTACACTAATAAGATGCGGAAAAACTGGGCTTTATTAAGCTATCGGTACGCCTTTTTAGTAGATGATAACCGATACTATCCAAGTGTGCTTTGCCATGCTTGGTTTTTTTTGTGGTGAAAGGAGAGGAAATGAAAAATCAAGACAGAATGCCTATTGTTGAGGCTCTTAAGGAATTAAAGGAGAGAAGAGTGGTTCCTTTTGATGTACCTGGGCATAAGAGAGGGCGCTCTAGTCGAGAATTGACGGCATTTTTAGGGGAGCAGGCGGTGTCCATGGATGCCAATTCTATGAAAATGCTGGACAATCTTGGTCATCCTGTGTCGGTCATTAAGGAAGCAGAAGAATTGGCGGCAGAAGCTTTTGGGGCCAAGCATGCCTTCTTTATGGTCAACGGGACAACGGGAGCTGTCCAAAACATGATTTTTGCGACGATCAAAGCAGGTGACAAAATCATTCTTCCCCGCAATGTGCATAAGTCAGTCATCAACGCCCTAGTGATGTGCGGGGGGATACCTGTCTATGTGACCTCACCTCTTCAACAAGAATTAGAAATTTCGACAGGGATGCCTTTGGCTGAATTGGAAAAAACGATCGAAGAGCATCCAGATGCCAAGGCGGTTTTGGTCAATAATCCAACCTATTATGGGATTTGTTCTGACTTGAGACGCATTGTAGCCTTGGCCCACAAAAAGGGACTCTTGGTACTGGCAGATGAAGCCCACGGTGCCCATCTCTATTTTGGAAAAGGCTTGCCCATTTCAGGGATGGATGCGGGCGCCGATATGGCAGCAGTCAGCATGCACAAGTCAGGTGGGTCGCTAACTCAATCGTCTTTCCTACTGGTCAACAATGAGGTCAATCCGGAGTATGTCCGTCAGATTATCAACCTGACCCAGACGACCTCTGCTAGCTACCTGCTCATGTCTAGTCTTGATTTGGCACGTAGGAATCTCGTTATTAATGGAGAAGCTATTTTTGAAAAGGTCAATCAACTAGCCCAATATGCGAGAGACGAAATCAATGAAATCGGCGATTACTATGCCTACTCGACGGAAATTATCGACCGAAATGGCATTTATGATTTTGATACGACCAAGCTCTGCATCAAGACAACAAATCTTGGTTTAACAGGCATTGAAGTCTATGACCTGCTCCGCGATGAGTACAATATTCAGGTTGAATTTGGCGATACAGCCAATATCTTGGCCTATATTTCCGTAGGGGATAGGATCCATGATATTGAGCGTTTGGTCAGTGCCTTATCTGAAATCCGACGTCGTTTCAAACGGGAAAAGAAAGGGCTCCTCATCTTTGATATCGCAAAGACCGATGTAATGATTTCGCCACAAAAGGCCTTCTATGCTGAAAAAATTAGTCTGCCACTAGAAGAAAGTCAGGGACGGATTTCGGGTGAAATGGTCATGTGCTATCCGCCAGGAATACCGATTGTAGCACCTGGGGAGCTGATAACAGCAGAAGTCATTGAGCATATTCAGTATGCCAAAGCAAAGGGGTGTTTCCTGATGGGGACAGAAGATACAGAGGTCAATCAGATCAATGTGGTCAAAGAAGATTAGGAGGCTAGACAATGGATTTATGGTTTTCAGACTTTCATCAGGATAATGTCAAATTGTCTATCAATGTGGAGAGGGAAGTCTACAGTGAACACAGTGAGTACCAGCATATTGCTGTCCTTGATTCAAAAGAATATGGTCGTATTTTGGCTTTGGATGGGGAGTTGATTACAACAGAGAAGGACGAGTCTTTCTATAGCGAGATGGTGGTCCATGTCCCCATGAACACAAAGGCAGACATCAAATCAGTCCTAGTGATTGGAGGATTGGACGGTGGGGTTTTAACAGAGCTTGAGAAATACGATGCGATCGAGACCATCGATGTGGTGGAGTTGGATCAGCGTGCAGTAGAAGTCTGTCAGCAATACCTTCCTCAAAGTAAGATGGCCTTTCAGGATGAGCGGGTCAATCTCTATATTCAAGATGCCCTTAAATTTGTCCGCCGTAAGGAAAATGCCTATGACCTGATTATTGTAGACTCAGCCAATCCTTTCGGATTAAACGAAAGTCTTTTTACCAGGGAATTTTATGGCAATTGCTACAATGCTCTGACAGAAAATGGCATTCTGATTAGCCAGCAGGCTAATAGTTTTTATCAAGAAGATGTGACAGCTTTTCGCCACATCAGTGACCGCTTAAAGGCTGTCTTTCCTCTCAATACGGTCTATCTGACCAGTGTACCGAGTTATGCGGCAGGCTATCTTCTGGTCGGTTTTTCGTCCAAGGGCATCAATCCCAAGGAGAGTACCCAACTTGCAAGTCGCTCTGCCATTGCCACCCAGTACTACAATGACGACATCCATGTCGGCGCCTTTTACCTACCAAACTATATCAAGGAGATGTTGACCAGTGAAACCTAATGTGACGACCTTTATTGGCTGCGAAGCTACTTATGAAGACAGTAAGATGGTGATTTTCGGGGCCCCTTACGATAGTACGACCTCTTTTCGGCCAGGAACGCGCTTTGCCAGCACGGCTATTCGCAATGAAAGCTTTGGGATTGAGACCTACAGTCCCTACCAAGATAAGGATTTAGAAGACATTGCAGTCTTTGATGCAGGGGATATCGAACTGCCTTTTGGCAATACCGCCGAGACCCTCAAGATGCTGGAAGAGCAAGTTGCGACCATTGCAGGCGATGGCAAATTGCCCATCATGATTGGCGGTGAGCACTCTATCACTGCTGGGCCAGTCAAGGCTATGTTGGAAAAATATCCTGACCTTCATTTGATTCAATTCGACGCCCACACGGACCTACGGGAGGATTACTTGGGGGTACGTGAGTCCCATGCCAGTGTCATCAAGCGCTGCTGGGACATGCTGGGTGACGGGCGGATATTCCAATTCGGCATTCGGTCTGGCCAGCGGGAAGAATTTGAATGGGCCAAGGGACATACCCACCTGCAGAAGTTTAATTTTGATGGCTTGGCAGAAGTGGTGGAACAGCTGAAAGACAAGCCAGTCTACTTCACCCTGGACCTAGATGTGCTAGACCCTTCTGAATTTCCGGGAACCGGCACACCAGAAGCCGGAGGCGTTCGTTTTACCGAGCTAATGGCTGCGATTGAAAAAATCAGCCAACTCAATATCGTGGCAGCAGACATGAATGAGCTCTGCCCGATTTATGACCAATCTGGCCAATCAACAGCTCTGGCCTGCAAGCTCTTGCGTGAAATCATGCTCTATCTCTACAAATAGAGAAATTAGAAAGGAAAGAAAATGAGTAAAGCCCTTATTATTGGAGCTGGCGGGGTTGCCAGCGTAACGGTCCACAAATGTGTTCAAAACTACAAGGTGTTTGATGAAATCTGTATCGCCTCACGGACCAAGTCCAAATGCGATGCCTTGAAAGAAAAATTAGACGGCCAAGGTTGCAAGATTTCAACGGCTCAAGTGGATGCGGACAATGTGGACGAATTGATCGCTTTGATCAACGATTTCCAGCCAGACATCGTCATCAACTTGGCCCTTCCTTACCAAGATTTGACCATCATGGATGCTTGCTTGGCGACCAAGACCCACTACCTGGATACGGCCAACTATGAGCCAGAGGACACGGCTAAGTTCGAGTACAAGTGGCAATGGGACTATAAAAAACGTTTTGAAGAAGCGGGGATCACAGCCATCTTGGGATCTGGTTTTGACCCAGGAGTGACGGGTGTCTTCTCGGCCTATGCCCAAAAGCACTACTTCGATGAAATCAACTACATCGATATCTTGGATTGTAACGGCGGTGACCATGGCTACCCATTTGCGACCAACTTCAACCCTGAAATCAATATTCGCGAAGTCTCTGCCAATGGCCGTTACTGGGAAAATGGCGAGTGGGTCGAAACAAAGCCAATGGAAATCAAGCGTGTCTATGACTTTGACCAAGTGGGCGAGAAGGACATGTACCTCCTTTACCATGAAGAGTTGGAATCTCTGGCTCAAAACATCAAGGGTATCAAGCGCATCCGCTTCTTCATGACCTTTGGCCAATCCTACTTGACCCACCTCAAGTGCTTGGAAAATGTTGGCATGACCTCAATTGAGCCAATTATGTACGAAGGCAAGGAAATCATTCCGCTTCAATTCTTGAAAGCGGTGCTGCCAGACCCGGCTAGCTTGGGCCCAAGAACCGTTGGGAAAACCAATATCGGCTGTATCTTCCAAGGCAAGAAAGACGGCAAGGACGTGACCTACTATGTCTACAATGTCTGCGACCACCAAGCATGTTACGCCGAAGTAGGGTCACAAGCCATCTCCTATACCACCGGCGTTCCAGCCATGATTGGTGCCATGTTGGTGTTAAATGGCCAGTGGCAAAAACCAGGCGTCTTCAACGTGGAAGAGTTGGATCCGGATCCATTCATGGAAGCCTTGAACGAGTGGGGCTTGCCATGGCAAGAAGACTTTAACCCAGTCTTGGTGGACTAGATGACAGAGGCGACAATTCAGTGGTCGGTTGACAAGGTCCCGACCCCAGCCTTTGTGGTTGAAGAAAACTTACTTCGTCAAAACTTGGAAATTTTGGCCCGTGTCAAAGAAGAAGCAGGCTGCAAGATTCTCTTGGCGCAAAAAGCCTTTTCCATGTTTCACTTTTACCCCTTAATCGCTAAATACCTTGATGGGACAACAGCTAGTGGCATACACGAAGCGAAATTGGGCTACGAAGAATTTGGCGGGGAGACCCATGTCTTTTCCCCAGCCTATCGCCCAGAGGAAATCGAGGAGCTACTACCAATCTGCGACCACTTGGTCTTTAACTCCTTTGGCCAATGGCTACGCTACAAGGACCAGGTCCTGGCCAGTGGCAAGTCTGTTGGTCTTCGGATCAATCCAGAATGCTCCACCCAAGAAGGCCATGCCATCTACGATCCCTGCTCCCCTGGTTCGCGTCTTGGCATTACCTTGGAGCAGTTTGAGGGTCAGGATTTGACAGGGATTGATGGCCTACACTTCCACACCCTTTGCCAGCAAAATTCGGATGACTTGGCCACGACCTTGCGAGCAGTGGAAGAGAAGTTTGGGAGCTATTTGCACCAGATGAAGTGGCTCAACTTTGGTGGAGGTCACCATATCACACGGGCGGACTACGATGTGGACCTCTTGATTGCAGAAGTCAAACGTATTAAGGAAACCTATGGTGTTGAAGTCTATCTGGAGCCAGGGGAAGCCGTTGCTTTAAATGCTGGCTATCTGGTTGCTCAAGTCTTGGACATCACAGAAAACCGTGGTGTTTTCAATGCCATCCTGGACACATCAGCGACCTGCCACATGCCAGATGTCCTTGAGATGCCTTACCGTCCGCATATCATCGGCTCTGGAGAACCTCATGAGCAACCCTATACCTATCGCCTGGGAGGCCCGACCTGTTTAGCGGGAGACCACATCGGGGAGTACAGCTTTGCCCAGCCTTTGGAAATTGGTAGCCGCCTTATTTTCTGTGATATGGCCATCTACTCCATGGTCAAGACCAATACCTTTAATGGTATGCCCTTGGCTTCCATCATGGCAGTAGATGCCCACAACCAAGTGAGCTTGGTCAAATCTTTTGGTTATGAGGAGTTTAAGAGGCGGCTTTCCTAAGAGCTACAGTCAATCGGAATTAAGGAAGGTCATTTAAGCCTGTTAACATTTCTATAAACAAATACCCACCGGCTTTTCATCATCAATGCTGCTGATGGATAGCTAGGTGGGTTTTCGTTGTTAAATATTAGTGATGATGTTGAAGGAGCAAATGGCAAGCAAGCTCAGAATCATGAGGCGATACATGAGGGTCACCTGTTTTTCACTCAGCAAGTGATTGATCTGGGTGCCGAGGTAGCCGCCGAGAATAGCTGTAACAGCGATGATTGGAAACAGGGATAGGTCAAAAATAGTGTCTGACCTTGCTCCAAAAATCGCCAGCAATTTTGGCATTTGGGCAAAGAAAATCATACCGATGGAGTAGGGGGTGGACTCTTTGACAGTCATTGACATGAAGCCTAGAAGGACAATGACATTTAGAGGACCGCCACCGATACCAAGAAATACAGAGAGGGCTCCAACGGCTAAACCAAAACCAAAGATAGCAGCTTTGGCTTTGATGGCTAATTTTGGCAAATGCTCTTTAAAGAGGGTGAAGAGGAGGACTGCTAACAAGACTAAAAAGAGCAATATGGCTTGAATCATAGTTACTCTATTGTTGGGGAAAGACTGGATCAGCGCTTTAAATATCCGATCTCCAAAGTAACCGCCTATAAGAGATCCACCAGCTAGTAGGAGCATGGTAATCTTGTTGAAGCCTTGTCCGCTCTTGCTGTGCTTGTATAGGGAGGACAAACACATGGAAAAGACAGCAATGGTAGAATAGACACCGATAGTGCTGGCTGAGTCCATGCCAATCAGGTCGAAAACAGGTTTGATAATAGCGCCGCCTCCAGCACCTGTGATAGCGCCGAGACAAGTGGCTAAAAGGATAATGAGGCCATAAAGAAGTGCGGTCATAGCTTTCCTTTCTAAATTAACATTTCTTAGGAGATGCTTTCACCATTAGTAGCGATGACTTCCTTGTACCAGTAGAAGGATTTTTTCTTGATCCGCTTAAAGGTGCCTTGACCGCGGTCATCTACATCTACATAAATGAAGCCGTAACGTTTTTTCATCTCACCAGTTGACCAAGCGACGAGGTCGATACAGCCCCAAGGGGTGTAGCCCATAAGGTCAACCCCGTCCAAAACCACCGCATCCCGCATCGCACGAATATGGGTGGCTAAATAGTCGATGCGGTAATCATCGTTGATCGAACCATCTTCTTCAACAACATCAAGAGCCCCTAAGCCATTTTCCACGATAAAAAGTGGCACGTGGTAGCGGTCATACATCTCAGAGAGAGCTATGCGTAAGCCTAATGGATCCAAGGTCCAACCCCACTCTGAAACTTCCAGATAAGGGTTCTTATAGCCGAGAATATTGTTGCCCGGTGTCTTAGGGACGGTTGTGTCCGTCGTAGACATGGTTGACATGTAGTAGCTAAAGCTGATGAAGTCTACGGTCCCCTTAGCCAGGCAGTCCAAGTCGTCTGCTTCCATGGTAATGCGGATACCTTTACGTTCAAACTCCTTGAGCTTGTAAGCTGGGTAGTAGCCTTTAACCATGACATCTAGATAGAACTCAACCTGCCGTTTATAGTCAATATTTGCCAAAACGTCCTCTGGCTTGGCAGTCATGGCATAGCTGGGAGCGTACATGACCATATTACCAATTTTTGCGTCTGGAATCAAGTCATGACAGAGTTGAACAGCTCTGGCTGAAGCGATAAAGAGGTGGTGAACTGCCTGAAACTTAGTCTGTTCATCATTGGGATGAATCCCTAATTGTAGCCAAGACCGTAAGACATTGATTTCATTAAAGGTCAACCAGTACTTGACCTTTTGTCCATAGCGTTTAAAAACAGTTTCAGCATAGTGGACAAAGCAATCCACCGTCTCACGGCTAGAAAACCCATTGTAATGATCAGCCAAATAAAGCGGAATATCAAAGTGACAGAGGGTTACAAGAGGATCAATACCGTACTTGAGGCATTCATCAAAAACCGCATCGTAAAATGCAAGACCAGCTTCATTGGGGTCCTTTTCTGTTCCGGTTGGAAAAATCCGAGTCCAAGAAATGGACATCCGGTAGGCCTTAAACCCCATCTCTGCAAAGAGGGCTATGTCTTCCTTGTAGTGGTGGTAAAAGTCAATAGCTGTGTGTGACGGGTAAAAGTCATCAGGATCAATGTAGCCTACCGCCCCTTCAGGCACCATGGCCAATCGTTCATCCTTGTAGACTCGACCGTCTACTGTTTGATAAGTGATTTGGCGAGGCTTGTTACGATCGCCGACGGTCAGGGTATCCATTGTCGTTAGCCCACGTCCGTCCTCTTGATAGGCCCCTTCGATTTGATTAGCAGCTGTTGCACCGCCCCAAAGAAAATCTGTTTTGAATCCCATAGTCCTTCCTCCTTGCTCTATCTTTAAGAAGAGCCAAGGCAGTCACGTAGGTACTGTCTTAGCTCAATTATTTTAGTTTATAAAATGTCGCCAGCATAGACTGTGCTACTCGTTTTCAGTGGAATGGTTTTGCCCTTGCTATCTGTGATAATGGTCATGGTCGTTGGATCATAGCCTTTTGCTTTCAAGAGGTCGAAATCAACCTGAGCCAGGGCTTGACCAGCCTTTACGGCCTGTCCTTGTTGGACGAGGGCTGTGAAGCCTTGGCCAGCTAGCTCGACTGTATTAATCCCGATATGGACCAAAACTTCGACGCCGTCAGGACGGACAATACCGTGGGCATGCCCTGTTGGAAAGACTGTCGTTAACTCGCCATTGACTGGTGCAACAATTGTTCCAGATCTTGGTACGACAGCTACACCATCTCCCATAGCCTTGCTAGCAAAAACCGGATCGTTGACATGTTCGAGGGCCATTAATTCCCCATCGACAGTTGCCACGACAGTATCGTCTGAGACAGTTGTGGCAGGAGTAGAAGATGAAGTATTCTCCTTTGGCAAGCCTAAGACGAAGGAGGCGATGAAGGATACCGCAAAAGCAATGGTACAACCGATACCAGCATGCACAATGACATGAGGCGCATCTGCACTAAAGTAACTTGGTAACGAAAGCAGACCTGGAGGTACTTGGGCAAAACGACCGACACCCATGAGACCAAGATAAAGACCAGCAATCCCGCCTCCAATCATAGCCGCGTAAAGCGGGCGTTTGTACTTGAGGTTAATTCCGTAAAGCACAGGCTCAGTAATTCCCAAAATGGCGGATATCCCAGTAGAGACAGACAGTGCCTTGAGCTCTTTATCCTTAGTTTTAAACACTAAAGCTAATGCTGCTCCACCTTGGGCGACATTGGACACCATCATGCCGGGCCCTGCAACAGTGTCAATCCCCTTGGTCGCCAGCATGTTGATGCCAATTGGAATAACGCCGTAGTGCATCCCCGTCATAACAAGGAGGGGTGTCATTGCACCGATTAAGGTCGGAACTAACCATGGAACAGTAGTGTTCATGGCAGATACAACCGTGTTGAGACCGTCACCCATCCAAGTTCCTAAAGGACCAATCAAGAGGAAGGTTGCTGGCATGACAATCAACAAGGTCACCATCGGCGCCAAGAAAATCCGTAAGATAGCTGGTGTATATCTAGTAACGATTGGTTCAACGTAGGACAAGAACCAGACTGCTAGAATAATAGGAATAACAGATGAGCTATAGTTGGCCATTGTGACGGGCAAGCTTAGAAAATCAAGTCCCGTTCCAGCTTCACGCGCTGCTGCGATCATGGCCACAAACGTCGGACTGATTAAGCTGGCCCCAACAGCCATGGCTAGGTATTGGTTTGTTTTGAATTTTTTAGCAGCAGATGCAGCTAAAATAACTGGCATAAAGTAGAAGATGGTATCCCCGAAAATAGAGAGAAACTGGTAAGTCGTATCCGTTGGTTGTAACCAGCCTAACATGGTTGATAAAGAAGCGATAACCTTGATCATTCCTGCGCCAGCCATGACAGGGACGATTGGGACAAACATTCCGGCGATGGTGTCTAATACTTTAGCGATACCACGCTTGCCATCATCTTCATGCGCGCTATCCTTGCCTGTGCTAAAGTTTGCCTTTGCCTTGATGGTCTTGAAGACATCTGCTACATCTGGCCCGATAACGATCTGATATTGCCCTCCGTTTTGAACCACATTAATGACGCCTGCTGTGTTTTTGAGGGCCTCTGTCTGGGCCTTGTTGTTGTCCTTGAGGTTGAAACGCAGATGGGTTGCGCAGTGGATGAGGGAATTGACATTATCCTCGCCACCTACTTTTTCGATAATCGTTTGTGCCAATGCTTCATAATCTTTAGCCATGACCGAAACTCCTTTTGTTTTGATACTGTTATTGTAACGGCTTTCTTTTTTGGGCACAAGGCCTTCCGTCCATCTATCATCAGTGTTGCGTAAATGGTTGTCAGATACATCAAAAAACCGCAACACTGTTGCGGCGCTTTGCTATTTTCCAAAATCGTCGATGATAGGGTTGCCGGACTTACGTTTCTTTTCATAGCCGCGGGAGACTTCCATACGATGGTTATAATGGGTGTCGTACTGGTGGGCAAAGACATTGGCATAGAGCACATCGAGAACAAAGGACAAAGACAGGAGGGAGGAGAAATTCCCGAGGTTATCGACTAGTTTTTCCCGCGTAGAGAGGTGGAGGGTCAAATCCGCTAACCGAGTCAGCTGATTATCTCCGTAGGACGTCAAGGCAAAAAATGGCAGGTTTCGCCGCCTAAGGACATCTGCCGTTTTGAGCAGTTGTTCAACCTCTCCAGAGTAGGATAAGAGGATAAAACAAGTGGTTTTTGGAGCTGTTTTAGCCTGAAAGAAAAAATTATCGCCTCGTCGTTCAACTTGGACTGACTTGCCAATTTTCAACATCCGATTTTTAAACGTTTCTGCCATCTCAAGTGGATCACCCGCTGCTCCGATAATAATATGTTCTGCCTCCAGTAAGAGACGCGTGGCTTTTTGGAGGCTATCGTGTTCTAATAAGTCTAAACTATCTTCTACGGTGTCCTTGTAGAGGGCGGCTAACTTATTGGCTAACGCTTTATTCTTATCCTTGGCTGTGAAAGGACGATTGGGGTTGACCTGTTGAGACGAGCGTTCTAAATAGTCCAATTCTTTCAGATAGGCTTCCTTAAAAGCATTGAAGCCTGCATAGCCAATCTGTTGGCAAAAGCGGCTAACGGTAGAAGGGGCTATGTAAAGTTCATTGGCTATCGCTCGTGAGCTCTTATGCTTTAACTCTCGACCGGCGTTGATGAAATAATCTGCTAGACTGACTTCAGTGGCCGTCATCCTCTCTTTTTGAGTTAATTTTTCTAAGATTAGCATAGCTTCTCCTTTGGGTTAAGATCTCGTTTTATTCATTATAGCATTAAGCAGGTAGAAGGGGTAGAGTTCTGAATCTTTCTTAGTAAAAAGCTGAAATTCCTCTCAAAAAATGATAGAATAGGAAAAAGAAAACTTTGAGGATAGTATCTATGAAATTTTTAGAATTGAATAAAAAGCGACATGCTTACAAAACATTTAACGACAAGCCTGTCGATCTTAAAGATATTCGAACGGCGATTGAAGTGGCAACTTTGGCCCCTAGTGCTAATAATATCCAGCCCTGGAAGTTCGTCATTGTCAAAGAACGTAAGGCTCAACTGGCTGAACACATGTTTGGGGCCAATGCCAGTCAGGCTAATAGTGCTCAATATGTGGTAGCCCTTTTCACAGATACGGACTTGGGCAAGCGCTCACGCAAGATTGCAAGGGTTGGGATCAAGGACTTGCCAGAAGAGTTTTTGGAGCATTTTATGCGCACCTTGCCAGCTCGCTTCAGCCAATATGACGAGCAAACCAAGAGTGATTATCTGGCCTTGAATGCAGGGCTTGTGGCCATGAATTTTGTTTTGGCTTTGACGGATCAGAAAATAGCCAGCAATATTATTCTAGGATTTGATAAGACAAAGGTCAACGAGGTGCTAGATATCGACAGCCGTTTCCGTCCAGAACTCTTGATCACGGTTGGTTACAGCGACGACAAACCAGAGCCGAGCTACCGCCTGCCTGTTGATGAGGTGATTGAGCACCGTTAAGAGGATAGGTGAGGCGACATCTGTGTCTCTGGGGCACAGCCAGTAAACAGCTCAGCTATTTTCCAAAAACAAGACCAAGCTAGCCCTATTGAGTGGGAAAGAGTATTTGTAAACAAGATAAGGAGAAGACATGACGATTAACTTTCAAGCAGAAGTAGAGAAACGTAAAGACGATCTTTTGGCGGATTTGACCGCTATCCTCAGCATCAAGTCTGAGCGTGAAGACGACAAAATCTCGCCGGAGCATCCATTTGGACCTGGTCCAGTCCGTGCGCTGGAGCATTTCTTGGCCATGGCGGAGCGTGACGGTTACCCGACAACCAATGTTGACAACTATGCTGGACACTTTGAGTTCGGCGAGGGGGATGAGGTGCTGGGCATCTTTGGACACTTGGATGTGGTGCCTGCAGGTTCGGGTTGGGACACTGACCCTTACACGCCAGTGATTAAGGACGGTCGCCTCTACGCCCGTGGCTCGTCTGATGATAAGGGACCAACCATGGCCTGCTACTACGGCCTCAAAATCATCAAGGAACTGGGCTTGCCGACTTCTAAAAAAGTCCGCTTTATCGTCGGGACGGATGAAGAGTCTGGCTGGGCGGATATGGATTATTATTTCGAGCATGTGGGGCTGCCCCTGCCTGATTTTGGCTTTTCACCTGACGCGGAGTTTCCGATTATCAACGGTGAAAAAGGCAACATCACGGCCTATCTTCACTATGCTGGGAACAATGGCGGAGCAGTGACCTTGCTCAGTTTCCAAGGCGGTCTTCGGGAGAACATGGTGCCTGAGTCAGCCACCGCAGAGCTGACAGGTCTTGACTTGGCAAGGGCTCAGGCGGCCCTTGCGGACTTCCTGTCTGCCCACCCAGAGGTTCGTGGTGAGGTTGCAGGTGACGATCGGCTGACCATCACCATCCATGGCAAATCAGCCCACGGATCAACCCCAGAAGAGGGTGTTAACGGTGCGACCTATCTGGCTAAATTCCTGACCCAGTTTGACTTGGCAGGTGCCGCTAAAGACTACATCACTATCATTGCGGATAAACTTCATCAAGATTTCTTGGCGGTCAATTTAGGAGTCGCTCATAGCGATGAGCGCATGGGTGACTTGAGCATGAACGCTGGTGTCTTTAGCTTTGAAGCTGACCAAGCAGACAACACCATCGCCCTCAACTTCCGCTATCCGAAAGGCACCGATCCAGAAACCATCAAGGCTCAGCTGGAACAGCTGGCAGCTGTTGAGAAAGTAACCCTGTCAGACCACGGTCACGTGCCACACTACACCCCGCTGGAAGACCCACTGGTGCAGACGCTGCTGTCTGTTTACGAGAAGCAAACCGGTCTCAAGGGGCATGAAATGGTTATCGGTGGTGGCACCTTTGGCCGTCTGCTCAAACGTGGGGTCGCTTATGGCGCCATGTTCCCAGATTCCATCAACACCATGCACCAAGCGAACGAGTTTATGGCGCTGGATGATATTTTCCGCTCAGCAGCCATCTACGCAGAAGCTATTTATGAGTTGATTAAATAGACCTGTGCTTTAAAAAGTGGCTCATCTTGCCCCGAATGTGGAAAATTGTGCTAAAACGGTGAGTCATCAAAATCATTGCGTAAAGCACTTTTATATCAGTATTTAGAAGATAGTTGTTAGGTTGGCGCAAACAGGTCGTCGAAACCTCAGTGAACTACTATTAAGCAGACGAAATGAATATATCCTGAGGTTGAGAGTGTTTCTCAACCTCTTTAACTAAAGAGGTGGGTGCTTTGATTAACCAAGACATGTTAACAAAAGAGATTATGGCTGATCCTGCAAACAAGTCTTATACAGACCTTGGGATTACTCCCTTGTTTGAGGCACCAGAAACAGCTAAAATTTTAATCATTGGACAAGCGCCAGGGCAAAAGACTCAAGAAGCAGGTGTCTGTTTCAAGGATCGTTCAGGAGACCGCTTGAGAAACTGGCTGGGTGTCGATGAAGAGACTTTTTATCAGTCGGGATATTTTGGGATCTTACCCATGGATTTTTATTTTCCAGGTAAGGGAACGTCTGGAGATTTACCACCTAGGCCTGATTTTGCGGCCAAATGGCATCCTAAACTACTAGCTCTCATGCCCCAGGTAGAACTCATTTGCCTAGTGGGAATCTATGCTCAAAAAGCCTACCTGGACTTGCCACTGAAAGCCAGTCTGACCCAGACCGTTCAAGCCTACCAAGCATTTGGACCACTTTATTTTCCCTTGGTGCATCCATCTCCGCGTAATCAGATTTGGATGGCCAAAAATCCCTGGTTTGAAACAGATGTTTTGCCAGCTCTAAAAGAGCGGGTTAAGAAGGTATTAAGCACGTGTCCTAGCCTTTAAGAATTTTAAAGGCCACCATAAAAAATCTCTATTGGACGCTTCTTTTTCTCTATGATAAGATAGGACTATCATGAAAGAGGAGGAGACAGCCATGAAGCCCGTTATTGTTGGAATCACAGGAAATGAAAAGGAAATCCCAGCTATGTCAGGAATCACTTATGATGCTGTTCCGCGCTCTTTATCAGAAGCAGTGAAGACAGCCGGAGGAGTTCCAATCATTCTTCCCTTGGGAACACCTGATTTAGCACCTGCCTACATTGCAATGATTGACAAATTGGTCCTGTCAGGTGGCCAGCATGTCGATCCGCACTATTATGGGGAAGAAAAATTAGTGGATAGTGAAGATTATTCCCCAGAGCGAGATGAATTTGAGTTGGCCTTGATCAGGGAAGCGCTTAAGCAGAAAAAACCGATTTTTGCGGTTTGCCGAGGCATGCAACTCCTAAATGTTGCCCTTGGCGGTAGCCTGCATCAAGAAACGAAGGGACATTTACAGGACAAGTTACTTGGTACCCACCATCAGATTGATGTGGTGCCTAATACGAAGTTTTCGTCACTCTTGCAGTCGGGACTTAAGATCAATTCGATCCATAGTCAGAGCATTAAAGAATTGGCACCAGGTTTGACATTAACTGCTAGAGATCCAAGAGACGGGACCATTGAGGCTTACGAAGGTATTATCGGCTCTCCTGTAATCGGTTTGCAGTGGCATCCAGAATTTTTACTGGAAGATGGCCATCACAGTCGCCTTTTCCAATATCTGGTCCACAGCATGTAATTAATAGAATGTTAGGCTTGGCTTTATGGTCAGGTCTTTTTTCATGGTAATCGAACTCTCCGGTGTCGTGAAGTGGATTTTTAGGGCTAATACTCTTTGAAAATCACAGATAGCCGTTGTCAACTCGCTTCGATGAACCCCGGTGGCTATCATCAGCTTCCTTTTCTAGGCTAGATTGATTTTCTTTGAATAGAAGTAAATAGATAATAGACCCTTCTTTTTTTGAAAAAAGTTGTCACTATTGTTGGTTTGTGCTATAATGGGTTTAAAGAGATCAAACATATTTGACATAAGGAATGGAGATTTAAGAAGAAGGTAGCTTTTCTTGTTTTCAATGGTGGTGAACTAAGGAGGTGATACCTATGAAAACAATTCTAAAAAGGATACTGGTACTTAGCCTGACAGCAGGTATCTTGATCTTGGTTACTTATCAACAGCCAGAGGGAGTTAAGGCAGAGTCCTCAACCGTCAATTTAGTAACGACAGTATCTGGGACAACTTCGGACTATAGCGGAGCGGTCGATATGGCCATGCTGGATCAAAGTATTTCCAAACAGGTTAGCTTGCACACCTTGCGGCAGAAGATGACCCTTGGTGATGTCGACTTACAGCTGGCTATTCCTGTTCAACTCTATCAAGATGGTTCATTTAGGCAAATTAACACCATCCAATCCTGGCACTTGGTGGTAAAAGAAGCTCCTAGTGAGGCCTGGTTTGAAAGTCAGACGGTTAGTGTCTGGCCAGTAGGGGACCAATTGCCGACCACACGAATCCTTTATGCTGTCAATGGGACCTTAATGACCAAGGTCGCCCAGAGCGATGCAGGGCTCATGACCCAAGTCCTAGAGGCTGGTTTTAAATTTAGTCACGAGTCAGAAGGGTATGCCTATTACCGAATCCCTGTCAGTCAAAACGGTTCTATCCATTTGTACTAAAAAATTGTCCAACAAGGTCTCAGCTTCGGCTGGCCTTTTTAATTTTGAGACTAATCCCCCCTGGAAAAATTCGAAACTAGATTTCTTGCTTATCAGATATGATTAGGATATAATAGAGTCTATTCGTGTTCAGCTTTGGGCTTTCGATCTGGTCTATAAGACAGATCGGCTAGCCTAGTGTTTAAAGGTATCGGATGTTTTTGCTTAATGGAGAACGGGTTGGGCAAAATAAAGATCATTTGTTCTAAAAGCTATGATTAAGCAAGAAGCCAGTTAATTAGTTGCTTAGGGGGTGACTATGGCTTTCCTGTTTGAGTTTATGACTCATTTACACTATTAACTAGAGGAGGCAGTCAGTATGACGGCAAAATTAACAAAAAAAGATTACCTATTTATAGGTTCTATGCTATTTGGGATTATGTTTGGGGCGGGGAATTTGATTTTTCCGGTCTTTATGGGACAGGAAGCGGGGGCAGCGGTTTGGCCTGCTGTGATCGGCTTTCTTCTCTCTGCTATTGGGTTTCCGTTTTTAGCTATTGTCGGCATGGCTTTGACCAGGAGCAACAGTGTTTACGAGCTTGCTTCGAGGGTTAGTAAGGGATATGGCCGTTTCTTTACCATTTTGCTTTACCTTGTGATTGGGCCCTTTTTTGCCATTCCACGCTTAGCGAGCACTTCTTTTCAGATTGGTCTGGTTCCTTTTGTTAGTCAAGAGCATCATCAGCTAGCCTTAGCAATCTACTCGATCTTTTTCTTTGGTCTGGCCTTCTTGCTCTCTAGGCAATCTGGTCAGTTGCTGGCCTATGTCGGTAAATGGCTCAATCCTATTTTCCTAATCGTTCTGGGAGTCCTGTTGACGATGGTAGTTCTTTCACCTATGGGGAGCAGTAGTCAGATGGCCGTTCAAGAAGCTTATAGGATCAGCCCCTTGGCCAAAGGATTTTTGGATGGGTACAATACTCTCGATGTTTTAGCAGCTTTGGCCTTTGCGATTGTGGTTATTTCAGCACTTAAGCGTTTGGGAGTCACAGAACCTAAACAACTAGCTTCTGATATGGTTAAATCTGGGTCAATTAGCATGGTGTTGATGGCTGTCATCTATGCCCTTTTAGCCTATGCAGGGGCCACCAGTTTGGGACAATTTTCACTGGCTGCTAATGGCGGTGATGCTTTGGCACAGATTGCAGCCCATTATCTAGGAACTGTTGGCAATGGTTTACTGGCCTTGATTGTCTTCTTTGGATGTTTAAAAACAGCAGTTGGCCTATTGACGGCCTTCTCAGAGACCTTTGCTGAGATGTTTCCCTCCATCTCCTACCAGAGTTTTCTCATTGTGACGACCATTTTCCCTGCGATTTTTGCTAATGTTGGCCTGACTAATATCATTGCCTATTCAATTCCAGTTCTAATGTTTCTCTACCCCTTAGCTATTGTCTTGGTGATGTTAGCGCTGCTGGAAAAATGGCTCAAAGGAAACTCGGGTGTTTACCGTTGGACCATTGGTTTTACGCTTTTGCCAGCTATTCTAGATGGCTTAGTAGCTTCGCCTTGGAATTCAGCCAGTTGGATCGAGCAACTCTCAAGTCTAGCAGCAGCTAAACTACCGTTTTATACGATTGGAATGGGTTGGGTTCTTCCTGCCTTGTTGGGGTTGGCTCTGGGCGTTTTGTTCCACCATCAACAAATTAAAAAGGCCAGTGTGTAGCTTAATTTTTGAAAAAGACGTTAAAAGAGGATGGTAACTTAGGTTCCGTCCTTTTAGTAAGCTTCCTGGAAAGGTTTGTGGTATTGGAATTGCCATTTTTTCTTCAATAGCACTTAGGGAGATAGCTTTTTATAATCGTTCATATCCATAAGTGAAGCACGTATGGACTGGGATCAAACGCCTTAAGTACTATGCAAATTTCAAGGGTTTGCCATAAGGTCAATCTCTTGCGGCTATTTCAGAACATTTACAATGACTCAGGGGGAGTGTTAGACAGTTTGGATTTAGGCTGTCGAAGCTGATTTCCTAGAAATGAAGCGTAAACACTGCGGAGTGTATCGGTTTTGCCGTCTCTGTGAACCATTGCTTAGCTTCTCTACTGGCAATCCATCACCTGAATGTTATCTTTGTTCTCTTTTGAATCCAAAAATAGCTTAAGAAGTGCGATAAAAGTCACTTTTTAACTATGCAAAGTCACGTAGTCGTGAGGCGGACTATTTGAAGTTGCTGATAACGCTGACGTGGTTGTATCAAAAAAGTTACGGTTATTGTTGCAGTTGAGCGACATCAACGGCAACTCGTTTGTAAATTAACGTTTCAGATGAACCTTGAGACAGGAGGATTGCTAGAAGGTTTTTTCATGATTTAGAGCTCTTTCCATGTTTTTTAGAAATGAAAGTTGTCATAGAGCATTGCTAAAAAAAGAACTTTCTGCTATACTAATCAGGTTAATGAAAAGGAGTGAAACTGATGGAAACTTTACCAAATTGTCCGCAATGCCAATCGCCCTATACCTACGAAGACGGTGCTTTGTTGGTCTGTCCAGAATGTGCCTACGAGTGGGATCCTCAGGAAGTGACTGAAGAAGCAGGCTTGATAGTCAAAGATAGTAATGGCACGCTTTTGCAAGATGGCGATACGGTCACTGTGATCAAGGATTTAAAAGTTAAGGGGATGCCCAAAGATATCAAGCAGGGAACTCGTGTTAAGAACATTCGCTTAGTCGCAGGCGACCATAATATTGACTGTAAGATTGATGGTTTTGGTGCCATGAAGCTCAAATCGGAATTTGTGAAAAAAATCTAGCTATGAAAAAAGGACTACTTTTTTATCGTATTTTGCTCATCATGTTAGCTTTTTTAGGGGTTTACCTAGAGGTTGCTAAGTATGGTGGTCATATGTTTATGTATTATACAGTGCTTTCAAATGCTTTGGTTCTGGGGTTTATGCTTTACCTGGTCTATTTGATGCTAACACAGTCAGAGTCAGTCTGGGCTTCGAATAAGGTTTTGCGCTTGAAGGCTGGAGTGACCATGGCCATCATGATTACTCTGGTGATTTACCATATTTTATTGGCGCCGATTGCTGATAACTTTTGGCGGTTGGAGAATATTCTCTGCCATTATCTGGTGCCTGCGCTCATGTTTTTAGACACTTTGGTGGTTGATCGGCAAAGGCAGTATAGAGCTTACGACCCGATTCTTTGGGCCGTGACACCCTTGGTTTACTGTATTTTTGCCTTATTTAATGGGCTTGTCACCAAGATTCCTATCCCAGATGCCAAGGATAGTCCCTTTCCTTACTTTTTTGTGAATGTTACCAAGTATGGCTGGCCTTATGTTGGCCGCATGATTGCAATCATTTGCCTAGCCTATATTCTTGCTGGTTACTTGCTTTACGGTATCAAGCAAATCAAACGGAAATAATACAGCAACCTTGCTAGAAATTTATCTGGCAAGGTTTTTAAGTCGGTAGAACTTACGAAGAACAGAATGGTGTTTTAGAACTTAACAGAAGTATTGCCATCCCAAGGTCATATTCTTTGAAAATCAAAGCCAGTTGTTATCAACTCGCTGCGAAAACTCCAGTTCTATCATCAGTTTCGTTGCCTAGGCTATTATTGATTATCAATCTATTTTTTACCCGACATATTTGTGAGGAGAAAGTTTGTTTGCAGGTAACACTTTTCCATATATGCCGTGTGATTTTCAGATTAGCGCTTGCAAAAAGAGGCTGATTTGTTATAATGTGTTTACAAAAGAAGGACAGGCTCATCTACTCAAAGAGAGTCTGTAGAGAGGAACGTTATGAAAGCGAAAGAGATTATTGATGGGATGACCATGAAACGGGCAATCACTCGGATTACCTACGAGATTATTGAGCGCAATAAAAATCTAGATCAATTGGTCTTAGCCGGTATCAAGCGTCGAGGCGTGCATTTGGCCCAAAGAATTCAAGCGAGGTTGCTTGAATTAGAAGGGATTGAGGTGCCTTTGGCTGCTCTTGATACCAAGCCTTTTCGGGATGATTTTAAGGTAGAAGAAGACACGACTGAAGTAGCGACTGACATTAATGATCGTGATGTGATTTTGATAGATGACGTGCTCTACACTGGACGGACGATTCGTGCAGCTATTGATAATCTGGTTAGTCTTGGTCGCCCGGCACGTGTTAGTTTAGCCGTTTTAGTGGATCGTGGCCACCGGGAATTACCGATTCGGCCGGACTACGTAGGCAAAAACATTCCAACCAGTCGGGCAGAAGAAATTATTGTCAAGGTGACTGAAGTTGACGGGGAAGATGCTGTCTACCTTCTGGCGGCAGATTAGGTCGTTTACTAGGCGTTTCGTTTGTTTGGAGCAAGCCATCAAGGGCTTGCTTTTTCTACCTGACAGAAAGGTTTTACTGGGATGAAAAACGATATCGTCATCACGACAAGTTTTAAGTTGGCTGAGGAGAAGTTGAAGGAAGCAAAAAACTTGGCTGAAGAGCTAGAGATCCCTTATATTGCTCGCCAAAAACAGGGGCTTATGAAAGTGATAGGTGAAAAAGAAGGGGCGCTGGTCCTTTATAGAGAACGCTTGGTGTACCAGGATAGAAGTGGTCAAGTCTTCTTTTTTCATCCTGATACGGCTACGCTGAGATTGAAGGCGGATCGTGATCCCCTTTTAGAATTAGTCGGTCAGACTCCCAAGAAGGTGTTGGATTGTACCATGGGGTTAGCAACCGATAGCTTAGTCTTGGCTGGTGGAGGACACCTTGTGACTGCTTTAGAATCCCAATGGTTGACCTATACTGTTGTGCGCTACGGTTTGGAAAATGGGAGCTATGCTGACGGGATCTTAAATCAAGCGATGTCAAGGTTACAGGTTCTTCATACGGAGAGTTTGGCGTATTTGCAAGCCCAGGAGAGCAGTAGTTTTGATGTGATTTATTTTGATCCCATGTTTTCTGAAACTATTCCAGAATCTGACAACCTCAGAAGCTTGGCTTCTTTGGCTAATTATGGTCCCCTGACGGAAGAACTCTTAACAGAAGCCAAACGAGTAGCTAGAGAGAAAATTATCTTCAAGGGACATTTTCGAGATCAGACTTTTGAAACGTTGGGCTTTAAGCGTCATGTTCGTCCCAATCAGAAATTTCACTATGGAGAAATTGTATTAGGCGAGACCTAGGAATTGATCAGGATGAGAGAGAAAGAAAGATTACTGTCCATAAAAATCATTTTGGCTTCTCGGTTGAATTTTGAGAGACTTTTATCTCTCTATCAGGCTGAAGGAATGGTTGGCTAGCTTCCGGGAATAAGGAACTGGTATTCTTTCTGATAGACAGTAAGCTTAAATTTGTAGGGATGTGATTTTAAACTAGTAAGTATTAGGGCACGTTTTCCTCGCGATGGGACATGATTAACTAGAGAGTAAAAGGTGTAGGCTGGGACCAAGGTGCTAGTCTACACCTTTTATGATAGCCAAGTAGTCCAGGGAGACCCTTGGTTTAGGGTTGCTGTTGGTGCTTGCGTTAGTGCCAATGAACCGTCTGATGGGGTGGATTTATGCGTTCGTGCCTTCTAGCAAGAGTGGCGAGTTTTATCGTTCAAGCTCCTAAAGGGTTCACGGTTAAGTGTTCAACTGAAGCCATTCAGCCGCTTTTGATGAATGACCGAGTGGCGTCACTTTTTACATGTTTTAATCTGGTCTATAGAGGTCTTTTGTGGCTCTTCTAGGCAGAAAAGCACAATAGTTCAGCAGCACTCAAGTAATGAACATCAGAACCGAGGGATTGAAGCAGGCTGTTGAACGCCAAGACAGTGTGATGAGCTAGTATTTTTTGAAGTTTTTTGAAAGAATTTGACAAAAAATGATTGACATCAGCATTGATTTTGGTATAATAGTTGCTGTAATCGATTTCAGGAGGTGACGAATATTCTCAAAACGGAGCGTAAACAGCTGATTTTGGAAAAAATTGCGGTCGATCAGGTCGTCAGTCTGGAAAATTTGGTCAGCTTGTTGGAAACTTCAGAATCAACGGTTCGAAGGGATTTGGACGAGTTGGAACGGGCAGGAAAATTGCGGCGTGTTCATGGTGGTGCAGAGAGTCTTCTGCCGCTAGGGCGCGAACTTAGCAATCTGGAAAAATCTGTCAAAAACATTCAAGAGAAGCAAAAAATTGCCCAAAAGGCGGCAAATTTAATTGAGGAGACAGATGTTTTTTTTATTGATGCCGGAACAACGACTAGGCTTTTGATAGAAGCATTGGCTAAGCAGGAGTTGAGAGAGGTTACTGTTGTGACGAATTCGATTCATCATGCGGCTGTTCTGGTTGAAAATGGGCTTAGGACTATTATCGTTGGCGGGCTGGTTAAGGAGCGCACAGATGCCAGCATCGGTAGCTTTGCCTTGGAGCAAATTAGGAGCCTTAACTTTGACAAGGCCTTTATCGGCATGAACGGTGTAGACAAGGATTACCTAACGACTCCAGACCCGGAAGAGGCTCTGATCAAGCAGACCATTATTGCAAATGCAAAGGAAACCTTTGTTTTGGCGGATGCTTCCAAACTTGGTCAATATGCGTTTGTGAAAGTGGCAGAGGTCGGTAAGGTGTCTTTGATTACCAATCAGGGCGATCAGGCCATTCTCCAAGAACTTAGAAAGAAAACGGGGGTGATTGAAGTATGATTTATACAGTCACGTTGAATCCTTCGATTGATTTTATCGTCAGGCTTGACCATGTTGAAGCTGGCGCTGTCAATCGAATGACCAGTGATGACAAATATGCAGGCGGCAAAGGTATCAATGTCAGCCGTATCTTGAAGCGTTTAGACATTGCGAACTCAGCTACGGGTTATATTGGTGGCTTTACGGGAGCCTTTATAGAGGATGTTTTGCGAGATGAGGGAATTCCGACCTGCTTTGTGAGGGTGGATGAGGATACTCGGATTAACGTCAAGATTAAAGCAGATCAAGAAACGGAAATTAATGGGACTGGTCCCTACATTTCAGAAACCAAGGTTCAGGAATTGTTAGATTTCTTAGATTGCCTAAAGGCTGACGATGTGGTTGTCTTTGCGGGGTCTGCGCCAGCTAATCTGGGGAATGCGATTTATAAGCCCTTGATCAGTAAGGTCAGATCTAGTGGTGCCCAAGTGGTTTGTGATTTTGAAGGACAGACGCTTTTGGATTCCCTAGCCTATCAGCCCCTTCTTGTCAAACCTAATAATCATGAGCTTGGCGCTATTTTTGGGCTAACTTTGACGGATTTGGAAGATATTGAGCATTATGCTAAAAAATTGCTGGAACAAGGTGCACAGCATGTCATCATTTCCATGGCAGGAGATGGCGCTTTATTGGTTACACCAGATGCGAGTTATTTTGCTAAACCTATCAAGGGGGAAGTTAAAAATTCTGTTGGAGCAGGTGACTCTATGGTTGCAGGTTTTACTGGCAAACTGGTTGAAACGAGCGATGTTTTGGAGGCCTTCAAATGGGGTGTTGCTTGTGGCACAGCCACTACTTTTTCAGATGATTTGGCGACAGCTGATTTCATCTTCGAAACATATCAAAAGGTTGAGGTAGAAAAACGATGAACATTCAAGATGTATTGAAAAAAGAGGTAATGTTGCTTGATCTTCAAGCCGTTACCAAGGAAGCTGCGATTGATGAGATGATCAGCAAGTTGGTAGAAGCAGGTGTTGTAACCGATTTTGAGACCTTCAAGGCTGGAATTATGGCGCGTGAAGCCCAGACATCTACTGGTTTAGGAGATGGCATTGCTATGCCTCATAGTAAAAATGCCGCCGTAAAAGAAGCAACGGTTCTCTTTGCAAAATCTAAAACTGGCGTGGATTACGCTAGTCTGGATGGTTTGCCAACAGATCTTTTCTTTATGATTGCTGCTCCAGAAGGTGCGAATGACACCCATTTGGCTGCTTTGGCACAATTGTCCCAATTCTTGATGAAAGATGGCTTTGCAGACCGTTTGCGTAACGCCCAGTCAGCAGATGAAGTAGCCTCTCTTTTCTCGGATGAAACGGCTACGCCAGCTGTAGCAATGTCTACTTCAACGGTTAATGCAGATGACTTTATCGTGGCAGTAACAGCTTGCACAACGGGTATCGCTCATACCTTTATGGCAGAAGAGGCCCTTAAAAAGACGGCTACTGAAATGGGAATTGGCATTAAGGTTGAAACCAATGGTGCTTCTGGTGTCGGCAATGCACTAACGGCTGCGGATATTGCTAAAGCTAAAGCGGTTATTGTGGCAGCTGACAAGGCAGTTGAAATGGAACGTTTTGATGGCAAACCTTTGGTAAACCGTCCTGTCGCAGATGGCATTCGCAAGACTCAAGAACTAATTGAATTAGCTCTTTCAGGCAATGCTCCAATTTATAAGGCTAATCAAGCGACTAAGTCTGATGCAGTGACGGATAAACCTTCTGTTGGTGGTTCTTTCTACAAACACTTGATGAGTGGGGTTTCTCAGATGTTACCATTCGTTATTGGCGGCGGCATCATGATTGCCTTAGCCTTCCTTTTTGATAACATTATGGGAGTGCCGCAAGACAGCTTAGGAAGTCTTGGTTCCTACCACGAATTGTCTTCCATCTTTATGAAAATCGGTCAGGCGGCTTTTGGGTTCATGTTGCCAGTATTTGCGGGCTATGTTGCTTATTCTATTGCTGAAAAACCTGGTCTAGTTTCAGGGTTTGTAGCCGGTGCCATTGCTTCAAGCGGTCTAGCTTATGGCAAGGTAGAATTTGGTGCGGCAACGAGTGACATTCCTGCAGCGGTTTCTTCAGGTTTCTTGGGAGCACTTGTGGGTGGCTTCCTTGCAGGGTATATCGTCCTTGGCTTGAAAAAAGTGATTAAAGTACCGCGTTCTTTGGAAGGGGCTAAGTCAATTTTGCTCTTACCACTCTTAGGTGTGATGCTGACAGGACTTGCCATGCTCTTTGTTAATATTCCGATGGCAGCCATTAACACCGCTCTAAATAATTTCTTGACGGGTTTGTCTGGTAGCTCTGCTATTCTTCTGGGGCTTCTTGTAGGTGGGATGATGGCCGTTGATATGGGTGGCCCTGTTAACAAAGCAGCCTATGTGTTTGGGACAGGAACCTTGGCGGCGACTGTTGCCAATGGTGGTTCTGTGGTTATGGCGGCTGTTATGGCTGGTGGGATGGTTCCACCGTTGGCAGTCTTTATCGCAACACTGCTCTTTAAAGATAAGTTTACGCAAGAAGAACGTGATTCGGGTTTGACCAACATTGTAATGGGGCTTTCCTTCATCACGGAGGGTGCTATTCCGTTTGCAGCAGCAGACCCAGGTCGTGCTATTCCAAGCTTTATCGCAGGATCTGCTCTAGCTGGTGCTTTGGTTGGTTTGTCAGGAGTCAAACTGATGGCGCCACATGGTGGTATCTTCGTTATTGCGTTAACTAGCAACCCGATTCTCTATTTGGCCTATGTCCTAATTGGTGCTCTGGTCTCAGGTTTCCTCTTTGGATACCTTCGCAAAACAAATTAAGCATTCGATCAAAAGCAGTAAGTTTCCATGGAGGGGCTTGCTGCTTTTTAGCCTCTTGATCTGATTTGCCTTTGAATTTTCCTAGTCGTTCAACCTTGCTAACAGAATAAACGCATGAAGAAAATCATCTATTGAAAAAGTTTTGAAAATACCAAAAGTCCAAATTTTTAGGTGTTTTATGAGATTATACTCAAAAATATTTGACTTCTTTTCTATAAATAGCTCTTGAAAAGATTGCTTTCTATGACTATTGTCCTTGACTCCCTAACTTTTCAGAATAAATTTTTGTATTTCAGAAATTGATTGGAACTTTTTCTTCATGCGTTTGGCGTGCCTTGGTAACTTTATCGGTAGAAAAATAATGGGTTTATATGGTATAATAGTAAAAGTTTAATTGTATTTTATGAGGGAGTAAACATGGAGATCAAACGTAAGCAAGAAATTGTCAATCAGTATCATTTTGATGCGAGAAATACTGAATGGGAGCAAAAAAATGGAGTACCAAAGACTAAGGTAGAGGTGAATTTCCATCTGTTGAAACAGGATTACGAAGCTAATTCAACGCATTTGGTAGCAGTTGTTCGTTTTATGGTAGTCTTCAAAGATTTTGTGGTTTCTGGTGGGATTTCACAGGAAAATGAAGTAATCGGACGTGTGGTGGATCAGCCGGGAGATTATAGCCAAGAAGAGATTCAAGAAATTTCAGCTCCGGTACTTGACATGTTGAGGCGTTTAACC
Organism: Streptococcus ovuberis; assembly: GCF_012396585.1. Taxonomy (GTDB): domain Bacteria; phylum Bacillota; class Bacilli; order Lactobacillales; family Streptococcaceae; genus Streptococcus; species Streptococcus ovuberis. The sequence continues at coordinate 79,007 of NZ_JAAXPR010000005.1, forward strand.
TATGAAGTGACAGAAATTGCCTTTGATGCACCAGGAATAAACTTAGAGTTTTAGAGAGAGTATTTATGAAAGTAGCTGTAATAACAGATTCATCAGCTTATTTACCTGCTGAGTTGAAAGATAGAGAGAACTTTTTTGTCCTTGATATCCCTATTACCATCCAAGGCGAGACTTATGTTGAAGGGGTCAACCTAACAACGGAAGATTTTTATGCTAAAATGGCGGCTAGTCCAGAGTTACCAACGACCAGTCAACCCAGCGTGGCGGCGTTAGACGACATTTTATCTGCCTTGCCAGAGCAGGGTTACACTCATGTGATTGGTCTGTTTCTCTCTAGTGGGATTTCGGGCTTTTTCCAAAATATCCAATATTTGATAGAAGAACACAGTGACCTGACCATTGCTTTCCCAGATACTAAGATTACTGCGACGCCATTAGGTGTCATGGCGCGTAATACATTAAACTGGGTTGAGGCAGGTCTTGACTTTGAAACGATTTTAGATAAGTTGCAACAGATGATCGAGCAGACGACGGCCTTTATTATGGTAGATGATCTCAAACACTTGGTTAAGGGGGGGCGTCTGTCTAATGGTTCTGCTATTCTTGGGACGCTTTTGTCCATCAAGCCTATTCTCTATTTTAATGATGAAGGGGTCATCACGGTATATGAGAAGGTTCGCACGGAGAAAAAGGCAGTGAAGCGCTTGGTTGAGATTCTACAAGAGAATACGGGTGGTGGTGACTATGAAGTTTATATCCTCCATACCAATGCCCTTGAAAAAGCGCAGCACTTGCAAGAATTATTGACCGTGCTAGGTAAGACTACTCAGATTTCGCCGCTCAATAGTGTGATTGCGACCCATTTGGGAGAAGGTGCAGTCGCTATTGGCTATACCCCTATTGTGTAAGGAAATGATATGATTAAGGTTATTATTGCAGGATTTTTAGGCAAGATGGGGTCGACAGCTGTCCAGATGGTACAGGCTGACCCTGAGCTACAGTTGGTCGGTCTCTTGGACCCCTTTGCGACTGAGAAAGAGGTTGAAGGCGTGCCTGTCTTCACTGATAAGGCGGACTTGGTGGGTTTCTCTGCCGATGTTTGGGTGGACTTCACGACCCCTGCGGTCGCTTATGACAACACCCGCTTTGCTCTTGAGCAGGGATTTGCCCCTGTCGTAGGGACGACTGGCTTTACCGAGGCACAAATCGCCGAGCTGATTGACTTGTCTCGTCAGAAAAAGCTGGGTGGCTTGATTGCCCCTAACTTTGCGATTGGCGCCATCCTCTTGATGGAATTTGCCCAGAAAGCAGCCAAGTATTTCCCAGATGTGGAGATCATCGAGCTCCATCACGATAAGAAAAAAGATGCGCCGTCAGGCACAGCCATTAAGACCGCAGAGCTTCTGCGTGAGACCCGTCAAAGCAAGTCACAAGGGGCTGCTGACGAAGAGGAATTGCTGGCAGGAGCACGTGGGGCGGAAGTGGACGGCATGCGGATTCATTCCGTGCGCTTGCCAGGGCTCGTTGCCCATCAGGAAGTCATCTTTGGAGCACAGGGTGAGGGTCTGACCCTTCGCCATGATTCCTATGACCGTGTATCCTTTATGAGCGGGGTCAATATCGGGATTAAGGCTGTTGTCACGCGTGACCAACTTGTTTACGGATTAGAGACATTATTATGAGATTAACCAATCTGCCTTCTGAATTTCAGAAGGCTTTGCCGATTTTAGAGAAATTACAGGCGGCGGGCTACGAGGCTTATTTTGTGGGCGGTTCGGTGCGAGATGCGCTTCTTGAACGTCCGATCCACGATGTGGACATCGCCACCTCTGCCTACCCGCAGGAGGTCAAGAGCGTTTTTCCACGCACGGTTGATATTGGGATTGAGCATGGGACGGTGCTGGTCTTGGACGGTGAGACAGGCTATGAGGTGACGACCTTTCGTACGGAGGATGTCTATGTGGACTATCGCCGTCCGTCTGGTGTGACCTTTGTCCGCTCGCTGGAGGAGGACTTACTGCGGCGGGATTTCACGGTCAACGCCTTTGCCCTCGATAGCAGCGGTCAGATCATCGACCTCTTTGAGGGGCTGGCTGACCTTGACCACCGCCTGCTCCGTGCGGTAGGAGTGCCAGCCGAGCGCTTTCAGGAGGATGCCCTGCGGATCATGCGTGGCTTTCGCTTTGCAGCCAGCCTTGGCTTTACCCTTGAGCCTGCGACTTTTGAGGCAATGGCAGAGCTGGCACCCTTGCTCGCGAAGATTTCCGTGGAGCGGGTCTTCATCGAGTTTGACAAGCTCTTGATAGCTCCTCACTGGCGGGCTGGTCTGACCAGTCTGACAGTCAGCGGTGCCTATGACTATCTGCCTGATATGGCTGAAAAAGGAGCAGCGCTTGAGACCTTGCGTGATGACTTCACTGAGGACTATCAATTTACCAGCTCCGAACAGGCTTGGTCTGCTCTGCTATTAGCCCTAAACATCAGAGACGTCAAACCCTTCTTGAAAAAATGGAAAACCTCCAATGACTTTCAGAAAGCTGTCGACCAGCTAGTTTCTGCCTACCGTGAGCGTTTGAGTGCGGAGCCCAGTCGTCAGCTGGTCTACCGCTATGGTAAGGACTGCCTGCTTTTGGTGGAAGACCTCAGACAGGCCAAGGGCTTGTCCAGCCAGCCAGCGCTGATCCAGAAATTAGACGAGGTGCTCCCTATCCACTCCAAGCAAGACATGGCTATCACCGGGCGAGACCTGATCCAAGACTTCGGCATCACACCAGGTCCCCAACTGGGCGACATTCTGGACGAACTGGAACGAGCGATTGTGGCAGGGGAAGTGGAGAATGAGCGAAAATTACTAGAAGAAAAAATTAAGGAGATGCACTGGTGAGTGTTGGATTTGAAGTTGATTGTTTTTACTATACCATCGGAACAGCTGATTTTTTGAATAGCTTCTTTTCTACAGTTTTCGTTAAATTAGAATGCTCCAGATGGGGAAGTCGCTTTCCTATCCTCATGAATGACCTGTATCAAGGTGTCTTACCGAAAGAGAGCGTTTATAAGGCACAGGAAGAGCTAGCGACTATTAAGAAAGAACTCGAATTATTGCCGCCTTCTGAGATTGTATGGGATTTTGACGATTTATCCTTGACGCCACCATGGGGAGATAATATTAGTCCAGAGATAAGGACTATGGCAGATTACTTTGTAACAAGTGAAGGAGAAAATCTGTTATCTGTCTTAGATGAAGCCTTAAGAAAAGCTGTCACATTAAATGAAGCTGTAACGATTGTAAACATCTAGAAAGCAACACCTTATGTCAAACTTTATCATCGAACACTTAACCAAGTCTGTTGGGGACAAGACGGTTTTTCGGGACATCAGTTTTATCGTCCATGAGCTGGATCGGATTGGGCTGATTGGGGTCAATGGTACAGGCAAGACCACGCTCCTTGACGTTCTGTCGGGGCGGTCTGGCTTTGACGGCGACCGCTCGCCCTTTACCGCTGCCAAGGGCTACACCATCAGTTACCTGACCCAAGAGCCTGATTTTGACGACAGCAAGTCTGTCCTAGACACGGTTCTCTCGTCGGATTTAAGGGAAATGGCAGTGCTGAAACGCTATGAAGCTCTGCTATTGGACTACTCAGAAGAGAGCCAGAAAGAGCTGGAAAAGGTCATGGCAGAAATGGATGCGCTGGACGTCTGGTCAATCGAGAGCGAGGTCAAAACGGTCCTGAGCAAGTTAGGAATTACAGATTTGCAAGCCACCGTCGGCTCCCTGTCTGGTGGCCTGCGTCGTCGGGTTCAGCTAGCTCAGGTGCTCCTGTCAGACAGTGACCTCTTGCTTCTTGACGAGCCGACTAACCATCTGGACATCGATACCATCGCTTGGTTGACCACTTACCTGAAAACCAGTAAGAAAACAGTCCTCTTCATCACCCATGACCGCTATTTCTTGGACAATGTCGCCACCCGTATCTTTGAGTTGGCCAACAGTTCCCTGACCGAGTACCAGGGCAACTATCAGGACTATGTGCGCCTGCGGGCAGAACAGGACGAGCGAGAGGCGGCCAGTCTCCACAAGAAAAAACAACTCTACAAGCAGGAGTTGGAGTGGATGAGACGGCAACCCCAGGCACGTGCGACCAAGCAACAAGCTCGTATCAATCGCTTTCATGAGCTGAAAGGGAATTTGGCGACCACGACCACCAGTACAGAGTTGGACATCACCTTTGAAACCAGTCGGATTGGCAAGAAAGTCATCAATTTTGACCAGGTCAGCTTTAGCTACGGGGATAAGCCGATTTTGACTGATTTTGACCTGCTTATTCAGAACAAGGACAGGATTGGGATTGTCGGTGACAATGGGGTTGGCAAGTCAACCCTGCTCAACCTGATTAGCGGAGACTTGCAAGCCACTGCTGGGACTGTGGACATCGGCGAGACCGTTCGGGTCGGCTACTTCTCGCAAAATCTCAAAGATATGGACGAGAGCAAGCGTGTCATTAACTACCTGCAGGAGGTGGCAGACGAGGTTAAGACAACTGTCGGCACGACTAGCATTTCCGAGCTTTTGGAGCAGTTTCTCTTCTCTCGCTCAACTCATGGTACCCAGATTGCCAAGCTGTCTGGTGGCGAGAAAAAACGGCTCTATCTCTTGAAAATCTTGATTGAAAAGCCCAATGTCCTGCTCCTAGATGAGCCGACCAACGACCTTGATATCGCCACCTTGACGGTGCTGGAGAGTTTCTTGGCTGGCTTTGCTGGTCCTGTGATTACGGTCAGCCACGACCGCTATTTCCTTGACAAGGTGGCGACCAAGATTCTAGCTTTTGAGGCTGGCGGTGTCAGGGAGTTCTTCGGTAACTACACCGATTATCTGGATGAAAAAGCCTTTGAAGCTGACAGCTCTGCTATGGTCCAAAAAGTCGAAAAAACAAAGGCGGAGAAGGAAAAGGCTGAGCGTAAGCGCATGTCCTATTTCGAGAAGCAGGAGTGGGCGACCATTGAGGAGGAGATTGCCCAGCTGGAGGAGCGGATTACGGCTATTGAGGGTGAGATGGCGACCTGTGGAGCGGACTTCGCCCGCCTGTCCGACCTGCAGAAGGAGTTGGACGAGCAGAATGACCAGCTCCTTGCCAAGTACGAGCGCTATGAGTACTTGAGTGAGTTGGAGGGGTAGGAGATGGAACCTCAGTACCTCACCCCAACTGATAACTCTGCTGTTGCCCAACTCATCCGCTACTGTCTGGAAGACGAGAGCTTGGCTCTTTCTGGGACGGCTTATTTTGACCCGCAGTTGGATGGCTTGGCGAGTTATTATGCGGATTTGGAGCGAGCAGACTACTTTGTCCTAAAAGATGCTGGGCAAGTGGTTGCCTGCGGTGGTTTTGGTCCGATTTCAGAGACTGTTTGTGAGCTGCAAAAACTCTATGTAGACAAAAACTACCGTCGAAAAGGCTATGCCAGACAGCTCTTGGCACACATTGAAGACAAAGCGTTGCAAGCAGGGTATGAGCAGATGTACCTAGAAAGCTCGACAAAGCTAGCTGCTGCCCTCAAACTCTATGAGAAGATGGGCTACAGGCACCTCGCTCAGCCATTGATCCAAGAAACGGGACACTACCTGATGGATGTCTGGATGGTTAAACATCTGAGAAAAAAAGCAGAAACAATGAAAAACTAGAGGCCTATCCGTTATCTAATTGATGTCATTATCAGCAGTGGTTCTTCTTTTGTGAATTAAATAAACAACAAGCAGACTGCTGTGAAACGGGCTCTTATGGGACTAGAACAATCCTATGCCATGCTAAAATCTGTCATACGTGTCAAATATTGAACTTTTCTCTGCCTTTTACACTGGTGAGAGAATGGCTGATGGTTTAGCAATGCGAGAGTATGAGAGTGTGTTTGATTGATTTGTAAAGGTTGCCTAGTCTGTAAAGAAACCGGCTATATATTTTAACTTAAAAAGAAAAGGAAGGAAGCTATCCATGAAAGTAGCAATTGTCGGTGCAGGGATTGTAGGAGCAACTGCTGCCTACTACCTGTCAAAGCAAAAAGATATTGAAGTGACCGTTTTTGATGAGGGGGTCGGTCAGGCGACCAAGGCAGCGGCAGGGATTATCTGTCCTTGGTTTGCTAGAAAACGCAATAAAAATTGGTACAAAATGGCGCGTTTAGGGGCTGATTTTTACCAGACCTTGGTAGCAGATGTAGCGGCCGATGGCTATGACAGCTGTTTTTACGAGCAGGTGGGGGTTGTGGTCATCAAGTCCCGTCAGGATTTTTTAGAGGAGACCTTGGACTTAGCCTTAGCCAGACGAGAAGAGTCGCCTTTGATGGGAGACGTTAGGCTCATCAGTCAGGAGGAGTTGGATCGTCATTATGAGGGGATTGCTGGCTTTGACCAGTACCTCTGGGCCTCTGGTGCTGCTCGTGTAGAGGGCTCGGAGCTGACCAAAACCTTGCTGGCAGCTAGTGGTGTGCCTGTCGTGGCGAAAAAAGTTGGCTTTACTGTTTTGTCTGATGGTCGCTACGAGGTGGATGGGCAGGTCTTTGACCGCTTGATTTTGGCTTGTGGGGCTTGGTTGCCGTTTATTTTGGAGGAACACGGTTATACGGTGGCTGTTCGTCCGCAGAAGGGGCAAATTATTGATTATCAGTTTCGTGAGTTGGACACAGGGAGTTACCCTGTGATTATGCCATACGGTGAGGGAGATATTATTCCGTTTCGTGAGGGCAAGTTGTCTGTCGGGGCCTCGCATGAGGACAAGATGGGCTATGATTTGACCTTAGACCCTGAGGTGCTTGCGGGACTGGAAGCCAAAGCTCTGCCATTTTTCTCCAAAATTGCTGACGCAGCCAGCAAGAGCTACCGTGTCGGCATCAGGGCCTACACACCCAATTATGCGCCCTTTTATGGGGAGGTACCGGGACTTTCTGGGGTCTATGCCGCTAGTGGGCTGGGGTCGTCTGGCTTAACGACAGGCCCCTTGATCGGGCGTGAGCTGGTGCATTTGCTGATGGGAGAGACAGGGCAACTTGAGCCTAGCGATCACCCCATTGCTCCTATGGTCGTATTAGATACAAACTGACAAATGCCTGAGGCTATGCTATAATAAGTACAATACACAAACAAGGAGCTTACTGATGAAAGGTATTATTCTGGCAGGTGGGTCAGGGACTCGCCTCTATCCGTTGACTAGAGCCGCTTCTAAGCAGCTTATGCCGATTTATGACAAGCCGATGATTTACTACCCATTGTCAACCTTAATGTTGGCTGGGATTAAAGACATTTTGATTATTTCGACACCTCAGGATTTGCCTCGCTTTGAGGATATGTTGGGAGATGGGTCTGAGCTGGGAATTTCCCTGTCTTACGCAGTGCAACCAAGTCCTGATGGTCTAGCGCAAGCCTTTATCATTGGTGAAGCGTTTATCGGAGATGATAGTGTCTGCTTGATTTTAGGAGACAATATTTACCACGGCAATGGTCTGACCAAGATGTTGCAACGTGCGGCTTCTAAAGACAAGGGGGCGACCGTCTTTGGGTACCAAGTCAAAGATCCTGAGCGTTTTGGTGTCGTAGAATTTGATGAAAACATGAACGCCATTTCTATCGAAGAAAAGCCTGAACAGCCAAAATCAAACTTTGCGGTGACTGGTCTTTACTTCTACGATAATGATGTCGTGGAAATCGCTAAGAACATTAAGCCAAGCCCTCGTGGTGAACTTGAAATTACAGACGTCAATAAAGCGTACCTTGACCGTGGCGATTTGTCTGTTGAGCTGATGGGGCGTGGTTTTGCTTGGTTGGATACAGGGACGCATGAGAGCTTGCTAGAGGCAGCTCAGTATATCGAGACGGTGCAACGCCTGCAAAATGTTCAAGTAGCAAACCTCGAAGAAATCGCCTACCGCATGGGCTACATCACAGCTGACCAAGTCCGTGAATTAGCGCAGCCATTGAAGAAAAACGAATACGGGCAGTACCTGCTCCGTTTGATTGGAGAAGCCTAATGTCAGAACAATTTTTTGATAAAGAATTAGCCTGTCGCGAGATTGAAGCTATTCCAGGTCTCTTGGAATTTGATATTCCTGTTCGTGGGGACAACCGTGGTTGGTTTAAGGAAAATTTCCAGAAGGAAAAAATGGTGCCACTGGGCTTTCCAGAGAGCTTTTTTGCAGAAGGTAAGTTGCAAAATAATATTTCCTTCAACAAAAAGCACACCCTTCGGGGGCTTCATGCAGAGCCTTGGGACAAGTATGTGTCTATTGCTGACGAGGGCGTCGTTATCGGCTCTTGGGTAGACCTTCGTGAAGGGGAGACCTTCGGCAACACCTACCAGACCATCATTGATGCCAGCAAGGGGATCTTTGTGCCTCGGGGGGTGGCCAATGGCTTCCAAGTGTTATCTGAAAAAGCTGCCTATACCTATCTGGTCAATGACTACTGGGCCTTGGAGCTCAAGCCCAAGTATGCCTTTGTCAACTATGCGGATCCAACGCTTGGTATCCAATGGGAAAACCTGGCAGAAGCAGAAGTCTCAGAAGCAGACAAAAACCATCCGCTACTCAAGGACGTCAAACCGTTGAGAGCTGAGGATTTGTAAGATGTATCAAGAATTTTTAACGATTGCCAGGGAATTAAATCAGATTGGCATCGTTCCACTTCTGATGGGGTCGGTTGGACTAGAGCAAGTGACTGGTCGGGATTGGCAAGCCAGAGACTTAGATATTCATGTACCGAGTGATCCGCGTGGCTGGGAAGCTCCTGATGAGGGACGGATTTATCGCTTTGATGAGCTGAATGCCATCATGGAAAGGCTAGGTTATCAGTTGGTTGACCGCCACGAGCATGAGTTTCAAAAAGCTGGAAAATCTGTTGAATTTGGTGGGCTACATTCGCTGCCGAACTTTGCTGGTGTAGAACTAGAAGACCTAGAAGAAGTAGAAGATGAGGGCGTTCATTATTATTTGCCAAACGTGGAACAGTACCTCAAGATTTATCTGGCATCCTCAAAAGATAGCTACCGCGCTGAGAACAACAATCAAAAAGATTTTGCAAAAATCAACTACTTGAAAAAAGTCTTGGAGAAATAAGGCGAGCGAAGTGAGCCTAGAAAGATCGTTTCCGCAGTGGTGAAAAGACCGCTAATGTGACATTGGCGGTCGCGGAAAAGTTGAGACCTTAGGCTCAACTTTTAGGAATAGAATTCTGTAGGAAGTCGCTTCCGTCCGCACCATTTTAGGAAACAATCAAAAATAAAACAATCGGAGAAAACATGTCAACATTTAAACACATCATCGTCACAGGTGGAGCTGGCTTTATCGGCTCAAACTTTGTGCATTACGTTTACAACAATCATCCAGATGTCTATGTGACGGTTTTGGATAAATTGACCTACGCAGGCAACCGTGCCAACTTGGAAACCATCTTAGGTGACCGAGTGGAGTTGGTGGTCGGTGATATCGCAGATGCCGAATTAGTGGACAAGTTGGCTGCAAAGGCGGATGCTATTGTCCACTATGCGGCTGAGAGTCATAACGACAATTCCCTCAATGACCCATCGCCATTTATCCATACCAACTTCATCGGTACCTACACACTCTTGGAAGCGGCGCGCAAATACGATATTCGTTTCCACCATGTGTCAACTGACGAAGTGTATGGTGATTTGCCACTGCGTGAGGACCTGCCAGGTCATGGCGAAGGTCCAGGTGAGAAATTCACAGCGGATACCAAGTACAACCCTAGCTCTCCTTACTCCTCTACCAAGGCAGCGTCCGACTTGATTGTCAAGGCTTGGGTGCGTTCATTTGGCGTGAAAGCGACTATTTCCAACTGTTCAAACAACTATGGGCCTTACCAGCACATCGAAAAATTTATCCCACGCCAGATTACCAATATCTTGTCTGGGATCAAGCCAAAACTCTACGGTGAAGGAAAAAATGTCCGTGACTGGATTCACACCAACGATCACTCATCAGGTGTCTGGACCATTTTGACCAAGGGACAAATCGGTGAAACCTATCTGATCGGTGCCGATGGTGAGAAGAACAACAAGGAAGTGTTGGAGCTGATTTTGGAGAAAATGGGTCAACCAGCTGATGCCTACGACCATGTGACCGACCGTGCAGGGCACGACCTTCGCTATGCGATTGACGCTAGCAAGCTCCGTGATGAGCTGGGCTGGACACCTGAGTTTACCAACTTTGAGGCGGGTATCGAAGAGACCATCAAATGGTATACCGACAACCAAGATTGGTGGCAGGCAGAAAAAGCAGCTGTTGAAGCCAACTATGCTAAGACTCAAGAAGTTATTAAGTAAAAACATCAAAAACAGCCACACGGCTGTTTTTTTGGTATAATGGAAAAAATGTCTTAAGGAGCGATCAATGATTTTAATTACAGGTGCCAATGGGCAATTAGGGACAGAGTTGCGGTATTTGCTAGATGAGCGTGGTGTGGAGTATGTTGCTGCTGATGTGGTGGAGATGGACATCACGGATAGCGCAAAGGTCAATGCCTTTTTTGCAGAGGTCAAACCGACCATCGTCTACCATTGTGCTGCCTATACAGCTGTTGATGCAGCAGAGGACGAGGGCAAAGAGCTCAATTATGCTATCAATGTAACAGGGACAGAAAATGTCGCAAAAGCAGCTGCCAACTACGGAGCAACCTTGGTCTATATCTCGACGGATTACGTCTTTGAAGGGCAAAAACCGGTTGGTTTAGAACTAGAAGTCGATGAACCAGCCAATCCACAGACCGAGTACGGGCGCACCAAGCGCTTGGGGGAAGAAGCGGTGGAGAAATACGCAGGTGATTTCTATACCATTCGGACAGCGTGGGTTTTTGGAAACTATGGGAAAAACTTTGTGTTTACTATGCAAAACCTTGCGCAGACCCGTGACACACTAGGCGTTGTTAATGACCAATTCGGTCGTCCGACCTGGACCCGTACTTTGGCAGAATTTATGGTGCATTTGGTAGAGACCAAGCAGGAATTTGGCTATTATCATTTATCCAACGACTCTGAGAAAGGCATTTCATGGTATGACTTTGCCAAGGAAATCCTGAAGGATACGGATGTCACGGTCAACCCTGTATCGTCCGACCAGTTCCCGGCCAAGGCCAAGCGTCCACTCAACTCGACCATGAGCCTAGCTAAAGCCAAAGCGACAGGTTTTGTCATTCCGACATGGCAGGAAGCTCTTGAGGCCTTCTATCACCAAAAAAGGAAATAGCTTGTCTCTTTGTCTGGGCTCATTTGACAAATGCTGATTGGCCATAGGTTGGTTTCTTTTGAGTAAGTCTCTGCTCTCGTTTCTAAAACTAATCTTTTTCTTTGAAACGACAACCATCAGCTAAACGATAATCCGCCTTCCTGTACTCTGACTTACCAGCCGGATCACTACCTCAAGGTGCCAAGTTGGTTGCAGATGCGCTGGCCTAAAAGCTTTCTCTGCTCCCCTAAGACGTGTTTGGCCTGGCGTTCGTCGTCATGACAAGCAGGACTTCTCTCGTTAAGAAAATGGACATATGCCAGGTGGCGTGTGTTAGCCTTAGCAAGGGTACGCAGTATTGACTATTTTTAACCCTTACTTGGCCAGAAGCTAAAACGTAGCCCGAGCAAGAGAAATATCGAGCATTAGTGTTGGTTCTTTTAGACAATCGTGATGGGTTATCTTGCCTATCTCAGATGATTTTTCTGTCAGATATCATATTCCAAATAAAGTAAAAAATAATTAAAATGACTAGCATTTTGTTAAAAAATATGCTAAACTATTTTCTAGCGAAGGGCTTTTAATGCGATCCAGAGAGGTTGCAAAGGCACGTAGAACCGGAAAACTACTAGGCCCTATTGCGAATAATAAGGGCTTTTTGTCTGCCCGGAAAAGAGGAGTTATGGAGTCAAGTACTTCACGTGTGAATTTGTTGTTGGATGTGGATCAAACCCCACCCTTGGCAAAAGGACTATTGCTTAGCCTACAGCATGTTTTTGCCATGTTTGGTGCCACTATCTTGGTGCCCCTGATTTTGGGAATGCCTGTGTCGGTTGCCCTTTTTGCCTCAGGGATCGGGACCTTGATTTATATGGTGGCAACCCAATTTAAGGTTCCTGTTTATCTAGGGTCATCCTTTGCTTACATTTCGGCTATGGCTTTTGCCATCGAGCAGATGGGAGGAGACGTTAAGGCAGCCCAGACTGGAGTTGTGTTGGTTGGTTTGATCTATGTCCTTGTGGCGGCTTTGGTCAAGCTTTTAGGAACGGCCTGGATTGATCGTCTCTTACCACCGATTGTTATCGGCCCTATGATTATGGTCATTGGTCTGGGACTTGCAGGGTCTGCTGTGACCAATGCAGGTTTTGTCGCAGATGGGGATATTAAAAATATCGTCGTAGCCATTGTGACCTTCTTGATTACAGCCTTTATCAACACCAAGGCAAAAGGTTTCCTGAAAATAATTCCTTTCCTTTTTGGGATTATTGGCGGTTACATCGTAGCTATTTTCTGTGGTTTGGTCGATTTTCAGCCTGTTCTTGATGCCAAGTGGTTGGAGTTACCTGGTTTTTACTTGCCGTTTGAAACAGGTGGCCTCTTTAAAACCTACGACCTGTACTTTGGACCTGAGACTTGGGCGATTTTGCCAGTAGCAGTTGTGACCATTGCCGAACATATCGGAGACCATACGGTCTTGAGCGAAATCTGTGGCCGTCCTTTCTTGAAAACTCCGGGACTTCATCGGACCTTGGTCGGTGACGGTGTAGCGACAGCAGTCTCTGCCTTTATCGGTGGCCCTGCCAACACCACCTACGGGGAAAATACGGGTGTTATCGGGATGACGCGGATTGCTTCGGTTTCCATCATTCGAAATGCAGCTGTGATTGCTATCGGACTAAGCTTCTTAGGGAAATTTACAGCCTTGATTTCAACGATTCCCACAGCTGTTTTAGGTGGTATGGCGATCTTACTCTACGGTGTCATTGCAAGCAATGGCCTCAAGGTTATGATTGAAAAACGTGTTGATTTCCGTCAGGTCCGTAACTTGATTATTGCTAGCTCAATGTTAGTATTGGGACTTGGTGGTGCAGTTTTAGAAATTGGTGCAGTGACCTTATCAGGAACAGCTCTCTCAGCTATTGCTGGAATCCTGCTTAACCTTATCTTGCCAAAAGAAGAAGTTTTTGACGACCATAAGGTAGAAGATTTACTTGAAAAATAAGCAAAAAACGAACACGAAAAGTCTCTGAACAAGAGCTGCCGTGTTCGTTTTGTTGTTATAGTCATTCCACTTTAAAAATGGCTCAAATGTTGTCAAAAAAAAACAACTTGCCCTTATGGCATCTGCCCGATAACCTTTTTTAGCTATCCTATATAGGGTGAACGCGTGCAGGTAATTTAAGGATTAGGAAAACGACTGTCACCAGTATGTAGCAAAAAAGGCGCAAGCGAGGTGGCGTAACTGGTCACCTTTCTTTCTAAAGCTGCTATATCAGAGTGCAACAGGATAAATTGATTTTTAGGGTGATTTCCTAAAGAGACTGCATTCACAGATGATGGAGGAAAATCCAAGAGCAGTCGATATCTTGTCTTTGAAGGAGGGGGTAGCTGATTCAAAAGGCTGAGAAGAACTTTGTTATCAACGATTGAAAAGTTTTCTTAGAAAAAAACCTTAGAAGCACCCCCTTGAAAGGCTGTTTCTAAGGTTTTTATAGAGTCATAATGTTTTCAGTTCTTTTGGCTTAGTCCTTGTGGCCAACGATTCCAATAATGACCTCTACGGCTTTTTCCATGGTCTGCAGGCTGACAAATTCAAAACGGCCGTGCATGTTTTCCCCACCAGCAAAGAGGTTAGGGGTAGGGATTCCCATAAAGGAAATCTTAGAACCGTCTGTACCACCACGAACAGGCTCAATCAGAGGAGCGATGCCTAATTTTTCCATGACTGTTTTAGCAATAGTGATAGGTGTCATGTCTTTTTCGATGATTTTCTTCATGTTGTAGTACTGGTCGTGCATCTTGAGGACAACGCGGTCTGTGTCTAGGCTAGCGTTCATCTTATCTGCGATAGATTTCATGTGAGCCTTACGTGCCTGGAAGTCCTCATCCTCGAAATCTCGAATAATGTAGCTGGCAAATGCTTGATCAACAGTGCCTTCCAGTTTCATTAAGTGGTAGAAGCCCTCATAACCTTCCGTTAATTCAGGGCGATCTTTTTCAGGCAATTGTTGGTGGAAGTCCATTGCCAGTTGAAGGGCATTGACCATACTTCCTTTTGCAGTACCTGGATGGACATTTCGACCGATAAATTCAAGTTGAGCTTCAGCAGCACTAAAGGTTTCATATTGCAATTCGCCCAAGGGACCGCCATCAACTGTGTAGGCAAAATCAACATCAAAATCTGCCACATCGAACTTATCTGCACCGATTCCGATTTCCTCATCTGGACCAAACCCTACACGGATTTCACAGTGTGGAATGTCAGGATTCGCAACCAGAAATTCCACAGCCGTCATAATCTCAGCGATGCCAGACTTATCATCAGCTCCCAGAAGAGTTGTCCCATCAGTTGTGATCAAGGTTTGCCCGATATAATTTTTCAGCTGTGGGAAGTCTTCGTTAGTAAGCTCGTAGCCGGAGTTTCCTAGGGCAATAGCAGAGCCGTCGTAGTCGTTAATGACTTGAGGACGGATATTTTCCGCATTGAAGTCAGCAGTGTCCATATGGGAGATAAAGCCAATTTTGCGTGTTAAATTAGGATCGTTGGCAGGCAGGGTTCCCACACAGAAACCATTGGGGAGGTAGTGCACGTTTTCAAGCCCAATACGCTCCATTTCAGGCAGAAGGATATTTTGAGCAAAGTCAACTTGGGACTGAGTGGAAGGGGTAGTTGTTGACGTCTCGTCAGAACGTGTATTGACCTTGACATAGGTCAAAAAACGCTCCAATAAATTTGGGTAAGTCATGATAAACTCCTTATCGCATAAAATCTCTTTTTCAATAGTTCCAGTTTACCACAAAGTCCCTTAAAAGGCTAGTTCATACCATAAGGACCTTTTAGCCTGATGACAGCCCTAAAACTAGCTGAGAGAGCGATGCCGTTTTAGCATGGTTTGTGAAAACAGCAAAGACAAACTATCAGAAAAGTCAATAGTTTCGTCTGAAATAATTTTTAATCACCCTAGTTGCTTTTAGAGTACGGCAAAAAGCCTTTGAAAACAGACAGTTTTCAAAGGATGTGCTATTGAAGTTTACCCTTAGCGTAGCTTATTTTCGTCAAAAGGACAGTTATTTTTCAGCACGTAAAAGATTACTCTGATGAGCTTTTTAGCGACATGTGTAATCGCCACATTATAGTGTTTTCCCTGAGCTAGCTTAAGCTTAAGATACTGCCTAAACCGAGGCGAATAGCGCGTACAGGCTTTGGCGGCCTGCAAGAGTGCCCACCTCAGATGTGGGGATCCTCTCTTGACCATTTTCCCTGTCATTTCCATCTGCCCAGATTGGTAAATGGCGGGTTCTGAACCAGCGAATGCCTGGAGTTGAGCAGGGTTGTCAAAGGTGTTGATGTTCCTCATCTCGGCTAGAATCACTGCCCCCAGTCGATTCCCAATTCCAGTAACAGTAGTGATGCTAGATTTGAGCTTAGCCATTAGCTCATCAATCTGCTTCTCGGCGGTCTTGATGAGCCTGTTATAGTGTTGGATGTTCTCGATAATCTCTCTGAGTTCAAACTTACGGGCTGGTGAGCTTGTTCCGATGGAAGAAGGAGCGATGTCGAGAATGTCCTTGATTTTATGAGCAGATAGCCTCTTAACGTTAAGGAGCTTGTCAAATCCCGCCTGCACCATTTTCTGAGGGCTAGGGTAGCGAGACAGGAGCTCGTAGGCATAGTCAGCATGCTTGCCGATGAGTTTATCCAACTCAGGGAAGATGATGTCAAGACACTTGGTGTACTGGACTTTCCAGTCGGTCTGTTTCTTCTTGAGGCGATTGAGGTATCTGGTTAGGATTTTCAACTCTTCTTGTCGCTTATCGTGTTTGACCTGTTCACGATTAGGGTCAGATAAGAGTTTTAAGGCAATAACGCGAGCGTCTTTCTTATCTGTCTTAGTCTTTCGAAGTGAGAGTGATTTGGCGAATTCTTTGATGAGCAGAGGATTGTAGGTGTAAACCTGATAATCGTGTTCATGCAAGAAGTTGGCCAGATTAAAGGCATCATGTCCGGTATCTTCCAGAGCGATGAGACAGTCTTGGTTGAGCTGTTTGAGTGACTGATGAAGTAAGTCAAAGCCAGCTCTGCTATTTGACACCGTCAGGGGTTTAAGGACTGTTTGTCCTTTGTCATTCAAGACGGTGACATCGTGTTTGGATTTAGCGACATCAATGCCGAGATAAAGCATAGGGTTACTTTCCAATATCGTATTCAAGCGCACTTGGTTGTCCACGACCTTGAGCCTTGTGACCTTACACGAGATAAAATGTCTAGCGTTATCAAACTCATTACCAATGTGACAAAAAGCTGTGGTTAGAGCCTTTACTTAATCGTCTAGCGATTGGAGGTGACAAACTAAGCCACAGTGGCTTATTCCAAGTTTAACACTTGGGCTCTGGCAGTAGCTAACTGCACTAATTCTAATATAAGGAGGTGAATCGGCAGAAAAGGAAGGGGGGGAGTGCGTACAATCAATGGAAAACGGCTACAAACCGTGTTATAATAAGTATATACGGAGCAGATCATGAGGGCATCTAATGAAAAAAAGGAGACTAGTGGTTACTGGATTAGGCATTCTAATCCTTACCGTGATTGGTTTGTATTTGAAGTTATCTGGCCCTTATACGAAGTACCGTGAGACTGCTATCAATGACAGAGGTAGTAATGCCCTTTATGTTTTTGATAACCAAGAACAAAGGGATCGGGTGATCAATCCTTTCTCTGGAATCAAAATAGCAGATTTGAAGGAGAAATCTGAAGAATTGTCTCGTCAAGAAACCTTTTTGCAATCGGAACCTCTTGCTTATTTTGATAACCGTCAAGGGACTGTTGAACAGACATTGAGCCATTCTTATGATGGGGGGGACGGATTATGAGATTGCGGGGTTGCACTTTCGATCAGGTCTTTTAGGGACTAAGGCTGGTTATCACTTTCCAGTTCCCGCTGGGGAAGAAGCGACAGCGGTATACAAGGTTAAGGTGGAAGAAGTTAGCTTCCGTTATCAAATCCCCGGAGTTTCTGATCTCGTTTTCAAACGAATTCAACCACTGGAAGATCCCTTTGTGATGGCTGAGTATGTGGAAAAGTAACAGGATGCGGCTCTAGTTCAGTGATTTTTTTGGAACTGGAGAGGGGGAAAGGCAATCAGTAAGTTTCTTGGGGCTATCTATGCGTTAGCAAGCCCATTCTTAAAATGTGTGGCAAGCTGCTCATTGTGAGATTTGACACTTGTCAATCGTACGCCTAACGAAAGTCGCTGATTCCTATTTTAAGGCGAAAGATTTGAACAAAGAAAATCCCCTACAGGCTTTGAAAAGGCTGTGGGGGATACTTTTATAGGTATAGGCGGAATAGCTTAGTTAATAGCAGCAAGCAAGGCGTCTGCCTGAGTTTTTAATTCTGCTAATTTGTCAGCATCTAGGACCAATTGGCCATCTGCCCAAGCAGTGTCGTTAACACGAGTGCCAGTGAATGGTTCTACAGCAGTCGTGCGAATAAATGGCAAGAGGTTGCGGTAGATATCAAAGAGCTGATCATGACCACCATTGGCAACAGAAGAAACAGTCACAGCTTTGCCATTGAGAGCAGAAGGACCAGTGGGATCAGTCAAATCAATGGCACGGCTCAACCAATCAAGCAAGTTTTTAACAGGTCCAGGGATTGAGAAGTTGTAAACGGGCGAGAAAATCCAGATGGCATCTGCGTCTTGCACGGCTTGACGAGCTTTGTCAACAGATGCTAAAACAGGCAATTCCAAATCTTGGTTAAAGACAGGTACATCAGCGTACTCCAAGTAGCTAACTTCAGCCTTGCCTTCAAGAGCTTTTTCAGCTAATTGAGCCAACTGGTGGTTGAATGAACCTTGACGAAGGGAACCGACGATAAATAAGATTTTAGACATAAAATTTCTCCTTTTAATAATGAGCTTTCACTCATGGAATAGAACTAGTATAACTTATTTATCACTAATTAGCAATAATTTAGCTCAAAACTTTGAATTTTTTCAGAAGGGCAACCAGTTGCTCTTTTTCAGCATCCTCTAAGACAGTAAAAATGTGACCGATATTTTGATAGTGCTCTGGGAGAATTTCCTCGATAAATTGTCTTCCTGCATCGGTTAAATCAATCAAGTAAGAGCGTTTGTCCTGAGGATCACATTGGCGAATGACAAGGCCATCACGTTCCAAATTTTTGATGACAACAGTCATATTACCAGAAGTCGTCAGCATCTTGTCGATTAGAGTTTGAATTCGCATTTCGCCTTTGTTATATAGGATTTCTAAGACACCAAACTGAGCCAAAGTCAGCTTTTTTTCTCGAATGAGGGGGAATTCCAGCTGATTGATCGTGTGCATGGTTCTTCTGAGAGCGATTAGGCAATTTAAGGCAGAGCGATTTGCGTCAATAATTTCTTGAATATCTATACTTTTCATATGCCAATTTTAACAAAGTAGAGTAGAATAAGCAAGTTTTGTTATTTTAGACGATGAACGGCTCTTCTAGCTAGCTTTTGATGGGAATATTTTTACGCAAAGGCTGGTAACTTTTTGAATTTTAGTGTATAATAAGCAACAGATTATATCAGAAAGAGGCTTCTGTGAAAAGACGATTATCGACGGGAAAACAAGTTGTTTTGGGATTAGCACTATTGCTTGTAGTTCTTGTGGTATCGGGACTTATGATTTTTTATTATGCGCTTTATCCGTATCGATCTGCAAGGAAGGACGTTGAGGCGCTTGTGAAGCAGCACATGGCGCTTTCAGAGGTCAATCAGTTCGCTATTTTTCACCACCAAGAGAGCTACTATAGTTTGAAAGCCAAGGGGGAAAGAGGCGAATCCTTGTTGATTCTTGTCCCACAGGCTGGCGAGACTATTCTGGTGTATCATGAAACGGAAGGGATCAGCGCTTCTCATGCAGAAGAAGTAGCAAAGGCTTCTGGCGCCACATCCATTCAAAAAACAACCTTTGGTCTCCTTGACCAAGTGCCTATTTGGGAGGTTGTTGCGGATGGCACTTATTACTATATAAGGTTTAAAGAAGGAGACCTGGTCTCTGGGGAGGGATTATGAAACTGTCACAACGTGTGCTCAATATGGAAGAAAGCGTGACTTTAAAAGCAGCAGCTAAAGCTAAAGTTTTGGCGGCCCAAGGGCGCGATATTCTCAGTCTCAGTCTGGGTGAGCCAGATTTTGTAACGCCTAAGCATATTCAGGAAAAGGCGATTGAAGCCATTCACAATGGGGTAGCTAGCTTTTACACTGTAGCAAGTGGCTTGCCTGCTTTGAAAGAGGCCATTAGTCGTTATATGGAAACGTATTATGGTTATGCGGTGCCTGCTAATGAGGTTGTTGCAGGTACAGGTGCTAAGTTTTTGCTCTATGCCTTTTTTATGTCTGTCTTAAATCCTGAGGATGAAGTGATTATTCCAACTCCTTATTGGGTATCGTATGCGGACCAGGTTAAACTAGCAGAGGGCAAACCTGTCTTTGTTGAGACAACAGAGGCTAATGCCTTTAAAGCAACGGTTGAGCAGTTAGAGGCGGCTAAGACCTCTAAGACAAAGGTGCTTCTGCTTAATTCCCCTTCCAACCCAACAGGAATGATTTACACTGAAGAAGAGCTTCGTGCCATTGGTGACTGGGCGGTTAAGGATGATATCTTGATTTTGGCTGACGATATCTATGGTCGTCTGGTCTACAATGGGAATCAGTTTGTGCCGATTTCAAGTCTGTCAGAAGCCATTCGTCGTCAAACCATTGTGATTAACGGGGTTTCAAAGACCTATTCCATGACAGGATGGCGTGTTGGATGGGCAACTGGTGACGCAGAGATTATCTCAGCTATGGCTAAAATCATTAGTCAGACGACATCCAACTTAACAACTGCAGCTCAATATGCAGCGATAGAGGCTCTGACAGGGAATCAAGATTCTGTAGAAGAGATGCGCCTAGCCTTTGAGGAACGCCTCAATACAATTTACCCCCTTCTTTCAGAAATTCCTGGTTTTAAGGTCATTAAACCCCAAGGCGCCTTTTACTTATTCCCAGATGTTTCGGAAGCAATGACGCTAAAAGGGTTTACAGATGTTACAGCTTTTACAGATGCGATCCTAGAGGAAACAGGTGTAGCGGTCGTGACAGGAGATGGTTTTGGAGCTCCTTCCAATATCCGCTTAAGTTATGCCACGGATATTGATACCTTGAAGGAAGTGGTGAAACGACTGAAAAAATACATGGAAGGCTAATTTTGGGCTAGTTTCTAAAATAGGCTGAGTGTAAATAAGAAACGAAAACATTATAGAAAAGAGAAGTTATGTCAAGAAAACTCATTACCATCAACCAAGTGAGTCAGTATGTCGGCCAAGAAGTGACCATCGGTAGCTGGGTAGCCAACAAATCAGGCAAGGGCAAGATTGCTTTTTTGCAACTGCGTGACGGGACCGCCTTTTTCCAAGCCGTCGCTTTCAAGCCAAACTTTATCGAAAAATTCGGTGAAGAAGAAGGAACAGCCAGGTTTGACCTCATCAAACGCTTGAGCCAAGAAAGTTCTGTTTACGTGACGGGTATTGTCAAAGAAGACGATCGGTCTAAATTCGGCTACGAGCTGGATATCACGGACATCGAGCTGATTGGTGATAGCCAAGACTACCCGATTACGCCAAAAGAGCACGGCACGGACTTCCTTATGGACAATCGCCACCTCTGGCTACGTTCGCGCAAGCAGGTGGCCATTCAGCAAATCCGCAATGCCATCATCTATGCGACCTATGACTTCTTTGATCAAAATGGCTTTATCAAGTTTGACAGCCCGATTTTATCAGGGAATGCAGCAGAAGACTCAACAGAGCTTTTTGAAACGGACTATTTTGGTCAGCCAGCTTACTTGAGCCAGTCTGGTCAGCTCTACTTAGAAGCTGGTGCCATGGCACTGGGGCGTGTGTTTGACTTTGGTCCTGTATTCCGTGCAGAAAAATCCAAAACCCGTCGTCACTTGACCGAGTTCTGGATGATGGATGCAGAGTATTCTTTCCTGACGCATGATGAATCTCTGGACTTGCAAGAAGCCTATGTCAAAGCCCTTATCCAGGGGGTTATCGACCGTGCACCGCAGGCTCTTGAAACTCTTGAGCGGGATGTGGACTTGCTGAAATCCTACATCGACCAGCCCTTCAAGCGGGTGTCTTATGACGATGCGGTGACGCTTCTGCAAGCTCATGAACATGATGAAGATGCTGATTATGAGCACATGGAGCACGGGGATGACTTTGGTTCACCACATGAAACCTGGATTTCAAACTACTTTGGGGTACCGACCTTTATCGTCAACTACCCAGCTAGCTTCAAGGCCTTCTACATGAAGCCAGTTCCAGGAAATCCTGAGCGCGTGCTCTGTGCCGACCTTTTGGCACCAGAAGGCTATGGGGAAATCATCGGGGGCTCTATGCGTGAGGATGACTACGAGGCACTGGTTGCTAAGATGGATGCTCTCGGCATGGACAAGTCAGAGTACGAGTTCTACCTTGACCTTCGCAAGTACGGCTCAGTGCCACATGGTGGTTTCGGGATTGGTATCGAGCGAATGGTTACCTTTGTCGCAGGAACCAAGCACATCCGCGAAGCCATTCCATTCCCACGGATGTTACACCGGATTAAGCCGTAGGAAAATCGGCGAAGCATGGGTGCGGCGCTATTCTCAGGAAACAAAGTCTTTCTTGAAAATGGGTAGTCAGCCTTTGAGAGAGTGAAAAGAGATTGCAACCGAAAGAGTTCGATTTCTTCTCACTCTTTTTTGTTTGGTTCGAGCTTAGACAGTTTAGTCTAGGAATGGGATACTACTGAACTAGTCAGCTATCTGATAGCTCTTCAAAAAATTTCAGAACCTTTTAAAGTCAAAGAGGTATCTGTATTTCTCGTCTCAAGAATACTTCCTCAGTGAGATTTGAGTTCTTCTGGGGATTTTTGGATACGCGCCACAATCGATTTGACTAGAAATAGTAGATAATGTCAAGGCCTGATAAAAACCAGCCCCGAAATGGGAGCTGGTTAGCTTCTAAAATGGGTTGGAAAACGGCACACCATCTGTTTCAGTAACATTTTGAGTGCTATTTTCTTTGAGTTTTTGGTAAAAAATCGCTCGAGCGGTTGTGATGTAGGGAATAACATAGATGGCTGCTAGGCCGAAAGTCACTCCAACTAAAATCCACCAACCGATAAAACTAAATTCTAGCCAGAACAGTTTCTTTTTGTAGCCTTTCATTAGGTTTCGACTCTCTGTGATAGCATTAGTCGCACCACTATAAGTATTTGACGCAAGCTGATCCCAAAGCGTAAAATGCGCCATAGCATAGCTAAAGCTTTTAGTGATAACAGGCAGAAAGCAGAGAATTCCTAGCAGCATTGTCACAATCAGGAATGGAAGAAGACTGGTTACCCCGTTTACAATCATCAGTTGAGTTAAGATTTCGATCATGACTACAAACATAAGGTAAGAGGGAATCGTCCACAAGAAGAGGAAGAGCCCCTTTATAAATAAAACGGCAAAGGCTTTGCTAAAGAGCGTTTCTTTAAAGGCAAGCAAGGAATCCTTAAAACTGACTTTAGTTGACTGATTACGATAACTGTTTAATATCGTCCAACTGACACTGACCTGGATAAAACTTCCCAGAATAGCAAGTGTCAACAAAAAGATACTGCCACCTAGTAAACGAGTTGCCTCTTGAGCCGTCAATCCAGTTTCGTTAAGATTTCGGATTTCTTGTGCTAATCGTGTGATGAACTGAAAGATGAAGATGAGAATTGGTAAACTAAAGAGGGTGTATTTTCCCTTTAAATGGGCTAGTAGGCGACGAGCTTCAGCTCTAATATCATAATTTTCCATAAAACCTCACTTTCAGTACTCATTATAGCAAAAATCTGCCATCGCGAAAACCTTATTAATCAGAAATATGGTATAATCAAATCTGTATTAAATCAACTAGGACTGTTTTTCCTAGGAGGAGGAAAAGATGACTAATCATCCAATCAAATACCGTCTAATCAAGACGGAAAAACACACTGGTGCCCGCCTTGGGGAGATTATCACCCCACATGGTACCTTTCCGACCCCTATGTTTATGCCAGTTGGCACCCAAGCCACGGTTAAAACCCAGTCGCCTGAAGAGCTCAAGGAAATGGGCTCAGGCATTATCCTCTCAAACACCTACCATCTCTGGCTCCGTCCGGGCGATGAGCTGATTGCACGGGCTGGGGGACTTCACAAGTTCATGAACTGGGATCAGGCGATTTTGACCGATAGTGGGGGCTTTCAAGTCTATTCCCTTGCAGACAGTCGTAACATCACCGAAGAGGGTGTGACCTTCAAAAACCATCTCAACGGCTCAAAAATGTTCCTGTCGCCTGAAAAGGCCATCTCCATTCAGAACAATCTCGGGTCTGACATCATGATGAGCTTTGACGAGTGTCCGCAGTTCTACCAGCCCTATGATTATGTCAAAAAATCCATCGAACGTACCAGTCGCTGGGCGGAGCGCGGACTTAAAGCCCACCGTCGTCCCCATGACCAAGGGCTCTTTGGCATTGTCCAAGGAGCGGGCTTCGAGGACCTGCGTCGTCAATCAGCCGCAGACCTTGTCAGCATGGACTTCCCAGGCTACTCCATCGGAGGTCTAGCAGTCGGCGAAACCCATGAGGAGATGAATGCGGTGCTGGACTTTACTGTACCGCTCCTGCCTGATAACAAGCCGCGTTACCTCATGGGGGTCGGTGCGCCTGACAGCCTGATTGATGGGGTCATTCGTGGGGTGGATATGTTTGACTGTGTTTTGCCGACACGGATTGCCCGAAACGGAACCTGTATGACTTCACAAGGTCGTCTGGTGGTCAAAAACGCCCAGTTTGCTGAGGACTTTACACCGCTTGACCACGACTGTGATTGCTACACGTGTCAGCATTACACTCGTGCCTATATCCGCCACCTGCTCAAGGCAGACGAGACCTTTGGCATTCGCCTGACCAGCTACCACAATCTTTATTTCTTGGTCAACTTGATGAAAAAGGTTCGTCAGGCCATCATGGACGACAACCTGCTCGAATTCCGTCAGGACTTTATGGAGCGCTATGGCTACGGCACAAATGGACGGAATTTCTAGGTTTTTTTAGAAAAATGGCAGAGCGTGGCGCCAACTGACAGTCCAGCCAAATAGGCTAAAAGAAGAGCCTGACAAGCACGAAGACAAATAGGAGGAGCTTGCCATGATAGACTACCGTAAACTCACTCTAGCCGACCAAGCAGTCTACAGAAGTTTTGAAGCTGCCATGCTTGAGGATAAGAAAAAGAACCCTTTCGTTGAGTGGTGGCAAGTAGAAGATTTTGTACGATTTGTGAGCATGAGTGGCCAGTCAGAAACCAAGCAGGAGGGTCAGGCTTGGTCGCCTTATACCCGTTACTTTGCCTTTGTAGGGGAGGAGGTTGTCGGTTTTGTCATCTGTTTCTGGGAACTGGACCACCCAGACTGTCTTAAACTTGGGCATGTGGGCTATATGGTGGCACCTGCTTATCGCCGTCAAGGAATAGCCAGTCAGCTGCTGGCCGTTGCTCTTGAGCGCTACCAACAACGCCAAGTCTCTTCGATTCTGATTGTGACCCATGAGGACAACTGGCCTTGCCGTCATCTGGTGGAAAAACAGAGCGGTGACTTGCTAGGACTTGAGGAACTCTACACCTCGGCGACACCTTTTGTGCGGCACGCCATCGATTAAAAACAGAGAGGATCTTATGATGTCATCAGATTTTTTTAAGAACATCGCAGAGCAGCTCAGCGATGGCAAGCGGCACACGGTGCGTATCTATGGTCACGGGGCTTCTGGCAAATCAACCTTAGCAGCTGGGCTATTGACCTACCTCAACCCAGAGCAGGTCAACCTCATCGAAACCGATGCCTATATCATTGACGGTCAGCTCCGACAGCTGGTTCGGCCTGCGAATGCACCGCATCAGAAAGTGACCGCTTCTATGCCTGTCTCTCACGAACTAGCGAGCCTGACGCGAGATATTCAAGCCCTACAAAAGGGCATGGATATCCTGACCATCGACTGCTCGCCTTGGGCGCCGCAGCAGGTCTTGACGGGGAGCAAACCGATTCTGATCGTGGAGGGCATGTCCTCGGCCTTTTTGGACAAATCACTTTTTGACCTGTCTATCGCCTGCTATACCGATCCCGAGACCGAGTTGACTAGGCGTTTGGCGCGGGATGTGGCTCATCGTGGCCGAGTTCCTGAATTTGTTTTGCAAACGCATCAGGCGCGTCGTCAGCAGTACGAGACCTATTTGGAACCGCTGATTAAGGCAGCAGATGTTGTCGTCAATCAATCGAACAATCAGTTTACTGTGGAAACGGGGAATATACGGATTCTTCATCCACTCAGGCAATAGACAGCGGATAGTTGGAAGGGGGACATTCAATCTCGAAAATCCCTAAAATGATTTTGAAATCCTTTTCATTTTGAGAAAAATAAGGTATAATAAGGTTGAATTTTCAGGAAATAAGGAGAAAACCATGTCTAAAAAAATTATCGGTATTGATCTTGGTGGCACATCTGTTAAGCTGGCTATCTTGACTCAAGAAGGAGAAATCCAGGAGAAGTGGTCTATTGCGACTAATATCTTAGACGAGGGGAGTCATATTGTTCCAGACATTATTGAATCTATTCAGAATAAACTGGCTAGTCACGGTTTGACCAAAGATGATTTCTTGGGGATTGGTATGGGGTCTCCTGGTGTTGTAGACAGCAAGGCTGGTACCGTCATCGGAGCTTACAATCTCAACTGGAAAACCCTCCAACCCATTAAGGAGCAGATCGAAGGTGCATTGGGTATTCCGTTTTTCATCGACAATGACGCCAACGTTGCTGCCTTGGGTGAGCGTTGGGTCGGTGCAGGTGAAAACAATCCCGATGTTGTTTTCATGACTTTGGGAACAGGTGTTGGTGGTGGCGTCATCGCTGGTGGAAACCTGATTCATGGTGTGGCAGGTGCTGGTGGTGAGTTGGGACACATCACGGTTGATTTTGAAGCACCTTTTGATTGTACCTGTGGTAAGAAAGGGTGCTTAGAGACAGTGGCTTCTGCGACAGGTATTGTCAACTTAGCTCGGCGGTTTGCGGACACCTATGCAGGTGATTCCAAACTCAAGGTACTTGTGGACGATGGGCAGGATGTGACGGCCAAGGATGTCTTTGATTTAGCCAAAGAAGGCGATGCGCTTGCCTTGATGGTGTATCGACAGTTTGCCCACTATCTGGGGACATCCTGTGCCAATATTGCCAGCGTTCTTAATCCAGCTTACATCGTTATCGGTGGAGGTGTGTCTGCTGCAGGAGAATTTCTACTTGACGGTGTGCGCAAGGTCTTTGAGGAAAATAGCTTCCCACAAATTCGTACCTCCACTAAGCTCTCCTTGGCAACTCTCGGCAATGACGCAGGAGTCATCGGAGCAGCTTCTCTGGTACTCTAAGAAAAAATAGAAGAAAGATAGAACTCCCTCTCCTTTAGTGATAAGGGAGTTTTGCTTTAGCTTTAGCATCATCGTAAACGAAATGTCTTGACAAGAATTGATTAACTGGTAAAATATTAAGTAGGAAAGAGGCAGGTAACGATGAAACGAACTAAGTTTTTTTTATTTTTAAGTTTATGCTTTACGAGTTTATTATTTGGAGCTTGTCAGAACCAAAAGACGTCAGCTAAAAAAGAGGGATTGACGATTGTGACTAGTTTTTACCCCGTCTATGCCCTGACTCAATATGTCGCAGGGGACTTCAATGAGGTGCAGATGTTGCAATCACAGGCAGGCATTCATGGTTTTGAGCCATCGGCGACAGATGTTGCCAAAATTTATGAAGCCGATGTCTTTGTCTACCACTCCCATACCTTGGAAAATTGGGCTGGTGCATTAGAGCCTAATTTGAAAGGCTCTGATGTGACAGTGATCGAAGCGGCCGCAAGCATGTCCTTGGATCGAGTCAAGGGATTAGAGAATCTTGATCCAAAGCCAGATCAAGACGAAGCCAGTCTCTATGATCCTCATACTTGGACAGATCCCATCAAAGCGGCAGAAGAAGCCCAAGTGATTGCGGATCGGTTATCAGAAATGGATCCGAAACACACAAAAAGCTATCAGGAGCGGGCACAAACATTCACAGAACAAGCCCAGGCCTTGGTTGAGCAATATGAAAAAGCATTTGCTAAGGTAACTTCTAGGCATTTTGTAACCTCTCACACAGCATTTTCATATCTCGCCAAACGTTTTAACCTAGAACAATTAGGCATTGCAGGGATTTCAATAGAGCAGGAACCAACCTCGCGCCAGTTGGCTGAGATTGAGAGGTTTGTCAAGGAACATCAGGTTGGGATCATTTTTGTGGAACAAGGGGTCTCTCCCAAACTAGCTGAAACCGTCGCTCAAGCTACAGGAGCCGAATTGGGGACTTTAAGTCCGCTCGAAATTGATCCCCAAGATGGCCAAACTTATCTTGAAAATCTTGAAGAGAACCTCAAAATTCTACTTGCTTCGTTCCAAAAAACACCAAAAAACTCTTCTGGAACACTATCGGATCAACCTTCTCAACACACGGAAAAAGAATCGAAGACCATGGCTGAAATTGATCAGGAAGAGGGGATCTCAGCGGAACAGATTGTGGTTAACATCACAGAAGATGGGTATGTGACTTCTCATGGGGACCATTATCATTTTTACAATGGCAAGGTGCCTTTTGACGCCCTCATTAGCCAGGAGTTGATCTGGACGGATGCAACTTATCAACTGGACAAGGCGGATATTGTCAATGAAGTCGAAGACGGCTACATTATCAAACGCCAAGATGCCTATTACCTTTACCTCAGAGAAGGAAGTCAGAAAGTGCGTATTCGTCAATAAGAAATTTTCATAGGAAAAGTTAGAATATAAGCGGACTAGGGGCTGGACTCCTAGTTTTTCATTTGGATCAAGACAACAATCTGAATCAACCTGTTAGAGTTAGGAGATGAGAATGGTTTCGCTTCAAAATTGATCTTTCGACATTGCAATGGATATTAGAGACCTTAATGGGTTTCAGTCAAACGTCGTTACAGAATCCCTCATTGATGGAACGTGGAAAAAAAGAAACTGATTACGAATAAAGAATTGGAGGATTTATTATGTTAGTAGCGTTTGATCAAGATCAGAATCTGGTGAATACAGTAACAGCAACCATTTCAAAAAGACAAGGACCGTTTACTTGCCCAGGCTGTGGGTCTCAATTGCGATTGAAAAAAGGACGAGTGATGCGTCCTCATTTTGCCCATGTCAGCCTAGAGGCTTGTGACTTTCTGGCAGAGGCTGAATCTCTTGAACACCTAAGCCTTAAAGGAGATCTTTATCGCTGGGCTAGTCGGGCAGGGGATAGGGAAGTCTGGTTAGAAAAGCACCTGCCGACCATCGGTCAGGTGGCAGATATTTTATTAGAGGGCAATATTGCTCTGGAAATCCAGTGTAGTCCACTATCTGCTAGCCGCTTGAGGGAACGGACAAGGGCTTATCGAGAGGCGGGTTACCATGTGCTGTGGCTCTTGGGAGAGAAATTATGGTTGAAGGATACCGTTAGGTCTCTGCAAAAGGATTTTCTTTATTTCAGTCAGAATCGAGGCTTTCATCTGTGGGAGTTGGACCTCAAGAACCAGCTTATCCGCCTTAAATATCTTATCCATGAAGATCTTCACGGTCAAGTCCAGTGTCAGGAAGAGCTATTTGCGTTTGGAGACAAGGCGTTGCTAGATGTTTTACGCCAGCCTTTTGTTCAGCAGACAGTAGCCTCGTTTAAAGGGATTATGGACGAGGAGATCGTCTCCTATGTGGCCAAGCAGTTGCATTTTTGCACTCCTAAATGGATGGCTAAACAGGCTCTGGCCTATCAAGAAGGCCGAAATTTATTGACACAGACCAGGGATGACTTTTACCCTCAGATTGGCCTCATTCCTTTTACAGATTTTGCGCAGATTGGTGACAATCTCCTCCCTTATTATCAACAGTTTCGTGCCTATTATGAAAAACAGGAGGACAAGTCAGTTCAGTTCCTGTATTCTCCTGCATTTTATGGTAAAATAGGAGCCATGGAGGATTTACACAATGGTAAAACAAAGAAACGAAATTGACGAAAAGTACCAATGGGATTTGACCACAGTTTTTAAGACGGATAGCGATTGGGAGCAAGAGTTGAAGTCTTTGGAGATAGCGATCGAAGAAGCCCAAACTTTGGAAGGACGTTTGACACAGTCAGCGGCTGACTTGCTTGCGGTGACAGAGACCCAGCTAGCCTTGTCTCGTCGTTTGGAGAAACTCTACAGTTATGCGCACATGAGAAATGACCAAGATACACGAGAAGCCAAGTACCAAGAATTCAATGCAAAGGCGCTGAGTGTTTATGCGAAATTCAGCCAAGTTTTTGCCTTCTACGAGCCAGAGCTCTTAACTTTATCGGCAGAGACCTATGAGCAGTTTGTGGCAGAGGAGCCCGGTTTAGCTCTCTATGCGCATTACTTTGAGAAACTATTCCAAAATAAGCCGCATATCCTATCTAAGGAAGAAGAAACGATCATCGCAGCGACCAGTGAGATTTTATCATCAGGTTCAGAGACCTTCTCTATCTTGAACAATGCTGATTTAGAGTTCCCGATGGTTAAGGACGATAAGGGGCAAGAGGTCCAACTGACACATGGGAACTACATTACACTGGTCGAATCTAAAGATCGGGAAGTCAGAAAAGGTGCCTATGAGGCTATGTATGCTACCTACAAGCAGTTCCAGCACGTTTTCGCTAAGACCTTGCAGACAACTGTTAAAACCCATAACTTAACTGCTAATTTGCGTCATTTCCAATCAGCGCGTGAAGCAGCTTTGTCACGTAATTTTGTCCCAGAATCAGTTTACGATAGTTTGGTATCAGCGGTTAATAAGCACTTGCCACTGTTGCATCGGTATGTGAAATTGCGCCAAGAGGTCTTGGGACTTGATGAGCTTAAAATGTATGACATGTATGCGTCTTTGGCCGAGACAGAGCTTTCTTATACTTATGAAGAAGCTTTAGTTAAGTCTGAAGAAGCCTTGGCTATTTTGGGAGACGATTATCTTAGCCGTGTGAAAAAAGCCTTTGCTGAGCGTTGGATTGATGTTCATGAAAATGCTGGCAAACGTTCAGGAGCCTATTCTGGTGGTTGCTATGATTCTAATGCCTTTATGTTGCTCAACTGGCAGGATAATTTGAATAACCTTTTCACCTTGGTGCATGAAACAGGTCATTCGATGCACTCTAGTTATACACGTGAGAACCAGCCTTACGTTTATGGAGATTATTCTATCTTCTTGGCTGAGATAGCGTCAACCACTAATGAGAATCTCCTGACCGAGCATTTGCTCAACGAAGTAGAGGATGATGCGACGCGCTTTGCCATCTTGAACCACTACTTGGATGGTTTCCGAGCAACCATTTTCCGTCAAACTCAGTTTGCCGAGTTCGAACAGGCCATTCATCAGGCAGACCAGAAGGGAGAGGTCTTGACTAGCGAATTTCTCAATACCCTTTATGCAGAAATGAATGAGAAATATTACGGTCTTTCTAAAGAAGACAATCCCGAAATCCAGTACGAGTGGGCACGGATTCCGCATTTCTACTATGATTATTATGTTTTCCAGTACTCAACT
Source organism: Streptococcus ovuberis (assembly GCF_012396585.1). Lineage (GTDB taxonomy): Bacteria > Bacillota > Bacilli > Lactobacillales > Streptococcaceae > Streptococcus > Streptococcus ovuberis. The sequence continues at coordinate 109,963 of NZ_JAAXPR010000005.1, forward strand.
GGTTTTGCGGCAGCGACTGCCTTGGCAGATAAAATCATCAACGGTAGCTCAGAAGATAAGGAAAACTACATCGCTTACTTGAGTGCAGGACGCTCTGATTATCCGTTAGAAATTATGAAAAAAGCTGGTGTTGACATGAGCCAAGAAGATTACCTTAACGACGCCTTCAAGGTCTTTGAACGCCGATTGGATGAATTGGAAGCCCTCATTAAAAAAGGCGCGCATAAATAAGCTAGGCTTGGTAAGAGTAAGTTTAGATCGAAACGTTGTCACTATTTGAAATATCTTTCTGTGACAATCTTTCGATCTTTTCTTAAAGAGGTGTTTACGCTTGAGAGGAGGAGCAATGCTCTCTTTTTGCGTTAAGCAAAACAGCTGACGCTTCACCTCAAAGGTCAACAGACCCTCATGTTTTTCAAACACTAAAGCGGTAAGAGTTTTTGCTGGAGAACTTTCCCAATCAAACGTTTCAGCTAAACCGTTAACAATTAGTCTAGAACCACCTGAATGGACAGCTACTCTTTCAGACAGAGCTATTGCTGGCGTAGCAGTGGCAGTTTCAGTGAAAGAGCTGTCCTAGACAACTGCTTGGAAGAGCAATGTGAAAGCAAGCCCCGTTTATCTGTTATCGGCTACCATTGGAGCTACAATCAAAGGGGAATTCAGAAGAGTTGGCTTATGAGGTCAGTCTACTTGAGAAGGATGCTAAATGGTTTAAGGATTGTTTAGTTGGCGAAGCTTCTCCATAGGTTTTATAAGTCTTTTAGAAAGTAGGGGGGAGCACGATGGAAATAAGACCCTTGTCTTTAACTGATGAAGTGGCCTTCAAAGAGTTTAATTGTTTGTTGGTTGCAGAAAAAGAGGCGGGTAATGCCTTTGTTGAAACTAAACGAGTGGAAGATTTTAAGGCTTTTTATGAAAAGTCTAAGCGCTTTGAAACCCAGACAAATCATCCTGACTGGTCAACGTCAACTAATTACTACGCCTTTATCGGTGGTGAGATAGCTGGACGAATCGGTTGTCGTTGGGAATTGGATAAGGGGGATTTAGCGACTGTGGGTGGTCATATCGGTTATGTTACTTCACCCAAGTTTCGTCAGCAAGGTGTTATGCGGACCCTGCTCCGCTATGCCCTTGACCGCTACGAGGAAAGAGGAATTAGCCGTGTCTTTATCACTGCTTTGGCGGATAATCAGCCCAGTCGCAAGACGATTGAGAGTGTCGGCGGTGTGTTGCAGGATATTATCACTCTTAAGGATGGAAAAACCTTAGCCCGCTATTGGGTGACCAGATAAGAAAACCCCACTCTTAACTATCTATCGAGAGTGGGGTTGATTTTAGCGCTCAGAGACAGCTGTAAAACGTTGGCGGATGAAACGGGCGTTTTCCAGCTCATCAACCATGGCCAAGGCGTAGTCGGCATAGCTGATGTAGCTCTCGCCAGCAGCGTTGAGAATGAGTTCTTCGCCACCTAGCTGATATTGACCAGTTGCTCTGCCATTGTCATCAAAATCTCCTGCTGGGCTAAAGAAGGTCCAAGCAAGGCCAGAGAATGTTCGTAAGACAGCGAGAGCGTCAGTCATAGCCTTAGCTAAGGGGTAGAATTCCGCTGGGAAATCGGGGGTGTCGAGCAGTTGAAGAGTGTGTTTATCATCTACATAGAGGCTACCTGCACCACCGACGATAATCAGGCGTGTAGTGCTAGTGGATAAGAGTTGTCCTAGATGACGAATATCTTCCGAAAAAAGTGGAAACGTTTCTGGGGTCCAATAACCAACGGCGGAAACGACAGCGTCAAATGGAGCTAAATCATCTATTGTCAACTGGTGAATAGATTTTTCAATCACAGAGAGGAGATCCGTTTTTTGAGCATCGCGGACGATGGCTGTGACCTCATGACCGCGCTTTAGAGCTTCTTGAGCAATGCGTTTGCCAGCTTTGCCGTTGGCACCGATAATGGCAATTTTCATAGAGTCTACCTACCTTTTTTGACAAAATTGTGTTATAATCGATTACACCACTATTTTAACAAGTTAGTAGAAAATAGCAAGTAGGTTTTTTATGGATAGTTGGTATCTTTTGGGGTAGAAATGGATGATATCGAGGAGAAAGAGATGGAATTATTTGGCAAGTGCCCGTTTGTAACCACGCAAAAACTCATTTCAGGGAAATGGGCAATTTTGATTTTGCATCATTTGGATGGACAGACCAAGCGGTTTGGGGAACTCCAACGAAATCTGGGAGAAATTACCCAATCCACCCTGACCAAGCAATTGCGCTATCTGGAAGACGAGGGCTTGATTACACGAACGGTTTACCCAGAAGTCCCGCCTCGGGTTGAGTACCGTTTAACAGCGATTGGGCAGGAATTTCACGCTGTCTTAGAGCAAATCGAGGTCTGGGGTGGTAAGTATATTAGAACACTCAAAGAGGGAAATTAGAATGACAAATACCGCGTTTATTTGGGATTTTGATGGTACTCTAGCAGATTCCTATCCAGCCATTGTGACCGTGCTAAAACAACTCTACGCGCAGCATGGCTGGGCTTTTGATGAGACGGAAGTTGGGGAGTTTATCCTTCGGACTTCCGTTAAACACTTGTTGGAGACTCAAACAAAGAAGGCTAACCTCGAAGGTGATGGCCTCAAACTGATGGCTAGTTTTATCGCAGAGCAGGAAAGGTTAGATGACCAGATTATCCTGATGCCAGGTGCTCTAGACGTTCTAGCTCAGACAGCCTCGGCTGGCGTTCGTCACTTTATCTATACCCACAAGGGAGCAACAACTGACGCAGTCCTCAAACGCCTGGGCATTGCTGATTATTTCACTGAGGTGATTAACAGTACCCACGGCTTTGCCAGAAAACCAGAGCCGGATGCTCTTTTCTATCTCTTGGACAAGTATGGACTGGACAAAACCAAGACCTACTACATCGGAGACCGCTCTCTGGACAGGGAAGCTGCCGAGCGGGCAGGGATTCACTCCATTAACCTGACCCAGCCAGACAGTCCAACCAATACCAACATTGAACATTTATTGGATATTTTAGCACTACCGATTTTCTAGCAAATATGGTACAATCGTCTTATGGTAAAAACATATAATGAACACTCCAATCACAACATGAGACGCCCCGTGGTCAAGCCTGAAATTGTTGATTTTATGCGAAACCAGCAGGCGCCAGTTACTGGTCATCTGGCGGAACTTGAAGCCTTTGCAAAGGCGCACAATGTTCCTGTGATTCCCCATGAGACAGTGGCTTATTTTCGCTTTCTCTTGCAGACCTTGCAACCCAAGCAGATTTTAGAAGTCGGAACGGCTATCGGCTTTTCAGCTCTACTCATGGCTGATAATGCCCCGTCTGCCCAAATCACGACCATCGACCGCAATCCTGAGATGATTGAGCTGGCTAAGGCTAATTTTTCCAAGTATGATCATCGCCAGCAAATTACCCTCTTGGAGGGGGATGCGGTGGATCTTTTGGGTGGATTGACGGAAACTTATGACCTCGCCTTTATGGATTCGGCTAAATCCAAGTACATCGTCTTTCTACCTGAAATCCTCAAGCGATTAAGGGTCGGCGGTATCGTCGTCATTGACGACGTCTTCCAAGGCGGTGATGTAGCTCTGCCATTTGACCAAATCCACCGTGGACAACGGGCTATCTACAAGGGGCTTCACAAGCTCTTTGAAGCGACCCTGAATCACTCTGATTTGACGACCAGCTTGATTCCTTTGGGAGACGGCTTATTAGTCCTTAGAAAAAATAGACAAAACATAGAATTTTCACCATCTATTTAAGTCATCTTAAAGGTTTTGTGATATAATAGGTGAGTTAATTCTAACAGAAGGAGTACCTAAATATATTATGAACAAAAAATCGATTGTTGGAACAGGGATTGCCTTGATTGCGACTGCAGCGCTGGCTTCTGTGACGACCTTGTCAGTGGCTTCAAAAGCTAACACAGACACTGATATCATCACAATGAAGGGTGATACTCTCACTGTCTCCGAGTTCTACGATGCTGTTAAAACCAACACCGCTGCTCAGCAAGTTCTTTTGGAGCAAGTGATTTCCACTGTTTTTGAAAACAAATTTGGGGACAAGGTATCTGATAAAGAAGTGCAAGAAGCCTATGACAAGTCAGCTACTCAGTATGGTGAGAATTTCGCTCAGGCTTTGGCATCCGCAGGTTTGACGGAGAAAACCTATCGCTCTCAAATCCGCACCAATAAGCTCGTGGAATATGCGGTGGCTCAAGCTGCTGAAAAAGAGCTCACAGATGAGGCCTATCAAGCAGCTTATAAAGCTTACACTCCTGAAGTAACTGCTCAGATCATTAAACTGGATGATGAGGCAAAAGCCAAAGAGGTCCTAGAAAAGGCGAAAGCAGACGGAGCAGACTTCGGTCAGTTAGCTAAAGATAATTCAACGGACGAAGCGACTAAGGGTGATGGCGGTACAGTAAAATTTGACTCTACTTCCAAAGAGATTCCAACCCAGTTGCAAGAGGCTATTTTTGGCTTGGAAGAAGGAAAAGTAGCAGATTCTGTCGTTACAGTTGTTAATCCTACGACTTATGCAACGAGTTACTATGTGGTTAAGCTGAATACTAAGACAGCCAAATCTGATAAGTTTGAAGACTATAAGGATAAGTTGAAAGAAGTTATCCTTAGCCAAAAGAAATCGGACGCCACCTTTATCACTAGCGTTGTTTCTAAATACTTGCAAGAGGCCAATGTGAAAGTTAAGGATGAGGCCTTCCAGTCTATCCTTTCACAGTATATTTCATCGGATAAGACAACTAGCTCATCCAGCAAATAAAACAAGAATCATCTTTTCGAGGCGCAAATTCAGGGAAGTGGCGGTTAGTGCAAGCCACCTTTGCGAGAAAGATGTTGCTACTTGTTTGGAGATACAGTTTAAAAACGATAATGAGAATGACAAAGGTCATTAAATGAGGGTGGTACCGCGGTTTTTCGCCCCTCGTTTGGTGGGGCTTTGTCATTTTTTGAGGAATGGTGCAAGATGAAGAAGTTCTATATTAAGCAAAAATTTTGGTCCTTGGCGGGGAAGTTTCAGGTCAAAGACCAGCATGATCAGCCACACTATGAGGTGGTTGGTTCCTTGCTCAAGTGGCTCAAAGAATTTACCATCATGGATATGGCTGGTCAAGAAGTGGCCCGAATTAAGCGGCAGTGGGCATGGTTTTTGCCGCGGTTTACCATTACCTTAGCCAGTGGGGAGCAGTTTGCCCTGCAAAAGGAGTTTAGCTGGTTTCGCCCGCGCTATCGGATTGAGGGATTAGATATGGTTGTTCAGGGTGATTTCTGGGACATGGACTTCACCCTTAAAAAAGACGGTCGCAAGATTGCAGACATCAATCAAGAATGGTTTCGTCTCACCTCGACCTATCAAGTGACGGTTCATGAGGAAGCCTACAGCGATTTGGCAATTGCCCTTGTCATTGCCATTGACTACGTTAAGGAAACAGAAGCGGCAGCTAGCGCTAGCTCAGCCGCCAATTAAAGGAGATATTGATAATGAGATACATGACATCAGCTGAAGTACGCCAAATGTGGCTGGACTTCTTTGCCTCAAAATGCCACAGCGTTGAGCCATCAGCCAACTTGGTGCCGGTCAACGACCCAACCCTGCTCTGGATCAATTCTGGGGTGGCAACCTTGAAAAAATATTTTGACGGGACGGTGATTCCTGAAAATCCACGGATTACCAATGCTCAAAAATCCATCCGTACCAATGACATTGAAAATGTCGGTAAGACCGCGCGTCACCACACCATGTTTGAGATGTTGGGCAACTTTTCTATCGGGGATTATTTCCGTGATGAGGCCATTGCTTTTGCTTTTGAGCTCTTGACCAGCCCAGACTGGTTTGCTATGCCTTTGGACAAGCTCTACATGACTTATTATCCTGCAGATACGGATTCTTACAATCGCTGGATTGAGCTGGGGGTTGACCCTAGCCACCTGATTCCGCTGGAGGATAATTTCTGGGAAATCGGTGCTGGACCATCAGGACCAGACACAGAGATTTTCTTTGACCGTGGAATAGACTTTGACCCAGAAAACATCGGGATCCGCCTGCTGGAAGAGGACATCGAAAACGACCGTTACATCGAGATTTGGAATGTGGTGCTGTCCCAGTTCAACGCTGACCCTGCGGTTCCACGCAGCGAGTACAAGGAACTGCCAAATAAAAACATCGATACGGGAGCTGGTCTGGAGCGTCTGGTCTCTATTTTCCAAGGGGCTAAGACCAACTTTGAGACCGACCTCTTTCTGCCGATTATCGAGCGAGTGGCCGCCATGTCTGGTAAGACCTATGACCCAGATGGCGACAACATGAGCTTCAAGGTTATCGCCGACCATATCCGTGCTCTCAGTTTTGCCATCGGTGATGGGGCTCTGCCTGGCAACGAAGGGCGTGGTTACGTTCTTCGTCGCCTCCTCCGTCGTGCGGTCATGCACGGTCGCCGTCTCGGCATTGAGAAGCCCTTCCTTTACGAGCTGGTCGTGACAGTGGGCGAGATCATGAAGAGCTACTACCCAGAAATCCTTGAAAAACGTGACTTCATCGAGAAAATTGTCAAGCGAGAAGAAGAGACCTTTGCCCGTACCATTGATGCAGGGTCTGTCCACTTGGATGAGCTCTTAGCAGCCTTGAAAGAAGCTGGTGAGACTACCGTATCTGGTCAGGACATTTTCAAACTCTATGATACCTATGGTTTCCCTGTCGAGTTGACCGAAGAATTGGCAGAGGATGCTGGCTTTGCCATTGACCACGAGGGCTTCAAGGCAGCCATGAAAGAGCAACAAGACCGCGCTCGTGCTAGCGTGGTAAAAGGTGGCTCTATGGGCATGCAAAACGAGACGTTGGCTGCGCTGGTTGAGCCATCCACCTTTGTCTACGGAGAGACCAGCTTGACGAGCCCGCTCTCTGTCATCATCGCTGACAATGAGCGGACAGAAGCTATCTCTGAAGGACAAGCTCTGTTGCTCTTTGAGCAAACGCCGTTTTATGCGGAGATGGGTGGTCAGGTGGCTGACCACGGTGTGATTAAAAATGACAAGGGCGACACGGTAGCGAAGGTCATTGATGTCCAAAAGGCACCGAATGGACAGCCGCTCCATACCGTAGAAGTCTTGGCTAGCCTATCTGTCGGCACAAGCTATGTGCTGGAGATTGACAAGGCACGCCGTCAGGCAGTGGAGAAAAACCACACGGCGACGCACTTGCTCCATGCAGCCCTCCACGACATCATCGGTGAGCATGCGACCCAAGCAGGCTCCCTCAATGAAGCAGGTTTCCTTCGCTTTGACTTTACCCACTTTGAGGCGGTAACCGCAGAAGAGCTCCGCCGCATTGAGGAGCAGGTCAATGAGAAAATTTGGGAGGCCCTTCCTGTTGTGACTGTTGAAACGGATGTGGAGACGGCAAAAGGCATGGGAGCCATGGCTCTCTTTGGAGAAAAGTACGGCAAGGTTGTGCGTGTCGTGACCATTGGCGACTATTCCATTGAGCTTTGTGGGGGAACCCATGTGAGCAATACCGCTGAAATCGGCCTCTTCAAGATTGTCAAAGAAGAGGGAATCGGCTCTGGCACTCGTCGTCTCCTAGCGGTGACAGGTCGTGAAGCCTTCTTAGCTTACCGTGAACAAGAGGACGCTCTTAAGACCATTGCGGCAACCTTGAAAGCTCCGCAACTCAAAGAGGTGCCAAATAAGGTTGCTAGCCTGCAAGCCGACCTCCGTGAGTTGCAAAAAGAAAATGCCAGTCTGAAAGAAAAAGCTGCAGCAGCAGCGGCTGGCGACCTCTTTAAGGATGTCAAGGAAGCAAACGGTCTTCGCTACATTGCTAGTCAAGTTGATGTTGCTGATGCAGGGGCTCTTCGCACCTTTGCGGATAATTGGAAGCAGGCAGACTACTCAGATGTCTTGGTTCTGGTGGCGGCTATCGGTGACAAGGTCAACCTCCTTGTCGCTAGCAAGTCAGCAAACGCCCACGCTGGAAATCTAGTCAAGGCGCTTGCTCCAATCATCAACGGTCGTGGTGGCGGCAAGCCAGACATGGCCATGGCAGGAGGAGCTGATGCTAGCAAGATCGCAGACTTACTGGCAGCTGTTAGCGAGAATCTTTAAGAAACTAGCGCTTGAATGATGAGGAAAAGATGGCTGAGATTGCTCAAGGAAAAGGAACAATCCAGGCATCTTTTTTATGTCATTGGGATTGGAGATGCCCTCTGGAAATTCTAAGAGGAGAATCTATCGACGTAAGCACGGCCAATGACGATATTGACAGGAGCGATAACTGTTTCGGGTAGGTCTTGGCGTTTAGGGAGAAAAGTGAGAAAAAGAGATGCTGTGTTTATCGTGGGTTTTCAAGGGAATTTTTAATGGGCTGTGCTATACTAGAACCAGATAAATAGAAATGTGCTAGAGTGTGTTGGATAAAGGTCAGGAAATAGATTGGGTTTATTCCTATAGGAAAAGCCCCGTTGCTCAGAGCAGAGAAAGCAAGAGCAGTACAGGGCTTTGAGAAGCAAAAGTAATGCATTAACTTGCAGCGCATGTTCGATTGTTAGCACCTGTATTCCTAAAGATGATTTGGCCAATGGCCACTTTTTTACTTCTTTTCTAGGTGGATTTTTGCAGCTATACTGGCTGTATAGCTGGGAACAATTAATAACGGATGGTTGACAAGTGGCAAGGTGCGTTGAAGACAGGTTTTAGATGATACGAAAAGCAGAGCCTAGTCACTTTCTTAAGAGTTTGGCCTATTTTCGTTTTCCCTGCACTCTATTTTGGTATTTTTGGAAAGGAGTTTTGATGTATCAAGATGCTACGGCTATGGCGACGGCCGTTCGTCATAAAGAAGTTTCAGCTAAGGAGTTGGTAGAAGAAGCGATTGCTAAGATCGAAGCGCTCAATCCAGCCATTAACGCTGTTGTTAACAAGCAATATGAAGAGGCAATCAAGCGCTCACAACAAGCTTTTTCTAAGGAGCAACCATTTGCAGGGGTTCCAATCTTACTCAAGGATTTAGGTCAAAATCAGGCTGGTCAGCCTTCAACATCTGGTTCACGCTTATTTGCGAGCTACCGTGCCCAGCAGACGGATTATTTAGTCCAGCGGTTTGAAGCATTGGGCTTTATCATTCTCGGGCGGACCAATACGCCAGAATTTGGGGTTAAAAATATCAGTGATAGTAGCCTTCACGGACCTGTACATTTACCGATGGATCTCAGTCGCAATGCAGGTGGATCAAGTGGTGGAGCGGCAGCAGCCGTTTCCAGCGGCATGGTACCACTGGCAGGGGCCAGTGATGGTGGAGGCTCTATACGAATTCCGGCTTCTTTTAATGGCTTGATTGGCTTAAAAACCAGCCGTGGAAGAATTCCTGTAGGGCCAGGCTCCTATCGAGGTTGGCAAGGGGCTTCGGTGCATTTTGCTTTGACCAAATCTGTCAGGGATACGCGCCGATTGCTTTATTACACACAAACCTGCCAGATGGAAAGTCCTTTTGTTTTACCGACCTTGTCGCAGGAGACCCTTTTTGAAAGGAAATGGCAAAGGCCACTTAAAATTGCGTATTCAGCCTTGTCACCTATTGGGCAAACGGTGTCCAGAGAGGCTGTTGCTGCGGTGGAAGGGGCTGTCTCCTTTCTTTCTCAAATGGGACATGATTTAATCGAGTTAACCGATTATCCGATAGACCATACAGATTTGATTAAAGACTACTATGTTATGAACAGCGTGGAAACAGCAGCCATGTTTGACACGATTGAACAGAGCTTGCAGCGTCCGATGACACCTGATGATATGGAGCTGATGACTTGGGGAATCTATAAAAGTGGCCAGACCATACCAGCTAAACAGTATAGTCAAACCTTGAACCGTTGGGATCAGTATACCGCGCAATTCGCTGCTTTTCATGAGAATTATGACCTCCTTTTGACGCCTACTACCGCTGGAGTTGCCCCTAAGCATGGCCAGTTTACGCTTTCAGACAACTTACAAGAATCCTTGCTGGCCATGGGAGAATTTCCAATGGAGCAACAACAAGACTTGATTTGGGAGATGTTTGCGGATAGTCTGGCTTGGACGCCGTTTACCATACCAGCCAATTTGACAGGTCAGCCAGCCATTTCCCTACCGACTTACCGTAATGAGGCCGGCCTTCCAATCGGTATTCAGTTCTTGGCAGCTAAAGGCAGAGAAGAGTTATTGCTTCAGGTCGCAGATTTGTTTGAGGGAGCAGATATGATTTGAGTTTGTGAAATTAAAGACATTTTTGCAAACAACAGCTAAATTTTCTTTGTAATACAAGTTTTTTTGGGGTTTTGAATCCAAAAGATTGTGAAAAAAGTTAAGCAGAACAGTTGAGAATTAGGTGGGGATATGATATATTAAAACGGTTGGCTTGCTGTTTCTGGGGAAGTGGTAGCCAATAAATAAAAAACAGGGAGACCATCCAAATGAAAAAGAAATTATTGACTTCATTAGCAGCTCTCAGTGCTGCCGTTTTGGTAGGTTGTTCAACTACCGCCAAGGATACCTCAAGCAGTTCTGCTACAGCTGAACCGACGGCTTGGGAACAAGTCCAAGAAGCTGGTGTCTTGAAAGTAGCAACACCAGGAACCCTTTTCCCAACGAGCTATCACAACGATCAAGATGAGCTTATTGGCTATGAAATTGATATGCTTAATGAAGTCGGCAAGCGTTTAAACCTTGAAATTGAATACCAAGAAATCGGTGTGGCAGAAGCCTTTGCATCGGTTGATAGTGGTAAGGTTGACATTGCCGTTAATAACTTTGACATTACACCAGAGAGAGAAGAAAAATACAATTTTTCAATCCCTTACAAATATTCTTACAGCGGGATGATCGTACGTGAAGATGGTTCTTCTGGAATTGGTGCCGCTGACCTCAGTGACTGGAAAGGTAAGAAAGCTGGTGGCGGCGCAGGTACGCAGTTTATGAAAATTGCTAAAAAATTGGGAGCTGAGCCAGTTATCTATGACAATGTGACCAATGATGTTTACCTTCGTGATGTGTCGACAGGGCGGACAGACTTTATTCCAAACGACTATTTCACACAGGTTATTGCGGTTAAATTTATTACGTCTAAATTCCCTGACATCAAAGTGAAAATGGGTGATGCGAAATACAATCCAAACAAATCAGGGATTGTAATGGCTAAAGGTGATGACAGTCTGAAAAAAGAGCTGGACAAGGTGCTGGAAGAAATGCTGGCTGATGGCACACTAAAGGCCATTTCTGAAAAATACTATGCAGGTCAAGACTTGACTCAACCAGCTGAAGGAGCAGAAGACCTGCCAGTTGTTGATGTTTCAGATATTAAAGATTAACCCGGGCTTTTTAGCCTCAAAAGGAGAAGGAAATGATTAAATGGGAAGCCATTTTTGATCTCTCTTTAGTTCCAGAAGCCTTGCCAAAAATATTGCAGGGATTACCTTATACCTTAGCTCTTTCTTTGGTAGGCTTTCTTTTGGGGACCATGGTAGGCTTCTTTATCGCTTTGATGAAGATGTCAAAAATCGCGCCAATTAGGTGGTTGGTCAATATCCATATTTCCCTGATGAGGGGAACACCACTGATGGTTCTACTTTTTTTGATTTACTATGGCCTTCCCTTTGTCGGGGTCGAATTGGATGCGATTACGGCGTCTATCGTAGCTTTTACCATGATGTCCAGTGCCTATATTGCGGAGATTATTCGCTCGTCGCTTTCAGCGGTTGACTCTGGTCAATGGGAAGCCGCTAGAGCGTTAGGGATTAAGACGCCAACGATTTATCGTGCCATCATTATTCCCCAAGCCATTCGAATCGCTATTCCTCCATTAAGCAATGTTCTACTGGATATGGTCAAGACGACGTCAGTGACGGCTATGATCACTGTTCCTGAAATCTTTAACATGGCCAAGCAGGTCGGTGGTGCTAAGTTAGACTATATGACCGTTTATATTTTGGTGGCCTTGGTTTATTGGGTGATTTGTACGCTCTATGCAATTGGTCAGGCTCAGTTGGAAAAGAAACTTGCCTATAGCGCTTAAGCCTTATCTTATGGAGATCGAAAAACAGATGGATATAATCCGTCTGTTTTTTGATGGTGAAAAAACAGATAAAAAATAGATTGAGATGACATGCTATTTACTCAAAAAAGTTATAATGGGTAAGGTATATTGATTCCAAAAAAATATAGAATCAGGTTAGGAGTATTCAATGAATTTTTATCAAAAAGCAGACCCTCAGAGACGCTATGCCATTAGAAAAACGAGTGCCTGTGTCGGTTCCGTTCTGATTGGTTTTTTCTTTTTAGCTGGAAGTATGCAGAGTGTTCAGGCGGCAGAAAACGCTCCTGAAACAGTCGCCCTTATCTCACATTCAAATGCGACAGTAGATCAAGATGGCCTTGGCCAAACAGTGGCTAGTGAAGAGATTGATCAGCCTATTGAAGCGTCCAAAACGAACCCAGTGGTAGTAGACGAAGAAGTTTCTGAAGAGCCTCTTGCGGCTGATGATGTGATGACAGCTGAAGAAACTCCCAAAGTAACTGAGGCCTCTCCTGAAGAGGTTAAAAAAGCTATTTTAGAAATTCCTGCTCCGAACTATTACGAAGATGAGCAATACGAACTTTCACAAAAAGACGTAACGCTTGAATATGAGAAGAGTGTAAAGTTAGACCTAGTATCCCGCACTGAAAATAAAGAAAAGCCATCCGAAATAAACTGGTATGTGCGGGTTAACTATCCAAAAACAGAAGTCTATGGCCCTGAGAAGACAACCATCATAGGCGAAGACAATACGAATCTTCTTCGCCTTGAGAAAGATGGGACACTTACTTCATTAAACACACATACAAAATCTCAGACCGTTGAGCTTTGGGCTGAACACAATAAACATCTGTACCGTGCCTTGGTCAAATTACCAGGAACCGAGGAGATGAAAGCCATTCAGCAAGATAGGGAGGCTAATGCCAAAGCAGACGAAATCATCAAAGATTTCAAACATTTATCAGATGTTGAAAAGGCCAAAGCCGCTCATGATTGGCTAGTTAATAACGTTCAATATGTTGACAGACCAGGCGAAGACCAAAGTGCCTACTCTGCCTTGATTGAACGTAGAACCGTTTGTGCTGGCTATGGAAAAGCGTTTAAACTAATGATGGACAAGATGGGGATTCCCTGCCATACAAAGCAAGGAGGAATCGTTGGTAGTCAGAATCATTTGTGGAACATGATTGAACTTGATGGCAAATGGTATCATGTGGACGCTACTTGGGATGATTTGGCGCATACTGATAGAGGCTACCATCAATATGAGCACTTTTTGATTCACGATAAAGATTTTGAATTGACTCCCAGATCCAAGCGAAAATATTTCAAAGCCTTTGATGAAAATGATATGGGTGAACGTTATCGGTACTATGGTTTTGAGGAAGAGGGGATTTTAGCAAAAACTGAAACAGAGGTTGCAACTGTTTTAGCAAGGCAGTATCATGAAACAACTGCTAACATCAAGCCTCATGTTTTCAAAGTAATGACTCCAAATAGCATTTCTCAAAGCAAGGTTCATGATAAACTAGCTGATCTTTTGCGCCATGGGCTATTCCAAACCCATATTACTCGCTATGGCGCCTATAATTTTTATCGTATCCAAGCAAGAGTCTATCCGACAAATGAAGAGCTGAATAAGAAGAAAGTCTCTGTTGATAGTATCGTTTCAGTAGCACCTCAAGAAAACGAAAGATTGTCTACAGTCACAGTAAAATTAAACCAAGCATTAGAACTTGATGCAGGAAACATTATAGTCAAAGATGCTAGACTGACAGATGTTGTTAAAATTAGCAATGATGAATACAAATTAACATTTGATAGTCCAAAATCAATGGCGGATTCCCAGATAGAGATAAAGTTAACAAAATATGGGTATCAATTTGATAAACCTACACAGAAAATTAATATCCAATCAAAACGCCATGAACAACCAGAGGCTATATTCACCGCTACTGGAGAAAATACTGGCTATCTTTCAAATGTCAAACCTGGTATGGAGTATCGTATTGGTCCAAACAAATGGATACGTATTGAGAAGGAACGTGTCGAATTAAATAACATCGCTATCGCTAATCTTTACGTACGTACACCAGAAACAACTTCAGCATTTGCTTCACCGATTCAGCATTTAGAAGTTAAAAAAGTAAGCGACCCAGATGTGGCTAAGGCAGTGGGGAATCAGATTGTCGGCATTGATAGACAAACAGAGTATCGCCGTAAAGGAGATAATGATTGGATTACCAGCACTGGCAATACTTTGACTAATCTTGTCAAAGGTGACTATGAAATCCGCACTAAGGCTACTGGTGAATATTTAGCTTCTAACATTAAAACCGTTACTGTAACGGAAGGGTTAGACGCAACTGGGGAAAATATTGCCAAACAACAAGCCAAGGCTCAGGAAATGAAGCGTCAAGCTGAAGAAAAACAGCAGAAAAAAGAGCAGAAGAAAATACGCAGAAAACGTCAAGTCGAGCCTGAGCAACAAACAACCAAAGAGCCTGTAATTCCTCAAGTAACCGAGGTTGTTAAAACAGAGGAAGTTATTCATACAGAAAAACCCCTTACTCTTGAACAACAATTGAAAAATGAAGGATCTACTCCTCAACAAACAGCGGAAGCTCAGAAACGCGCCCATGAGTTTGCTGAAGCAAAAAAAGATGAAAAAGTAGCAAAAACACAATGGGTAAAGGGTGTCAATGTTGAAGACCATGAGTTTGTTAAGGTTACAGAAACAGACGCAGAATATTTTGTCACTAAGCATTCTGCTGGTCAAGGATGGTATGACATCAATAAGAACGGTCATGATGATGGCGATCTTTGTGCCGGTGCCGTGGCAACGAATATGTTACACTGGTGGGTTGACCGAAACAAAGCCTACATTGATCGCTATTTGAATGAAAATAAAGACAACGGCACATATACTGTTAAAAATACAAATTTTGATTTTCGGAAAGCTCGCGAGGTCTACAAAGGTGAGAAAGGATACAGTGACCAAAGCCAATTCTTTGACATTGTAAAACAAGCCTTTCCGCACAGTTCTGTATGGACAAATAAAATATTGGACCTATACATAAATGGAATCGGCTACAATCAAAGCTCTAGTATGCAGAACCCTACTATACCGAGTCATGAATTAACAAGCCGAATCAATTTCTTCAGAAAGGTTTTTGGAGGAAAACCGCTGACACATTACGAAAGCATCTATAGTCATAGTCAATTTAGCGAGAGCATCAAAACAGCTTTAGAGCAAGGAAAAGCCATAGGTGTTGCTTATTATCCTAACCCTGAAGCTACTGGCCATATCGTAACTGCATGGGGAGCAGATTTCGATAAAGATGGGAAAGTCGTCGCCATCTATGTTTCAGACTCGGATGATGGTGGTGAGCCTGTGCTAAGAAACCCAAATAGCCAGGTAGGACTCCGGCGCTATCGGGTTGAGGAACATGAAGGTAAGCTCAAATTAACTAGCTATCACCAAAAAGGTGTTGGTTCCCATATCGGATTCATCAACACCTTATCTCAAGGTACGGAAGACTGGGAAAAGTACTTCAAAGTTGCTGAAGAAAAAGCGCGTCAAGAACAAGTGAAGCGTGAGCAAGAAGAAAAGGCGAAACAAGTGGAAGCCCAACGCCAAGCTGAAGCCGAACGCCAAGCTGAAGCCGAACGCAAAGCCGAGGCCGAGCGCAAAGCCGAAGCCGAACGCAAAGCCGAGGCCGAACGCAAAGCCGAAGCCGAACGCAAAGCTGAAGCCGAACGCAAAGCTGAGGCCGAACGCCAAGCTGAAGCTGAGCGTAAAGCCGAGGCCGAACGCCAAGCTGAAGCCGAACGCAAAACTCAAGAGGAACAAGCCAAACGCGAAGCTGAACGTCAAGCCGAAGCCGAACGCCAAGCTGAAGCTGAACGTCAAGCTGAAGCAGAACGCAAAGCTGAAGCCGCACGCAAAGCCCAAGAAGAGCGCGCTCAACGTGAAGCTGAACGTCAAGCCGAGGCTGACCGCAAAGCTGAAGCCCAACGTCAAGCCGAAGCTAAGCGCAAAGCGCAAGAAGAGCAAGTAAAACGCGAGCGTGCACTTGCTGAAGAAAAAGCGCGTCAAGAACAAGTGAAGCGTGAGCAAGAAGAAATTGCGAAGCAGGCTGAAGCTCAACGTGAAGCTGAGCTCAAAGCGCAAGAAGAGCAAGCCCAACGCGACCGTGCACTTGCTGAAGAAAAAGCTCGTCAAGAAGAAGCCAAACGCAAGCAAGAAGAAAAGGCGCAACAAGCCGAAGTCGAACGCAAAGCCAAAGAGGAGAAAGCACAGAGAAACCAAACTGCAGCCTCCAAAGTGAAGGTCAATCGTAAGCATACTCCCATGAAACTAGCTGAAATAGACAACGGATTGCAAGAAGTTCAAAATGAGAATCTTACTCGCCAGGGCGATAGAGTAATAGATCGCTTAGAAAGCTCCATTAACGCGAAGAGTCTGTCTAATGTTGAAAGTCGACTGACAGCAGAAAGTGAGCAAAAAGAGCCTCAAGTTTTATTGGTGGCGCCAGTCATAACAAGCCAGCAATCGGCTGTTCCCCAAGCTTTGGCCGAGGATAAGCCAAAAGAGGTGACACTCAAGACAAGTGATAAAAATCTGGAAGGGACAGATAAGAAGACCGAGCAGATAGAAAAATTACCTGAGAAAACACCCCAATCTACCCAAGGAGTTTCTCAGAGAGTCGAAAACCTTTCCCAAAAGAAAACTAGAAATGGGCAAGGGTCAACGGCTGGGTTTATTATACCAACTATCTTGGCAGGTGTTTTACTCTTTATCATAGCTTATCTGAGAAGAGGCAATAAAAAGGAATAGATACTTTTTAAAGTGATTAAACATTAAGAGTGATTCTATGGATTTAGTGACTTCAATCGATGTGACTGAGGTTAAGCTTGATTAGAAACGTTCAAACCAGAAAGAGGCTGAGCAAAACTAGTTTCAGAATAGAAAAAACGGGCATTTCGCAGTTGGAGATGCCCGTTTTCCTATGTCATGGTTTATAATTATCATAATCCCAAAACAACTGGAAAGCCATCCATTACAATTCGACTTGGAATGACTTTAAGGGCCTTATCAAGGACGCATTGCATGGCGAAGCAGGCCCTCGTATCTACGCAAATGGAAAATCGATGTCGAACCCGTTTTTGGCCGATTGAAGAGTTCTTTTGGCGTACGCAGGGTTCACGTTCGACGTCACCAAGCGGTTCAGACAGAGATTGCCTTCCTTTTCATGAGCATGAATCGCACAAAATTGGCTAAGAATTTGGCTGCTAAAAATCAAAAACCACACTATGATTCTTACTTCTTGATTGTTTTCAAGACAGAAATCACAGTGTGGTTCTATTTTGAAGCTAGTTTTTGCCCAGCCTCTTTCTTGACAATACGTTATTCCCCTTAAACGCATCGGCGCTATTTCGACGTTCTCATAGTATAGTTTTAAAGACGGGTATAAACTGCATGCGTTCTTTATAGGTGAAAGCGATTAAAAAAGACATTAAAAATCCTTGCAAACTCAGTAAAATTAGGGTACTGTAGTATAAAAGATAGGTCTTAAATGGAGGCACTTGTGCATGATAAAGAGATCACTAAAAAGAGGATTACGGTTAGATTGGGAAAAAGATTACTTGCTTTTGTTGGCGATTGCGACCTTTGTTTTTGCGCTTTTTACGCCTGCTAAGACAACTTGGTGGAAAGATTATTGGCATTTGCTTACCCACCAAACATATCTGATTCATGATTTTTTTGAAGTAGCTGGTCCTTCGGCCACTTTTGTCAATCTAGCACTGCATTTTGGGGTTGCTTATTACTTGAATGTCAGGAATAACTTGACCCATTTGACGGGTTTTCAACTAGCAGCAATCGGTATTTTTGCGGGTCATTCACTTTTTGGGACGCATCTGTTAAATATCCTTCCCATTATTCTTGGGGTTATCCTTTATGCCAGAAAATCTGGTCAGTCGTTTAAGCTGTATACCTCGGTCAGTTTATTTGCAACGTGTACAGCACCAACGGTCTCCTACCTGATGTTTGCCAGTGGTGGTCTACTCTCTGTGTTAACTGGATTTATTTTTGGCATCGGGCTAGGGTTTATCACGCCACCTCTGGCAGAAGATTTTTTGAAATTTCACCAAGGGTATACCCTTTACAATATAGGGTTTACAGGAGGTGTGATCGGTCTCTTTAGCTATGCTTGCCTGCGTTATTTTGGCTTGGAAATTCCTAGCGCACAATTGGTGAGTACGACTGCTCACAACTATATCTTAGTTTATTTAATCTCTATCTGTTTGCTCATGCTAATCTTGGCAACTGTTGGTTTAGATGATCAGGATTTTAAGACCAAGTTTATCAAGCTTAATCGTCGTGTAGGACGTTTGCCAGACGACTTTGTAATCAAATACGGACGCAGGACGACCTTCTTTAACATGGGGCTCCTTGGGATGGTGTACTTGAGTCTTTTGCTAGTGTTGGGGATCCGTTTGAATGGTCCAACTGCAGGCGGGCTCTTGTCGGTCATTGGTTTTGCAGGATTTGGGAAACATTTACGGAATACGCTTCCGATTGCAGCAGGGATTATTTTAGCAGCATATTTTTCCGACAAGTCTTTTGCCAGTATAGGTTTTGCCTTATCCTTGTTATTTGGCACATCTTTAGCCCCTATCGCAGGATATTATGGTATACTAGTGGGGATGATTGCTGGGTTTTTACAATTCAATGTGGCCCAGAGTGTCATCGATCTTCATTTAGGATTGAGCCTTTATAACAATGGCTTTTCCAGCGGATTTGTTGCAGCATTTATGATTCCCGTATTGGAGAATTTTAATTGGCGTAAGGCATCTTCGATAGAATAACAGAAGAACCAAGTGAGGGGTTAGTCATGATTAATGAAAAAAGCAAGGCGACTCGGATAATGAAGGAGTTGATCGGCTATTTTTTGGAACATAAATATTATCAGTTTGATGTCTCTTTCAATCTGGATAGAGAGAAATTCGAACTATCTATTCGTACGCCTTCTGAGGATGTTCCCAGTCATTTTGAACATTTGCTTAGAGATTTGAGCATAGACCGTGAAGTAGAGATTGATGAGTACTACAATGCGCTTCTTGGCGGTCATGGCACAGATCACGATTACACGCTTCTTGGTAAGGCGGTTGATGAGGCTTGTATTGAGCATGAAGAGGGGCTTTTAACGCTCAAAGTGAGACGTAAGATTGGTTAGAAACGAAAAGTTGGCTGTTTAGGCTAGCTTTTTTGTGCTATTTAGCCCATCAAGTAGAGGTGATATTGCTACTGGTCAGGGTTAGAGCATGAAGACTTTAGAACTAGGAAACGATAAGCATTCAGAGCTCTCTGGTCTATATCGTGATTTTCCTAGGTCTGGGTAGGAAAATCTGTTTGATTTTGATACAATAGTAGGACTACGAGCAGAAAAGAGATTAGAATGATTTCATCAAAGTATGAGTGGATTATCAAGGATCAGCAGCCGGACCAGGCTTTTTTGAAATTAGCCAAAAAGGAGGGGTTAGACAGCTTAACCGCTCAGTTACTCTATACTAGGGGCGTGACGGATGAGGCTGCTTTAGCAGCATTTTTAAATCCTGCTTTGGAAGACTTGCACGATCCTTATTTGTTGCATGATATGGAAAAGGCTGTGGCCCGTATTCGAACAGCGATTGAGACTGCAGAGCCTATCTTGATTTATGGTGATTACGATGCCGATGGCATGACTAGTGCCTCCATTCTTAAGGAAACCCTGGAGGAGCTTGGAGCTGAGTGCGAGGTCTATCTCCCCAACCGTTTTACAGATGGGTATGGACCTAATCAGAGTGTCTACAAGTATTTTATTGATCAACAGGGAGTTAGCCTGATTGTAACGGTGGATAATGGCGTAGCTGGGCATGAAGCGATTGCCTATGCACAGGCGCAAGGGGTTGATGTCATTGTGACCGATCACCATAGCTTACCAGCAGAGCTACCAGAAGCTTTTGCTATTGTCCATCCAGAACACCCTGAGACCGACTATCCTTTCAAGCATTTAGCAGGCTGCGGGGTGGCTTTTAAATTGGCCTGTGCCCTTTTAGAAGAGATCAATGTAGACCTTCTGGATTTGGTGGCAATCGGGACAATCGCAGACATGGTTCCTTTGACGGGTGAGAACCGCGCGATGGTCAAATTTGGTTTGGAAGTCCTCAAACGTACTCAAAGAATGGGCTTGCAAGAATTGTTCCAGTTAGCAGGTATTGATCCTACTAGCCTGACAGAAGAGACCGTCGGTTTTCAGTTAGCGCCTCGTCTCAATGCGCTTGGACGCTTAGACGACCCCAATCCAGCGATTGACCTCCTGACTGGCTTTGACGATGATTTAGCTAGCCAGATTGCGCAGCTCATTGAGGAAAAAAATACGGAGCGCAAGACAATTGTCCAATCCATCTACGAAGAAGCCAAGGCTATGGTGGATATGAAGCGCCCTGCTCAAGTTTTGGCTAAGGAAGGCTGGAATCCAGGCGTTCTAGGTATCGTTGCCGGCCGGCTCTTAGAGGAGTTGCATCAGCCGATTATTGTGCTAAGCATCCAGAATGGATCTGCCAAGGGGTCGGCGCGTTCAACAGAAGCGGTTAACCTCTTTGAAGCCCTGTCCCCTCATCAGTCGATTTTTACCGCCTTTGGCGGTCATAGCGGAGCGGCTGGCATGACTCTACCTGTAGAGCAGTTAGACGCTCTAGCAGACCTTCTTGCGACCTACATCCGTGAACAAGAGATAGATCTATCTCAGAAATCCCAGTTGCTCCTTGACGAAGAGTTAGTTCTGGACCAGCTAAGCCTTGATACGATTAAGTCCCTTGACAAATTAGCTCCCTTTGGCATGGAGCATAAGCAGCCGGTCTTTTACCTGCGTCAGGCCAAAGTGGTCAATGCCAGAGCCATGGGGCAAGACAATGCCCACCTAAAACTTCGTCTGCAACAAGGCCAGACGGAGATGGATTTAGTAGCCTTTGGCTATGGTGCTTATGTGCGAGAGCTGAGTCAACTTAAGGATTTAGAGTTTGCAGTGACCCTGTCGGTCAATCAGTGGAACGGGAACACCAGTCTGCAATTGATGATGGTCGATGTCCGAGTGAATGGCGTTCAACTCTATGATCTCAGGTCTAAAAATCTTGCTCTGCCAGCAGGTGTACCAATCTTGACAGCGGACACCATCAATTCCGTTGTTGCTATTGACCAGTTGCCTGATCAGTTGGCGGATTTACAGTCCCTCTTTGCTGGCAAAACCTTTGAGGCCATCTATTTCAAGAATACCATTAAAACTCCTTATTACCTGTCTGGCTATGGGACACGTGACCAATATGCCAAGCTCTACAAGACTATCTACCAGTTTCCAGAGTTTGACGTTCGTTACAAGCTGAAGGCGCTCAGCCATTTTCTCAAAATCGATCAGATTCTTTTGGTCAAGATGATTCAAATCTTCGAAGAATTAGGCTTTGTGACGATCACAGATGGGGTTATGACGGTTAATAAAGCAGCTGAGAAAAGGCCCATTACCGACAGCAAGATCTATCAAGACTTGGTCGAAACGGTCAAGTTTCAGGAGTTGATGGCATTGGGGACGCCAGAGGAGATGTATGCGGTGTTGAAGGAGAAAGAGGATGATTCTGACGAAAAGTGAGCTGATTCAAGGTGCAGTAGACTTGTTAGCAACTGCCAACACGAGACAGAGCCTAAATGTGCTGTAAAGGCGGCGCTTGAAGCAGGACAGTTGGATCATGCTTTGTTTGACCGCTATCGCTATCAACTCGGCAAGATGGATCTGTTCTCCAAAAGACGAAATAGTTGGCAGTTGTAGTCCCTCGTTAACAAGAAAAATGATTGAAGGAATGAGAAGGAACCAGAATGGACAGGACCCAAAAAGAGACCATCCAAGTTACAGAAAACCATGTCCGTCAACTGTGTCAAAAGGACAGTAGCGGTCATGACTGGTGGCACATTGAGCGTGTCAGAAGGACGGCCTTGACAATTGCTGGGGAAGAAGGTGCCAATCACTTTATTTGTGAAATGGCTGCGCTGCTCCACGATGTGGCGGACAGGAAATTCAATGATAGTTTAATAGCTGGACTTGAAAAGGTAGAAGCCTGGCTAAACAATCAGCCTCTGGCCAAAGAGGACAAGGACCACATTTTAGAGATTATTGAAACGATGTCCTTCACTAGTCAGAAAGAAGGTAAAGCGGTCCCTAGTCTTGAGGGGCAAGTCGTCCAAGATGCGGATCGTCTAGATGCCTTGGGTGCTATCGGTATCGCAAGAACCATGGCCTATTCGGGACATACAGGCCGCTTGATTTACCACCCTGATAGCGATGAGGAGACAGCTGTTCAGCATTTTTATGATAAATTGCTAACGCTAAAAGGCTTAATGAATACCAACTATGGTAAAAGATTAGCGGAGCAAAGGCACCATTTTATGGAAAGCTATCTTGAGCAGTTTTATGCCGAGTGGTCAGGCCAGCGTTAATAAGAGGAGAACACCCATGCGCCTTTGGCACCAAGATTTGATTACAAAATTGCCTCGCCAGCAGTTGTTGGGGCAACACCGCGAATGTGCTGCCCTACGTGGGAGAGGCTGGGGCAAACCCCATGCCACGGTTAACTATGTCTTTGAACATTCGCCCTATAAGCTCTACCAATATCATGTCCTCATCATGGAGGAAATGGTTAAGCGGGGTTACCAACCTGCTCAGTCCTGGTTTAACCCAAGCTACCGAGGGAAGACAGCACCCCCCTATCAAGAGATCAATCCAGTCCCGCTCACCAGTCCTATTTACCCCGAACATGGGGAGTCTTATTTCAAAGAATGCTTGGATAATTTACAGAATAAGGGAATTTTATTAGAAGGGTTAAGATAAGCAAGGCTCACTAAACAGGTACTTTTATCAGAGATTGGAATCGAAAAGATTAACCGCTTTACTTGTCTAGTCTATCAGTTAGACCAAGTCTCTTAGTTTCATATATCCCTTGTGATGAGAGGAATTTATTTCCCCTAACGGATGAGAATATGCTATAATAGACTGTAAAAACTATTTTTAAAGAGAGAACTTAAATGAACTTAAAAGATTATATTGCTCGCATTGATGATTACCCTCAAGAAGGGATTGTTTTCCGTGATATTAGCCCTTTGATGGCTGATGGGAATGCATACAGCTATGCGGTGCGTGAGATTGTGCAATATGCAACAGATAAGAAGATTGACATGATTGTGGGACCTGAAGCGCGCGGCTTTATCGTGGGTTGTCCGGTAGCTTTTGAGTTAGGTGTCGGATTTGCACCTGTTCGTAAGCCAGGAAAATTGCCGCGAGAAGTGATTTCAGCAGACTATGAAAAAGAGTACGGTGTGGATACTTTGACCATGCATGCAGATGCTATCCAGCCTGGTCAACGCGTCTTGATTGTTGATGACCTCTTGGCAACTGGTGGGACGGTTAAGGCAACGATTGAAATGATTGAGCGATTAGGCGGTATCGTAGCCGGTTGTGCCTTCCTCATCGAGTTGGATGACCTGAAGGGTCGTGAAGCGATCGGTGATTATGATTACAAGGTTTTGATGCATTATTAAAAACCTGAAAGAGGACGAATATGGAAGAAGGACAAGTGCAAAAAGCGCCTAAAGTAATGTCTGATTTGCGCCAGGACATTGTCAAAATGCCTAAAGCGATTTGGGAGTGTTCAGGGATTAAAATTTATGGGCGTCTTATTCGTGCCGTGATTTTTACAACAGATGTGGCCATCATCGCCAATACCAATGCGGATGCTGTCTTGGCGGTTTATCCCTTCACCCCTAGTCCAGCGATTGCAAAGAGCATCATGTCGGTAGCGACCATTCCGGTTTTGGCAGGGGTTGGTGGTGGTTTGACGACAGGGACACGCTCTGCCAATATGAGCCTCTTTTCAGAGTCTGAAGGAGCGCTAGCAGTGGTGACGAATGGCCCGACCAATGTCGAAACCATCACTAAGATGAACGAGATGATTGACATTCCGATTATTTACACAGTCGTTTCAGAGCATTCAGATATTAAGTCACGCTTGGAAGCTGGTGTTGATATTCTCAATGTTTCGGGTGGGAGTCGAACTGTTGAAATTGTGCAAAAAGTTCGCCAGCGATTTCCAGACGTTCCGATTATGGCAACAGGTGGTCCAAATGAGGAAACCATCAGAGCCGTCATCGCTGCTGGTGCCAATGCGGTCACCTATACTCCACCAAGCAATGGAGAGCTTTTCAAGGCCAAGATGGAAAAATACCGCAAACAAGAAAAAGAAAATTTAAAAGAAGTATAGTTAAAATCTATAACAACTTCTAAAAAATAGGTGTTTGCAAATCAGGTTGCTCTGCCGTATAATGAAAGAAAAATGAGTCGAAGGAGCGTTTTATGCCGATTAAGATCCATCAAGATTTACCAGCTGTTGATGTTTTAAAATCCGAGAATATTTTTGTGATGGACGATAAGCGGGCAAACCACCAAGATATTCGACCTTTGGATGTTTTGATTGTTAATCTGATGCCAACTAAGATCGTGACAGAGACCCAGCTCCTTCGTCTCTTGGCTAATACTCCTTTGCAGCTTAATGTGGAATTTTTACAAATGGTGTCGCACACGTCTAAAAATACTGGTGCGGATCACTTGGCTACCTTCTATAAGAGCTTTGAGCAAATCAAGCATCGCTATTACGATGGTCTGATCATCACAGGTGCTCCGGTTGAAAATCTGCCGTTTGAGGCGGTTAATTACTGGGAGGAGTTGAATCAGGTGATAGCTTGGTCCAAGAGTCATGTCCATTCGACTCTTCACATTTGTTGGGGAGCGCAGGCAGGTCTTTACTCACGTTATGGGGTAGATAAGACCCGTCTGGAGCAAAAACTATCAGGGATTTTCAGACAAGAGACCCTCACCCCCAACAATCCTCTCATGCGTGGATTTGATGATGTTTTCTTGGCGCCACATTCTCGTCATACCACCATTTTGCCAGAAGCCATCGCTGATTTGGATAATTTAGAGGTTTTGGCCGCTGGTGAGGAGGTAGGGCTATCGATTTTAGCCAGTAAGGATCTTCGGGAAGTGTATAGTTTTGGCCATTTGGAATATGATCGGGACACTTTAGCTAAGGAATATAGCCGTGATCTCGAGGCTGGACTTAATCCTCGGCTTCCACATAATTACTTTGATGATAATGATCCGACGACCCAACCTCGCCTGCGTTGGAATCTGGCTGCGGCTCTCTTTTTTAGCAATTGGATCAACTACGCTGTCTATCAGGAAACCCCATATGATTGGCAACTGATCCAATCGGACCCTCTCCTATCAGCAAGCTTGTAAGGAATGATAATGAGTTATTCAAAACATTTTAAGTCTGGCAATGTGGTTTTACCTGCTGCCTTACTTTTCCATTTTAAGGACCTTTTTTCCTCAAGAGACGATTTTTTAGTCTGGCAATTTTTCTTTTACCAAAACACCTCACAGTTGGAGGAATTGGCTCCGAGTACTATTGCTCAGGCGACTGGACTGACTGTGGCAGAAGTGAATCAAGCTATTTCGGATTTGCAGTCAGCTGGATTGCTAGAATTCAAAACAATTGAGCTAGCTGGTGAAATTGAAATGATTTTTGATGCACTCCCGGCCCTGGATAAGCTGGATACTCTGTTAGCTGACGCTTCGGATTCAAGTGATACTGAGCCATCATTTTCAAATGCTGCAAAGGCATTAGTGGCTGACTTTGAGCGGGAGCTAGGACGCTTCTTAAGCCCATTTGAGATTGAAGACTTAGAAAAGAGTCTCCAAGAGAATGTGGCGCCTGAACTGATTAGAGAGGCTCTTAAAGAGGCAGTGTTCAATGGCAAGGCCAATTGGAAATACATTCAGGCGATTCTGAGAAACTGGAGACGAGAAGGCATTACGACCCTTGCTCAAGTTGAGGCTCGTCAGGCCGAGCGAGAGGTACAAATGCAGCCTCAGGGATTAGCTGACTTGGCGGACTATCAAGCAGCCTTGGGTCTTTTTAAGGATTAAGTATGGAAAAATTATCAAAACGTTTAAGACAAGTCGCAAGCTTTGTCCCGAAAGGGGCAAGGCTTTTAGATGTAGGCTCAGATCACGCTTATCTGCCTCTCTACTTACTGGAGCAAGGGACCATCCATTACGCCATTGCTGGCGAGGTCGTGGAAGGCCCCTATCGGTCTGCCCTCAGTAATGTTCAAAAGTCCTCTTTTGCTAGCCAAATAGAAGTTCGTCTGGCTGACGGGCTGGCAGCTTTTGAAGCGATAGATGCTATTGATACTATCACTATCTGTGGTATGGGGGGCCGTTTGATTGCCTCAATTTTGGACAAGGGTGGAAAGAAGTTAGCCAAGGTGAATCGTCTAGTGCTCCAGCCCAATAACCGTGAGGACGAGCTCCGCGGCTGGCTGAGTCAATCTGGTTATGCTATTTTGGCTGAGGAGATTTTGGAGGAGCAGGGCAAGATTTATGAAATCATAGTGGCAGAAAAAGGACAACAAGCCTTGTCTGACTTAGATTTGCGCTTTGGTCCCTTCCTGCGTCAAGCAAAATCGCCAGTCTTTTTGAATAAATGGGAGAACGAACTCAAACAATTGGAGCAGGCTTTAGCTGGTATCCCTGATCGCCACGCGGAAACCCGCTCTGCCATTGCCCAAAACATTCATGCTATTAAGGAGATATTACATGAAAGCTAGCCAGTTAATTGAGCGTTATGAGGCCTTTTGCCCACAGGATTTATCCTTAGAGGGGGACGTTGTCGGACTGCAAATCGGTACGTTGGACAAGGACATTACTAAGGTCTTAGTAGCTTTGGATTTGAGGGAGCAGACAGTCTGCGAGGCTGTTGAGCAGGGGGCAGAGCTAATCATTGTCAAGCACGCGCCAATCTTTCGTCCGCTAAAACATCTTATGGCTACTCCGCAAAACCAGATGGTGCTTGATTTAGTTAAACACGATATCGCTGTCTATGTTAGTCACACTAACATCGATGTGGTTGAAGGGGGATTAAACGATTGGTTCTGTGACTTGCTAGGTTTGTCCGATGTGGACGTTCTATCGGAAACGGCGGATGGTCAGGGGATCGGTCGTGTGGGGAATATCGCAACGACCAGCTTTGAAGACTTGGCGAGGAAGGTTAAAGAGACCTTCCAGTTAGACAGCGTCCGTCTGGTCAGCTATAATCGTGCCAATCCGCCCATTTCCCGCGTTGCTATCTGCGGTGGTTCTGGTCAGTCCTTCTACAAGGATGCTCTGAAGAAGGGAGCTGATGTTTACATCACAGGCGACATCTACTACCATACTGCCCAGGAGATGCTGACAGATGGCCTTTTAGCTATTGATCCTGGGCATCACATCGAAATTCTCTTTGTCAGTAAAATCGCAGAGCTTCTCAATCAGTGGATAACTGAAAATAACTGGGAACTGAAAGTGGTGGAGGCGCAAGAATCAACTAATCCGTTTTGGCATTTGTAGCAACATGGACTTGACTTGGGAGAGCAGGTATGGGATTTTTGGCCAAATGATTTGGTGTAAAAAAGAAGAATAATCCAGCAAACGAATCGACGGTCATCAAAGAGGAGCCTAATCAATCCTCGGTACTTGAAGACGTCAGAGCAGGTTTTTCTGACAAGGTGAAGCAGTATCTAGCAACCTTCTCTTCGGATGATACGCCAGGTTGGGGAGCGATTGATGTGGAGTTGAGGAAGTACTATGCTAAAGGCAGTGAGCGTCACTATGGCACACTGATTAAATACATGATGGGAGGCAAAGACCCCATAGATGGTTTTAGCGTTTATGACAATGCAGAACAGGAATTTCATCGCCATATCATCAGTTATGAGATGAGTGAACTCTATTTTGAACCCAAAGCTGCAGACAGTGAATTTAGCAAGTGGGGGAGTTGGCGATGAGAATTCTGCCTTATAAGGAGGATGGCCAAGCGGAGCGGCAAGATGGTACAAGAGTAGAGCATGCCCCTTATTGGGCCATGAACTTGATGCAAAATCTGGCACGTTATGTTTTTGAATCTGGCAAGTGGTTCGAACCTTATCATTTTTTCCCAGCCAATTCCCCTATTCGTATGGAAACAGATATAAAACTCGTTGGGCTTGCCTTTGTTCCGGATGTCCGATTGGAGACAATTGACAGCCCTCACGGGAGTGTACAATGTTTACAAATGGTGGGGGTGACCCGGAAGGAATTGGACTGGTTATGGGAAAATCCAAAAACATACCGCGTTAAAGAATTGGTGGACAAGATGAGGGAAGCCAATTCCATGTTGCTCCTTGATTTGAAACGTGAAAAAGACTATGTGGACTAGGTGGATACGACAGTAACTCTTTGGAGATATAAGACTTGTGCAAGATGCGTTAACCCTCCTATGGCTTTTAGCCATAGGAGGGTTATTGCTATAATGGTCTATTGAATTCTAAGTGAGGACTCAGCTAGAAAAGAAGGTTAGATATCTCCTGAGAAGGTGTCGCCATGTGCTAGGTCACCGTATTGATAACCGCGGTGGAACCATTTTTGGCGTTGGGCGGAAGTGCCGTGGGTAAAGCTATCTGGTACAACTCTTCCATAGGCCTCCTTCTGGAGGGTGTCATCTCCGACAGCATGGGCAGCGGTCATCGCTTCGTCAATGTCTCCAACCTCTAGAAGGCCTTGGCCATCGACATATTTTGACCAGGCACCAGCATAGTAATCTGCTTGGAGCTCCAAGCGGACTGTTAAGGCATTGGCTTCTTTTTCGGAGAGTTTTTGACGAGCCTTATTGAAGTCAGACATGATGCCGAGCTCGGTTTGAACGTGGTGACCCACTTCATGAGCGATGACATAGGCCATGGCAAAGTCACCAGACGCCTTGTATTTGGTCGTTAATTCGCGGTAAAAGGAGAGGTCAATGTAAACCTTGCGATCGCCAGGGCAATAGAAAGGACCAGAGCCTGCCGATCCGAGTCCGCATGCGGTACTTGTCTGACCTTCATAGATAACTAAGACAGGTGGGTTATATTTCAACCCTTCTTTTGAAAATTCTTTTGTCCAGAAATCTTCAGTACTTTGGAAGACCTTGCTAAGAAAGACTCCTTCTTTATCGGTCATAGTAGATGTAGTACTTTCAGTTTGGTTTTGGTAAGATTGAGAGTAGCCACCGTTGGTGTCAAAACCGAGAAAATCTCCAAAACCTGATCCGCCCCCCATCAAGCCAAATAAGAGCAAAAGGAGGATAAGCCACTTGCCTTTGCCTGATGAAAAAAGGAGTTGAAGAAGCAGGTTTCCTCCTAGCCCAGAGCCAGTTAGGCCACCTCCTTGTCTTCTGGAAGAATAACCGCTGCCACGACGGTCCTCTACACGTTGACTTTCTTTTAAGTCATCAATTTTCATAAATCACCTATTTTTTATTAATCTTTTCATCTATTATACTCTAAAAAGGTCAAATATGAAAGCTTTGTCTCCTTATTCTTGAAGAATATGTGAAGAAGCACCGCGCTCTGCTTCGACAATTTGAGAGGTTTCCTTTCTTAGATTTAGGTGAGTATCGTAATCCAGTGAAAAAAGGCAGGCGTAGAGAATATCCAGAAGAAAGAGAATCGATTCATCTGTAGCGAAGGTACTGATTTTTGAATAGAGCTTCTCACGAGTGGATAAACGAAGGATAACGTCGGCATATCTGGTTGTCTGATTATCACCGAGGCTGGTTAAGAGGAGAAGAGGGATCTGACGTGATGAGAGAATTTCGGCGGTTTGAAGCATTATCTTGGATTCTCCAGAATAGCTGATCATCAGTGCGCAACTCTTTGGATGAGCTAGGTAAGCCCCAAAATTAACCTCTCCATGTAAATCATGGATTCGGACATCTTTTTGAATGCGAGACATCTGGAGGGCAAATTCTCGGGATAAGAGCAGATTGTTGCTAGCAGCAAAGATGTGGATGGTCTGGGCTTGAGCTAAGAGCTGAACAGCTTGATCAAGAGAACTAGGCTCTAGCAGATCCAAGGTTTCTGTGATGACTTCTTGCTTTAGTTTGGCTAATTTGTTGGCGATGCGTGGAAAACTATCGTGCTTGGTAAAAGGATAGTTAGCATCTGTATAGGTCAAGGTTTTATCCAAGTAATTGAGTTCGGCTAAATAGGCTTTTTTAAACTCTTTCCAGCCTGAAAAATGCAGTTTTTGGGCAACGCGGACTAAAGTGGATTTAGACGAGAAGGTCTTCTCTGCGATTTGTGTGGTTGTGAGGTATTGTAGTTGGTGACCGGCTTTGAGTATAAAATCAACGATTACTTGCTCGCTAGGGGAAAAGTGGCAGGTCTCTAATTTCTCTGTGATCAGCATAAAGCTCCTTTCTATCCTCTCTCATCCCATCGTTCAAAGTATCACGCTCATTTTTGAGAACCTTGTTCCCAAATCATCAATTAGGATAGGCATTTATCACTAATCATGGTATCATAACGAAGGAATAAATGCAAAGAGATGGTGATATATGAAAACTTTTAAGGGTAGCTACCTAGCATATCTGATGATGTACCTCTTTTACTACTTGGCCTGGGCTTTGTTTTCTGCTTTGATTTCAGTCTATCTTTTGGATTTAGGCTATAAAGCGAGTCAGGTTTCCTTAGTAGTGTCGTTTTCCTTTGTTGCTTCAATGGTTAGCCAGCCCTTGATCGGTTGGCTCAATGATCGTTT
Organism: Streptococcus ovuberis; assembly: GCF_012396585.1. Classification (GTDB taxonomy): domain Bacteria; phylum Bacillota; class Bacilli; order Lactobacillales; family Streptococcaceae; genus Streptococcus; species Streptococcus ovuberis. The sequence goes on from NZ_JAAXPR010000005.1 coordinate 140,800, forward strand.
TGGTGCGAAAAAGATAACCGGTTTTTTGCTTTTAACTAGTTTACCAGGAGGACTTGTCCTTTTGACCAATCAAAATCTAGTGGCCATTGCTCTAGCTTACAGTTGGATTCTGCTTTTAGTTAATGGGAGTGTTCCTGTTATGGAAAAAATGGCAACCACTGGTCCTTATGGTTATGGGAAAATCCGAATTTGGGGCACCTTTGGTTTTGCTTTAGGGAATCAGGTAGCTGGTCTAATTTATGATTATATTGCGCCACAGGCGATTTTTGCAGCCTTTATGGCCAGTATGCTCCTAGCTCTCGTTGGCATTTGGGGAACAGAGGGGACCCAAGATGATCGTCTGACTCAAACGGCTGAGATCAAGCCACTTGAGCCAGTTCGACTAGCGCTTTTCCAGAATAAGACGTATCTCTTTTACCTGGTTTTAGCCATGATTGTCTCAGGAGTCATGATGGCTGGCCATACCTATACTCCAGCTATGCTGGAAGATTCTGGGCTATCGGTCAATTTGGCAACAACAGTTGTGGCTATCTCTGTTCTCTGTGAATCTCCCTTGACTCTTTTTTCTTACAAATTTATGGATCAGATGACCAGCCGTCAGTTGTTTACCGTCGTCCTGGTTCTAGTTATCGTGCAATTTACGGTTTATGGGTTGAATTTTGGTCTGACTGCCAAGATAGGAATGACTTTGCTAGCCAAACATACAAGCGGTATGCTCTTTATTATGACTAATATGAAGATAGTGGCTTCTCTCGTTGATCAGCGCTTTCTGATTACAGCTCTTTCCTTTGTCCAAGTGGCTAGAAGTCTAGGATCCATTCTTACCCAGTATTTAGTTGGTCAATTGCTGGATCATGGTTCCTACAGTCTTATGTGTCTTGCTTTGGCTGGTCTAGGCCTCTTAGTTTTAACTCTTCTACCATTTTTGCAGCTTCCTAGTGGTCAGGAAAAGCGCCTGTTTAGCTAACAGATGGATAGCACTCTATCAAAGATTGTTTCTACATCAGTCTCCCCCCCATTATTTATATAAAATGGAAACTGCATTAGCTCTAATATCTCATTGTCCCTTTGGGGGATACAGGGTGATTTGCTACTAAGTGGCCTTTAAAAGGGTTAGAACAGCGTTTCAATAAATAGCCTCTACGGATCCAAATGAGTGAAACCTTTGTCCAAACTAGGGCGAGGGTGTTTCTTTTGACTTGGAGTATGGTATAGTTAAGAGGTCAAGTCTATTATAAAGGAGTTTTTATTATGTCGTTTCCAAAAAATTTCCTCTGGGGCGGTGCCCTAGCTGCCCACCAATTTGAAGGTGGTGTGCTTGAAACCTCTAAAGGTCTCAGCGTGGCGGATGTGATGACCGCTGGTGCTCATGGTGTGCCTCGGGTGATTACAGACGGTGTAGTAGAGGGTAATTATTATCCAAACCATGTGGGGATTGATTTTTACCATCGCTACAAGGAAGATATTGCTATGTTTGCGGATTTAGGTTTTAAGTGTTTCCGGACTTCGATTGCCTGGTCACGGATTTTCCCGACAGGCTTTGAAACAGAGCCAAACGAAGAGGGGCTTCAATTCTACGATGATGTCTTTGATGAACTCTTGAAATACGGTATTGAGCCTGTTATCACTCTTTCTCACTTTGAGATGCCGTACGAATTAGCCAAGAAAAATGGTGGATTCATGAGTCGTGATACGGTGGACCAATTTGTCAAGTTTGCGGAAGTTGTCTTCAAGCGCTACAAGGATAAGGTCAAGTATTGGATGACCTTCAATGAAATTAACAACCAGATGAACTACCACAATGACATCTTTGGTTGGACAAACTCTGGTGCTCATTTTGGAGACTATGATAATCCTGAAGAAGCGATGTATATCTGTGGCCACCACACTTTGGTAGCATCTGCTCGTGCGGTTAAGATTGGTAAGGCGATTAACCCTGACTTTAAGATTGGAAACATGATTGCCATGGTGCCTATCTACCCTTATTCTTGCCGTCCAGAGGATATCCTTTTAGCCAATCAAGCCATGCACGATCGCTGGTTCTTCTGTGATGTTCAGGTCCGTGGCCACTACCCAGCTTATAGCCTCAAAATGTTTGAACGCAAGGGCTTCAAGATTCCAATCACTGAGGAGGATAAGGTGGTTTTGGCAGAAGGCACTGTCGACTATATTGGCTTTAGCTACTATATGAGTAATGTCGTTGATTCGCAAAAAGAACAGAGCGATGTATCAGATGCTATTGAAGCCTCTAATCCATACAGTGTCGTCAACCCCTTCATCAAGGCTTCGGACTGGGGCTGGGCGATTGATCCTGTGGGACTTCGCTATTCCCTTAACGCCTTTTATGAGCGCTATGAAAAGCCACTCTTTATCGTAGAAAACGGCTTTGGGGCTATCGATGTCAAAGAAGCAGATGGCTCTGTCCATGACCAGTACCGCATCGACTACCTGCGCAGCCATATTCAGGAAATGGAAAAAGCCATCAATGAAGATGGCGTAGAGCTGTGGGGCTACACGCCTTGGGGCTGTATCGACTGTGTGTCCTTTACGACTGGCGAGATGAAAAAGCGCTACGGCTTCATCTATGTTGATCGTGACAATGAAGGCAATGGCACACTTGAGCGCTCTAAGAAAGATTCTTATGACTGGTACAAGCAAGTCACAGCCAGCAATGGCGCTAATTTAGGCTAATGCCAACGCGTAAGGAGTAGTGACTATCCTGACGATTAGATCTTTTGTGTCATCTAATGTTGGCTATAGCCTTCACGGCTAAGGCTATAACACACTAATTGGATACCCCCTTTTTCCAGAAAAAATCCCCTTTAGGGTGATGGAGATTTTCGAAAAAGGTGTGTGATGTTTAGAACAGCCGATCATGTATTGGCTACTTGTTTAAACGCCAAATCTGAGCACAATGCTCTTGTCGATGACTTTTGGGTTGGCCGATTACTTAAAAAGAGTTGTCCAATGATCACCCATTAACTCAAATGTTGATTGTCGTTTCGGCATGAGCAGGAAGCAGGAGTGGCGATAAAACGATGTGTGGATCTTGCCTTTGATAAGGAGAGAAAATTTTAGTTTGCAAGGGCCTATATTTAGTGTATAATCTAGGAAAGCAGATTTAATCCTTGAGGTGGAGCCTCTTTTGAGACAGTCAGATCAGGATTCGTAATAGCACTTAAGAGATGAGACAGGGAGGCACTGGATGAACAAGCACTACTTTTACCTGGACATGGAAACCCACTTTCTAGATGTTCCCTATCTGGGAGAAAAGCGCCGTATTCGTGTGCTTTTGCCTAAGGATTACCATGCGGACACTGAGCGCCGATACCCTGTGGTTTACATGCATGACGGTCAAAATGTTTTTTACAGTAAGGAAGCTTTTACGGGCTATTCTTGGAAGGTCATTCCGACTCTCAAGCGCAATCCAGATATTCCACGGATGATTGTTGTCGGCATTGATAATCATATCTCTCGTTTGAACGAATATGCCCCTTGGCGCTTTTCCAATGTGATTTCACCAGAGGACCAGGATATGGGGGGGAAGGGACTTGAATATGCAGAATTTGTCATGGAAGTAGTCAAGCCCTTTATCGATAAGCAGTATCGGACCAAGGCAGACCGGAAACACACTGCCATGGTAGGGTCTTCCCTTGGAGGCAATATTACCCAGTTCATGGGGGTTGTTTACCAGGAGCAAATCGGTAGCCTGGGTGTCTTTTCATCAGCTAATTGGCTTAATCGAGCGGAGTTTGACCGATTTATTAAGCGTCATCGTCTGGCTCCTGATCAGAGGGTTTACATTCAAGTTGGGACCGATGAGGGCGATGATACGGATGCGACCTTGACTCAGGGCAATATCAAGCAACTCTATATTGATGAATCCCTGCTATACTACCGTCAGCTCCTAGAGGCAGGCTTGCCCCTAGAGCATATCAAACTGAATGTCGTTGTCGGTGCTATCCACCATGAGCATGTCTGGGCCAGTTATCTGCCAGAGTGCCTGCGCTTCTTAAGCGAGGAATGGGAATAAAACAAGTGTGATACCTCTTGGGGAAAACCAGACGTATCACGCTTTTTTTACAAGATTCTCTCCAGCAACCTATCAATGTAGAAGCTACTGAAGTACTAGAAAAACGGCCAAAGTTTCAGGATAATTGTTGGCTCAGCTTAAAGGGCTAAAAAAGAAAAAAACTAGCTGGATCAGTCAGGCAGCTGATGGGACTAGGCTGAATCATTCATGGCTTCACAGGAGATCCATCAGCGACAAAATGGAGACGCCACAATCAATCCAAAGGAATCCTCGGTTCCTCATCGGTAGAGCATTAGAATAGCCATTTATAGTGGTGCAAGAAAACTATGAGATGAGTTAAACAGGGAGCGGGAAAGAACTCCAACAAACGAAAAAGCGTTCGTCTTCGCTTTTTTATTTCAAGGTTCAGACCTGAAACTGTCCACTGGACAGTTTTATTCCTACCTCCGCACAGTTGATTAGGTCAGCTTTGAAGCCTAAAAAGCGGACAAAACTACCAATCAGTAGTGGTTACTTGGTACTAAAGTTCCTTTTGACACTGACGTTGTCAGCTTTATTTCCAACTTCCAAATGTCCCCCGGACCTTTGGAACTACACAGGAGAAACGCTAAAACTGGCAAAGTCAGCATTGTTTCTCTCCAATTTCTAGGGGACAAGCTTGGACAGCCTAACCCCAGGCTGTCCAAGCTCCCAACCACTGCGTCAAGCTGTTTTTTCTACCATGGTTCCGATAGAGCTGACTTTTTGTCCAGCCTCAGGCAGAAGCAGTTGAGAGACGTATGCTCCAATCATCGATGCAATGCTTGCCTGATGGAGAGCAGTCTTGCGGAGGAGTCGGCTTCTCCTTTGGCAAGCAGCAGTTTTGCCAAGGCTTATCAAACAGCGCTGAGAATCGGTGCAGAAAACAGTTACAGAGATCTTTTTCTGTAATTTTCAGAATTTTATGGTAAAATAACAGTAGACCTATATTACTATAAGAATGAATGAGGATTTCCTATGCACTTTGAAGCGTTAAGTCACTGGTCCGGTCAGTTGGGACGGGAAATGGTTTTAAACCGATATGGCCATGCAGGGATGCCAGTTGTCGTTTTTCCGTCATCTGGTGGTAGTCACAATGAGTATGCTGATTTTGGTATGATTGAGGCTTGTCAGTCCTTTATTGAGGCAGGCAACATCCAGTTTTTTACCCTGAGTTCTATCGATAGTGAGAGCTGGTTGGCAAATCATAAGCCCGTTCACGATCGTGCCTTGGCCCATCAGGCCTATGATCGCTATGTGATCTTAGAAGCTATCCCTTTCATCAAGCATAAGACGGGATGGTTTGATTCCATGATGACCACGGGCTGTTCTATGGGAGCTTACCATGCGCTGAATTTCTTCCTCCAGCACCCAGATGTTTTCAGCAAGGTCATTGCTCTGTCTGGTGTCTATGACGCTCGTTTCTTCGGGGGTGATTTTGGAGATGATTTGGCAGTCTATTACAATTCTCCGGCGGACTATATTTGGCAGCAAAACGACGGCTGGTTTATTGACCGCTACCGCCGAGCGGATATTGTTGTCTGTACAGGGCTTGGTGCCTGGGAGCAGGATGGCTTGCCGTCTTACTATCAGTTGAAGGAGGCCTTTGCCCAGAAGCAGCTTCCTGCTTGGTTTGATGAATGGGGGACAGATGTTGCCCACGACTGGGAATGGTGGCGCGTGCAAATGCCTTATTTTCTGACAGCACTAGGATTTTAGGAGGTTTTTATGAATTATTTAGTCCTTTCGCCTTATTATCCTGAAAATTTTCAACAATTTTCTATTGAATTAGCCAAGAAAGGCATCACGGTTTTAGCCATTGGTCAAGAACCCTATGAACAACTAGGAGCAGATCTACAAGCAGCTTTGACAGAATATTTCCGAGTGGAAGATCTGGAAAATCTAGATGAAGTTAAGAGAGCAGCGGCCTTCCTCTTTTACAAGCATGGCCCCTTTGATCGGATCGAGTCCCAGAATGAGCATTGGCTAGAGCACGATGCAGCCTTGCGGGAGCAGTTTAATGTGTTTGGCATGGGCTACAAGCATTTGAAAAAGACCAAGTTCAAGTCTAAGATGAAGAAGTACTTCAAAAAGGCAGGAATCCCTGTTGTGCCTGGCAAGGTGGCAGAAGAGTTGAAGGATGTTGAAAAAATCGTCAAAAAAATAGGCCTCCCCTTGATTGCCAAGCCAGATAGTGGTGTCGGAGCTTCGGGTGTCTTTAAGTTGACGGATGAAGCTTCTGTCGAGGCTTTCAAGGAAGCCTGGGATGGGGAGACACCGTATTTTCTGGAAGCTTTCGTGGACAAGGCGGTTGTCTGCACTTATGACGGCCTAGTTGATCGCGACGGTAACATCATTTACGAGACTAGCTTGACCTATAACAACACCCCCTTTGACATGGTTCAACATCAGCTGGATATGGGCTACTATGCTGAGAAAGAGATTGATCCTGTCCTAAGAGATTACGGTCGGGCAGCGGTCAAGGCCTTTGGTATGAAGGAGCGCTTCTTCCATATCGAGTTTTTCCGCTACGAAGATGGTTCCTATGTGGCGATCGAGTACAATAACCGCGCTGCAGGTGGTTACACCGTTGATGTATATAACCATGGTCATCGGATTAACCTCTTCCACGATTATGCTGCCATGATAGCTGGCGAGACCTTTCCTGAGCGAGACTTCTCCCAGTATTCCTTTGTGGTGTCGCGACGCCATCAGACCAGTTACCGCTACAGCGATGAGGAGATCAAGGCCAAGTATGGTCAGTACCTGATTGACCAGAAGGATTTAAAAGGTGCCTTCTCGGAATTGCTGGGTGATGTCAATTATTTCTTTGTATTTGACGAGACAGAATTGATTGATGAGATTTATTCCTTTGTGACAGAAAATCAATAGAAAGAAGGAGACTGGGGGAAAACAGCTAGAGAGGCTGTCTTGCCCATACTCTTTGAAAATCAAAGATAGCCGTTGTAAACTTGCTTCGATGAACTCCAGTTCTATCATCAGCTTCGTTTCCTAAGCTAGATTGATTTTCTTTGAGTATCAGTCTCACTGTTTTTTATAGAGACCATCCAAGTAAAAGTGAATCTGATTGCGGAGAAAGGTTAACGATTTATTCTCAGTGATATCAATCACGCCAAATACCCGATAATGATTTTTAAAGAGCTCTTCATAATCGATATTTTGGCCAATAATAATGATAGTTGCTAGTTCTGAATAAGTTCGTATATCTCGTAAGTAACCGTTCATCTGGTCGGATGTTAAATATTTCGATTTTATGATAAAATAGGTGGTAGGAGTATAGGAATTATAAGGATAATAAGAGAAAGATAGTTTGATTTTTGAATAAATCTGATGACTGATTAAGTAACCTTTAATGATGATTGCGCTAAAAATACTTAATGGGGAATAAGGCAAGATGTTAATCATAGTATCCCTGTATCCGTTCTTTTTCGATTATTTAGGAATTTAATTATATCAGTTATTGTTGATTTAGTGAGTTTCATTTCCTGAACAGTCATTTAACTTTCCTAAATGGTAAAATATTACCATTCAAGACGTTTGGATGACCATTTGGGATTTGAAGGGAATATGATGTTGCTCCTATGCTATAGTGTTCATAGGAGGATATACCTATGAACTTTATGATTATCAAAGTCAAAGCTGAAACAAAGAAAGTGTTGCTGTCAGATATCCTATATATCAGATCACATCCATCCAAGCCACATTATATTCAAATTGTGACTGAGACAGAGACCCATGAGTGGTTACAAAAGCTACAAAACATAGAGGAAATGTATCCGGACTATTTTGTGAGATGTCATCGGTCTAGTCTGGTTAATTGTTCAAAAATTAAGGCTATAAATTCTCGGAAGAAGCTTATTTTTCTCGGAGAAAAAGGAGAGTATCACATTACTTTTTCCAGACGTCGTTATCAGGATATACTGCTTCAGTGGACTAACAGAGGAGAAATTTAGAATGAATATCTTTGTGTTAGAAGATGATTTTCAACAACAAACGAGAATCGAGAAGATTATTACTAAGCTTTTAGAGAAGCATCAAATAGTTCCGAAAAAATTTGAAATTTCAGGAAAACCGGATCAGTTACTTCAGCTAATCGAAGAAAAAGGAGTGCACCAGCTATTCTTTTTAGATATTGAAATTAGGGAAGAAGAGCTGAAAGGCCTTCAAGTCGCTCAGCAAATTAGAGAGTTTGATCCTTATGCTAGCATTGTTTTTGTGACAACTCACTCTGAGTTTATGCCCCTATCTTTCAGATATCAGGTATCTGCCCTAGATTACATTGATAAAGAGCTTGGAGCTACTGAATTTGAATCGCGGATAGACGCGGCTTTATGTCATGTTCATGGTAAGAAGCATAATGCAGTATCGGATGATTCATTTTATTTCAAGTCAAAACATGCTCAAGTACAATACCCATTCAATGAAGTGTACTATATTGAGACTTCTCCACGTCCTCATCGTGTTATCCTTTATACCAAAACAGACCGAATGGAATTTACAGCCAGTTTGTCTGATATTTTGAAACAAGATAAACGACTTTTACAATGCCATCGTTCATTTGCAATAAATCCAAGAAATGTTGTTAAAGTGGATAGATATGAAAAGCAGGTATATTTTCCTAATGGCTCTTCTTGTTTTATCTCGAGGCAAAAACTGGAATCAATCTTGGACGCTGTTGATAGGTTGCATTGATTAAGGAGATGGTATGTCAGTTATTGAGTATATTGTCGAGGTGCTGGTTTCATTTGTTTCGATTATCATTCTCTTTTTTAGTATTAACCGCCTAAAGTATTCCATCCGTTCAATCCTCTTGGTCATTCTGCTCAGAGTACCCGTTTCAGCCCTTTTCGCGACCTTAAATCAGTTATTTTCAAATCAATTTTTTTCTTATTTTGTTGAACCGTTGTATGGCCTATTATTAGCTATTGTGTTTTTAAGACCGCTGCCTAAAACCCTATTGATTTTCTATGGCTTGCTTCCCTTTGCCTTAGAAAATCTCTTTTATCGCATGGTGACCTATTTTATTTTACCTTTATTGGGTCAGTCTCCAGGAGTGATAGAAGACACACCAACCTTTGTTCTCGTTAATATCTTGTCTATATCGGCTGTTCTTTTCTTTTTGAAATGGCTAAAGTATGACTTTGTCAAGTTAAGAACGGACAATCTTGTAGCTGAAGATAAACGAATCCTCTATCTGGCTAACTGGGTAATGGTTGCCTACTACCTCTTGATGCAAACCTTAACTTATTTAGAACATGAAATAGGATTACCGACCATGGCTTATCGTCAATTGATCCTCGTACTCTATCTTGTGATTTTCATGGGAATCATCAAACAACTTGATTTCCATTTGCGAAAAAAGCTACAAGAACAGCTTGACTTTCAACAAGCCTTGCAGCTCAAAAGCTTGGAAGATTATAGTAATCAAGTTGAGGATCTTTATCGTGAAGTGAAAGGTTTTAGGCATGATTACGCTAATCTGATGACCACATTACGCTTGGCTATTGAAGATAATGACATTGAGCAAATAAGAGACATTTACCAAACAGTATTAAAAGATTCAAGTAAACAATTTCGAGCCAGTAAATATGATATCGGACGCTTGGTCAATATTGATAACTCCGCCTTGAAAAGTCTACTGGCCTCCAAGTTCTTACAGGCTAATGATAACAATGTATCAGTTAGCTTGGAGGTGCCAGAAGTGATTAAGCCACAAGGAGTGGAGCTGGTAGATTTTATCACCATCGTATCGATATTATGTGACAACGCCATAGACGCTGCCATAGACGCCGCCATACCAAAGGTAAGGATAGCTTTTTTGACGGTCAATAATAAGCAGATGTTTATTATCGAAAATACCACCAAGGAAGAAAGAGTTGACCTTTCAAAACTTTATGCCTTTGGTTATAGTTCCAAAGGTGAGGGCAGAGGTATTGGTTTATATAATGTCATGAAAATTCTAGAGCGGTATCCACACGTATCATTGAACACGACTAGTGTATCTTATCTGTTTTGTCAATCCCTAGAAATTGACTTGTCATCGAAATAAAAAAGTTGGACCATGGGATTTAATCCCTCGGTCCAGATTTTTTGATGTTAGCCCAGTTTATGTTTATTATTGCTGTCTATGGCTTGTTTTGGCCTAGGAAAAAGTTTCATCCAATCGCTCCACCAGTCTCCGCCAGAGATGCGGTGGAGTTCTGAAGAGCTTAGTTCTGAGAAATGCGTGAGTGATTTTGTTTGCTTGGTCATATGAGGACCTCCTTTATATAAGTTTTAATTTATTGTACGCAAAATATGGAGATTTTTGACATTCAAATCCTGAACAGTCATTTAACTTTCCTAAATGGTTAATCATGGTTGGATAAAATTTTATCCTTATAGTAATCAAAGTAAGTCTTCTTAGCAATGACACTCGTGACTCGACCCTGGAGACCGTACTGGATGACGTCACTATTCTTGTCGGATAATTGAGCTAATGCGGTAACTTTGAAAAGATTCCCTCCTTCGGTTTTAGTAGCAGTTTTATCGATAGACTGAATCTTTCCGATAATAGTTATGTTCTGATTACCAACCTTTGCCAAGCTCAGCCGTGCTTCTTGTTTTTCCTTGAGTAAGGCGACATGCTCTGAGGTCACATAGTAAGTGATGAGGGCTTCTTGGGTATGATGGAGATCGGGGTAAATTTGAGCGATTTCACTACCATTTGGAATCAGTGACTTACCTTCGAATTCACTATTGAGATGAATGACACCTGTGTCTGGGGCTATAATTGTATTGTTCTCTAGTCGGACGGAGGCTTGCTCTAGCTGTGCCGTTAGCTCTGTGATTTGTGTTTCAAGTGTGGTCAGCTGTTGAGAGGCCGTTTGTAAAAACTGTGTTCTTAGGACCTCAACCTTTGTTCCAAAACTGTTATCATAGGTCGCAACAGAACCAGTTCCAGCTCGTTGGATATTCAGACTAGCTATGGATGATTCTAGCCCTGAGATGCTTTGGTTGATTTGAGAAAGGTATTGATCAGTTAATCCTGTCTGGGAGTCTTGCTGGGATTGGGCTAAGAAATTGTTTAAGGTGGCTTGGTGTGGGTTTCCAGATGACAAACTCAAACTTTTATTGGTAATAGCTTGGCGAAGTTCCTCGTATTCTGAAATCTGGTGGTAGAGGTGATTGATTTGGCTGTCAATTGCAGCAATGGTATTACCTGTTAGGGCGGCTTGGTTACTTACCTCGGCATTGATTTTGGAAATCCCTAGTTCGATGTCCTGCGATTGGGTGATAAAGTTGTTAAAAGTATTGATATAGCCAAATTCATCTTCCTCTGTAAAGAGATTTGTTCCCTGAGACAGACTTGCTTTGAGGATTTCGAGTCCAGTTTTCTGTCTATTTAGAGTGGCTAACTGGGTTTCTAGGGCTTGCTTTTGAGAGCTTTCCATAGTTTCAGCGTACTGGATGATGAGCTCATCCTTTTTAACCAGCTGATTATTGGCTAGATTATTTATTGTGATAGGGTTATTGCTGGTGGATTGGATGGAAGCGATGATTGTCGTCGGAGTAATCTCACCTCTTGATGTAACGGTAACCTCCTTTTTGGCAAAAAGGGAGAAGGTTATAAGAAAACCGACTAATAATATCAAGGGGACAATTAAGAGTGTCGCAAAATTATGGTAGCGCCGCTGGTAAAATTCAGCACTTTTGAACAAATTAGGGTTCATGCTTAGTCTCCTTACTTGCTAAATAGATGATGGTAGAAACCTTGTTTGGTCATCAATTCGTGATGTGAACCAGTCTCAATGATCTTCCCTTGGTCAAGAACGATAACTTGGTTGGTTCGCTCAGAAATACTGAGGCGGTGTGCGACAAAGATAATGGTCTTGTTTGTCATGGCCATTAAATTATCAATGACCTTTTTCTCTGTTAGCACATCAAGGCCGCTAGTGGCTTCATCAAGAATAAGAACAGGAGCTTTAGTAAGGAGAGCCCTAGCCAAAGCAATCCGTTGTTTTTGCCCACCTGATAAGCCTGCCCCATCGGACAATTCTGTTTGATAACCCATGGGCATTTGTTCGATATCTTGGCGAATTTCTGCTATCTCACAAGCCCTGATAATATCTTCTTGGCTAATCATTTGATTAGCTCCCAAAGTTAGGTTTTCTAAGATCGAGCCACTAAAAATATAAGCTTGTTGGGGGAGGTAGTTGATGTGCTGTCGTAACGTCTTTTTATCAACCAGTTTAAGGTCATTGTTGTTAATGGTTATTCGTCCCTTATAAGGTTCAAAAAAGTTGACAATCATCTTGGCTAAGGTTGTTTTTCCTGAGCCGCTAATCCCCACTAGACTGACCTTATCGCCCTGTTTGATGGTCAGATTGATATCCGATAGGGTATCTCGCCCGAAACCGTACTTATAGGAAAGATCTTCAAGACGAATATCACCAGCTAGGAACTGTGAATCCGTTAAGGTCTGACTGTTTCTGAATTCAGATTCAACTAAGTAGACTTCATTCAGACGATTGTTGGCGACCTTGGCAGACTGGAGTTTGGTTTGGAGGTTGATAATATTTTCTAAAGGATTGGTAAAATAAGATAGAAGGGTGTTGAAGGTAATCAGTTGTCCAACAGAAATGTGTCCGTTCATGACTAGCTGAGCCCCAAACCACAAGATGACAATATTTAGAATGAGCTGAGCCCCCTGTTTAAGGGTGGTTTGAAGGATAGAGTATTTACTGAGTTTGAAGGATTTGTCCAGGTAATCTACGAATTCGCTATCAATCTTCTGGTAGCGGCTTTCTTCGCTGGTCAAGGATTTGATGGTTTCAATGCCGTTGATGTCTTCGATAATGGCAGAGCTGACCATGGAATTGCTCTGCATCACATCGTTATTCATCTTCTCAAATGGTTTCATAAAAGTAAAAATAATGATGATGTAAATGGGAACTGAAATCAGAGAGAGAAGGAAAAGGTTGGTATTTTGTACTAAAAGTACACCACCAACGATGGTTAAGATGGAAACATCAAGGAAAAGTGACAAAATGGTCGAAGCCAGAGCATCAATGATTGAATTAGCATCTGTAAAACGTGAGATAACTTCACCGGTTCTTCTTGTTGCAAAGAAGGACATCGGTAATTCAAAGATATGACGGATATAGGAAAGAATCACATCAATACTTAGCCGCTGGCTGAGTACGGTCAAGAGGTAATCCCGTGAGAAACTCATCATCTGCTGGAGGATGTAGGTGATGATGAGACCGATGGAGATAATACCTAAGGTTGACTTCATCTGATTAGGGATGTATTCATCCAAAATCCCTTGCAGGTAGTAAGAACCACCAATATTGATAAGCGTCACCAAAAGGCTAGCCAAGACGATATAAAAGATAAGAGAACGTTGCTTGAAAATCAAGGGGAGAAAACTCATCAGGCCGTTCTTTTTATCCTTGTGAGGTTTATAGCTGGGCTCTGGTGCGAGAAAGATAGCGACACCTGTCCACTCAGAATCAAACCGCTCCTTGGTCATCTTAGTGACTTTGACCGTAGGGTCAGGGTCACCAATGATGAGGTGGTCTTTTTTGTTATGATAGACCACATAGTAGTGTTGCAGTTTGCCTTCTTTATTGACGTGAGCGATGAAGGGATAGGGAACGTCATCCATATCAAAGAGGCTCATGTCAGCCTGAATGGCTCTGGTTTCAAAGCCCATCTCTTTGGCTGCTTTAACGATACCAAGAGCGGTTGTTCCCTCCTTATTGGTTTTGGCCAACTCTCTCAAATGAGCTAGGGAATAGTCAGAACCGTAAAACTTGGCAATAGAGGCTAAAGCAGCCACCCCACAGTCTCTGGCATCGATTTGAGGAACAAAAGTTCGTTTGTAAGCTGTCATTTGTCAAATCCTTTCTTGTTAGTGACAAGACTATTATGACAAAAAATTAAAGAAAAAAACGTCCAAATCTTAAATGGTCATCGAAACGTCCTGAATGGCAAAACACAGAAAAATCTTGGAGTTAAAAAGAACTCCTGAACGGTTCTATTATCGTCTTAAACGGTAAAATTTTACTGTTTAGGACGTTTCGATGACTGTTCAGGAAATGGGAGAACTATTTTTTGAAGAAGTGCTATACTAGACTTGTCCAGGTTGCAACCCGACAAAATATAAATCTATATCATAAAGGAGGTATTCATCATGAATACAAAAACAATGGAACGCTTTAATACGTTGAATGCAGAAACTCTCGCTACTGTTGAAGGAGGCTTCTGGGGATTATTCTTAGGTGGTGCAATTAGTGCATTTGATGGTGGGCCTACCCTTGAACAGTTAAATGGGAAAAAATTACCGACTCCAAGATCATGTTCACCTTATGGCACAGGTGGTACGCCAAATGCTTGCTGATTATGAAAGCTATCTATAAAAGGAAAGAGGTAGAAGTTTGGGAGATTTCACGCTCTTCTGAAATGCCTGATTGGGTCTTTATGGCTTTCAAGAAAAATATCTTCCAATGGGTTGACAATCGTCTGCGTATATTAATGCCAGCCTTATATCCTAGGTGGGCTAATAATAGTGAACACTACGGTTATAGCATATATACCTTTGGAAATATCGGAGATTATGTTGATTTAACCAATGGTAAAGTTGTTCCAAAATCTTATTTTAGAAAGCACTACCTTCCTATTGAAGATAAGTAATTGTTCATTAAATCTCTTTCATTTGTCACATGCTTTCAATGATTTTATCCTGTTGTTAATTTTTGAGAAATCCATTAAAATAATATCACATAAGGAGGCATTCATAAATTCAATGTTACTGTTTAGGATTTCGAGAAAAATTATAAATCCGAAGAGAGGTTATCGTACTGCCTTATATCTATTCGTCATAGCTGGTATTATATCATATATCATGAAGTATCAGAATTGGTTAGATTTCTTCCTATTAATGACTCCATTAATGTGTTTATTTCAATTCGAGGATAAGTGGAGCTAGAAAAAACGGTAGAACTTTTATGGACTTTCAAATAGAAAAATATAAGAATAGTTGCTATGAATTCTAGTCCAATAATTTTCTAAATCTAAGCAATAATAAATTTGATGAGTAAATATTTTTTATGGAGTAGTATTTATTAACTAAGTGATTGTATCACTTTTGATAATGTATCAGCCAAATAAGCTATTCTTTTATAGGGAAGCGCTTCTTATCATTTTTTTGAACATCTGATAGGAGGTGTTTTTCCTTTAATTAACTAAGCATTATTAGTAATTTATGTCAAAGTGTTTAGACTATTTTAGATGATAACATTTATCGAAAGAAAAATGAAATTTAACAACAATTAAGGCTACGAGAGAGTTAATTCGTATAGAGAAGAAAAACACAGCCATAATATGGCTAGTCCTACCATTCAGGAAGTTATGGCAATTTTTAAAGAATTTCTACGAAAAAATATTATTGAGACAGTTTTAGCTGTAGGGCGCTACATTGTTTTGCTATTCAATAGTGAAACAACTTCCCAGATAAAATTTTACCTAATCAATGTATTAGTATTTTACTTTTCATCTGGATTCCTTGTGTCTATTAACAAAAGCTTACAAAAAAAATAATTTGAAAGTTAATGAATGGCTTTAATCAATATGACTGATTAGTTATGCTTATTAACGATATAAATGAGGTAAAAAAATGAAATCACTAGTATCAAACATGCGTAGAAGCCATTGGGTCAGCGTCGCAATTGGTCTTCTTGTGTTTTTGACATGGGTATTTAGGGGGCTTATCGATAGAGATGTCTATCACCTTCTTATGGGGGTATTGACCCTAGGACATGTGGTGTTGTTTGGATTGGTTTATTACTTTGGACGTCACCATCAGCTCACTAATCATTGGCCAAAGCAACAGTTGCTATCGTTTAAAATCTTTGCCATAATAGGCATTGTTTTTACAGTAGCAGTTCTGATTTTTTCAAAGGACAGTTTGGGAACAGCCTCATTGATGGTTAATAATGTTTTGTTGGTAGCTTTTCCACAAACCAGTTTAGAAAAGAGTTAAGATGAAAGATTTCAGAGATTTTGTGTATCAGCCTGAAAATGACGCTTGGGACAAGTTATGCTCAGGGGGTTACAGTCTGAACACAGATAAGATGGCCAATGTTTTTATCTCAGTATTTACCATCCTTGAGCTTAGTGCCTTTTTCACGGATTCAATATTTTTAACGTGGTTGCTGCTAGACTATTGCCTTTTATCTATTGATCTGGGGTGCTTTGAGGTACTATGTCTTCAAACGATACCTCTATTGCCAGCAGATGAAGGAAATACCTTTCCAATTCCCTAGCCAAAATAATTATATAATTTTAAGAACAGTATCAAATAAGTATTTAGTGCATATTTTAAATGCAAAAGGATATACCATTTTTTCTGGACAGAAAGGAGTTTTATGAGAAAAATTCTTTATTTTCCCAATTCAAAAATACTAGATAGACTTACCCCTAAAATATTAAAAATAGGTACAGTTAAAGTTCTTTCTATGATATTTTCATCGTCTTTTATTTTAACTGTTTTGTTTTATAATTTTTCATATTTATTAGCTTTCTTGTCAATAATAGGTGGATCTGTCTATGTACTGATAGCAACTTTTCTAAATATGTATTTATCAAAAAGGCTACTTTATAAGTATGAAAATCATTAAAAGCACAATTACTCAATGTTAAAATAGAATAAAAACTAGTTAGAATTCATGTCCATTGGGAAAATTAAATGACTGTTCAGGAAATGAAGATAGTTTTTATAAACAAAATGGTATACTGAGGTTGTCAAGTAGCAACATGATAAAATAAATGACATAGGAGTTATTCAATATGAAATCAATTAAACAATTTAGTACGCTTAATGGGGGCTGTCTTTCTAAAGTTGAAGGGGGTAAGATAAACTCTTATGGTAATGGTTTGTACTATGATAATAAGAAAGAGGGATGGTAAACTTGTCAGAGACTTTTACTTTTAGAGCAAATAGTTCAGTAATGAACTTATTAACAGGAGGGAAAGCCGGCTGGAATTCTGGGGGATCGTGGCCAGTATAATGAATAGATTAAAATGGTTCTCAGGAGGAACAGAAAGAAGAGATGAAGCTATTAGCATATTAGAACTACTCATCCAAGATTTAAAGGATGAGAATCATCTTGACTCGTTATATTCCTTACTGATTTCTTATTACAATGAGTTGAAGAATGGTGCAGGTTCGGTTCCATATATTCTTAGTCGTCTTAATATTGAAATGTCTCATGTATTAATTGAGTAAGGTCTTCATTTGTCAGAGGAACAATCTAATAAAATAGCGAAACTAAGAAAATTATCTAATATAAGGTATGGTTATTGAAATTGTATCAAAGAAATTTGAGCTAAAGAATAAAGACACAGGTCTTCTCACTTTACAGTATAGTCCAAAATAAGGAGCACAACACTTTATACAGTGTCGTGTCTTGAGTGAAATGAAAGGAAGGAATTAGAATGATGAACCTTAAAATTTCTCGGTATCAGAAATTTCAATTATATCGTTTGCTGTTAGGTCAGATACCTGCTATAGCGATATTATTTATGATTTTTTCTGGTGAATTTTTAAAGCTATCGTTGATTTCAAAAGTAATTTTTTGTATTTTCTTTATAGCAAATATTATTACTAATATTTTCTTTATAAGAGAAATGAAAAATATTAAAGTAAGCAATGAAGGTAATCATACTATTTCAAACCCTAGAAACATTCAAGTCATTTATATTTTTGGAACCTTCATTTTGCTTTTGATATGTATTTTTCGTTATTTCAGTGTGATAGATAATTTTCAAAAAATAATTGCTCTAGTATGCTCAATAATTAGCTTTATGTTACTTGTTCTACTTATCTGGGGTTTAAAATATTATAAAAAGTAACTATTGATTCCATTATGTTATCAATTTACATTTATCAAAAAGAAAAGTTAACGCCATTCGTTAGCTTTTTTGTTGTGATAGACCACATAGTAGTGTTGCAGTTTTTCTTCTTTGATTGACATGTACGATAAAGGGATAGGGAATGTCATCCATATCAAATAGGCTCATGTCCGCCTGGATGGCTCTGGTTTCAAAGCCCATCTCTTTGGCTGCTTTAACGATACCAAGAGCGGTCGTTCCTTCCTTATTGGTTTTGGCCAATTCTCTCAAATGGACTAGGGAATAATCAGAGCCATAAAACTTGGCAATAGAGGCTAAAGCAGCCACACCACAGTCTCTGGCATCGATTTGAGGAACAAAAGTTCGTCTGTAAGCTGTCATTTGTCAAATCCTTTCTTGTTGGTGACAAGACTATTATGACAAAAATTTAAAGAAAAAAACGTCTAAATCTTAAATGGTCATCGAAACGTCCTGAATGGCAAAGCACAGAAAAATCTTGGAGTTAAAAAGAACTCCTGAACGGTTCTATTATCGTCTTAAACGGTAAAATGTTACTGTTTAGGACGTTTCGATGACTGTTCAGGAAATGGGAGAACTATTTTTTGAAGAAGTGCTATACTAAGAGTGTTGGGTTGCAACCCGACAAAATATAAATCTATATCATAAAGGAGGTATTCATCATGAATACAACAACAATGGAACAATTCAATGTTCTTAATGCTGATGCTCTTGCGACTGTTGAAGGGGGAAGTAAAGGTGACTGTAAATTTGTCATGGCAGGAGCTAATGGATACTCTTGTCGCTATCCAGATGGGAAATGGGCCTATATTGTAACTAAAAGTCCTTTTGAAGCAACTGTTGATGTAATGGTTAATGGCTGGGTTTCTTCTCTAGCTGGAGGGTACTTCCATCCAGGGTATCGTGGGTAGAGATTATGGAGGAACTGCTAATAGAGTCACTCTATAATCTAATTTTAGAGAAAGATATTACCGACGATGAGCGGTTAATTCTTATACGTTTTAAAAATTTAATAAAAGACGATACCAATCAAGGACGTATTATCATTGATTTGTCAGAAAATATCCGATTACTTTCAGTGGAAAATATTTCTAAAGGTAAAACATTAAGTCCCAAAATTGCTGAATTTTATAAAAAAATTTCTAAATATAGCGAACAGAAAAAAAATATTGCCCGAGGGATTGTTTCACTTGGGGTAATTAGATAGTTTTGTTGTTTCACCTTGACTAAATTTTGGCACCAGTTTTGTTAGTTGGTGCTCTTTTTGTCCTTCGAAAACCACTAGCTATGCTAGTGGTTCCGTAGAGCTTTCAGCGTGGTATTAAAAAATGCCTTACAAGAAGATAAGATAGAACTGGTTTCCCCACCACTTTATCATATCATTAAGGAGGCCCTCATGAGAGAGGAAAATAGAAGTCTATCACATACAACATGGAATTGTAACTATCATTTAGTTTTCGCTCCCAAATATCGTCGTCAAATCATTTATGGTCGCCATAAAGCTAGTATCTGTAAGATTATTCGAGACCTGTGCGACCGCAAAGGCGTTCACATTCACGAGGCTAATGCTTGCTCGGACCACATTCACATGCTTGTGAGTATTCCCCCGAAAATAAGTGTTTCAAGTTTTATGGGGTATTTGAAAGGTAAGAGCAGTCTGATGATTTTTGATAAACATGCCAACTTAAAATATAAGTATGGCAACAGGAAGTTTTGGTGTCGTGGTTATTATGTTGACACAGTTGGTCGCAAACAGAAAGCCATCAGTGAGTACATCAGAAATCAATTGCGAGAGGACCAGTTGGCAGATCAACTGACTTTATTTGAGGCAGTTGATCCGTTTACTGGAGAGGTCAATAAGAAGAGGTAACGAGGTGCTTTAGCACCAGCCCGAGAAAGTGGTGCGAGAGGAGACCGATTCGGTGGGCCTTTGGCCCTGGCCGGAACAATCGGCTTACAGCCGCAGAACAAACCACCAGTTCACACTGGTGGTCTTGTTTAAGTCCGTCACGCTCCGAAGGTGCGTGACCAATAAACCACCCGCTATGCGGGTGCGCATCGCAGGTTATACCAAAAAACTCCAAACGCGATACAATAAAGGTGTTCAAGCCTATTGTAGAGCGAAAGGAGGAGAAAAATTATCCAGTGGATGATTTTTGCCGAAACCTAAAAATAAAAAAGTTGAGGGGCTCAAAAAGCACATAGTTTATCACACACAAAGTGGGCTTGAGATATAATAGGGATACAGAGAAAAAAGCTTGATAATTCGGGTTTTTCAGCACTGTATCCCTATTTTAAGAATCATAGAAATATAATAAGATATTGTAAAAGGAGGCTTCTATGAGAGCGAAAAATATTTCAAGTCAATGTATAACTCCTTCTGCTTACAAAGAAGGTGAGAATAAATGAGGTGGGTAATAAAAATTCCTTTAGGGATAATGGTAAGTAATACCAACACCTCTTTGAGAGGTTTGTGACGAGTCAAAAGCAGTTAGGCTTGAACAACGTGAAAGCCAGCGTCTTTAGGCGCTGGCTGGTATCGTGGGCTTATAGCCCTTGTTCAAACCACCCGTTTGACGGGTGGTCATGATTATGTCTCATTTTGTGGGGGCAGGACCCTCAGATGTTTCTTTTATATTTTGCAATATTTCACATTGCTATCGGTGTATTTGCTCCGATCATGGAAGAGCTAGTTTTTAGAGGATTCTTTAGTCAATATTTCTTTAAAAAGCAACAGAAATGGTTAAAATTATTAGTCAGTTCATCAATTTTTGCTTTGTTACATATCATGCGTCCAGTTGAATTTGTCGTTTATTTCGGACTAGGGGCTATTTTCTATCTGGCATATGCCCGACGTAATAATATTGTTGATTCGATTATTGTTCATCTTCTTAATAATGGGCTACTAGTTATTGTATCTGTTGTTAATTATCTCATTTTAATTTTGACTTAATATGAAAAAAACAGACAGTTGAAAGCTTGCTTCATCCTCAAAACGAATTTGAATAGTAGTTAAATCGTCTTAAACGGTAAAATGTTACTGTTTAGGACGTTTCGATGACTGTTCAGGAAATGGGAGAACTATTTTTTGAAGAAGTGCTATACTAAGAGTGTTGGGTTGCAACCCGACAAAATATAAATCTATATCATAAAGGAGGTATTCATCATGAATACAACAACAATGGAACAATTCAATGTTCTTAATGCTGATGCTCTGGCTACTGTTGAGGGGGAACTGATTGGGGAGCAGTAGGAAAAGGAAGTATTTATGGAGCAGCTATTGGTGTTAGCATGTGTGCGGCAGGTGGAGCTACATGGGCTATGACTTCTGCTTGTGCTTAGGCTGGCGCTAAACTTGGGGGTGCCTTCACTGCAATTGCTGATAATATTTGGCCTTAAAAGGAGATGAAATTGATGTTGAAATACAATATTATAACTGATCAGGAACTAAGTAATTTCTGGAGGCGGATTAGGAGCAGATGTGGCTGTAGGTACTCTATCAGGAGCATTTCAGGCTGGACAAACTTGTATTGCTGGTGGTCCTCAAGCTTATTTTATTTGTGCACTAGGTGGAGCTGTAGTAGGTGGCTATTTAAGTTATCAATTAAGACCACCAAAATAATTTAATATAAAAGGAGTAGTTTATATGTTAAATGATGCTATAATTCAACTCATTCTATGTACTTTTTGTTGTGTATACATTGTTGTTAACACTGGAGCTGACAAAAATCCGAAGAGAGGTTATCGTACTGCCTTATATCTATTCGTCATAGCTGGTATTATATCATATATCATGAAGTATCAGAATTGGTTAGATTTCTTCCTATTAATGACTCCATTAATGTGTTTATTTCAATTCGAGGATAAGTGGAGCTAGAAAAAACGGTAGAACTTTTATGGACTTTCAAATAGAAAAATATAAGAATAGTTGCTATGAATTCTAGTCCAATAATTTTCTAAATCTAAGCAATAATAAATTTGATGAGTAAATATTTTTTATGGAGTAATATTATTAACTGAGTGATTGTATCACTTTTGATAATGTATCAGCCAAATAAGCTATTCTTTTATAGGAAAGCGCTTCTTATCATTTTTTTGAACATCTGAATTGAGAAAACCTCCAAGCTGAACTGCACCCCAAAAGTTAGACACAAAATCTAACAATTGGGGTGCTTTTTGTATGAAATTAAGTTATGAAGATAAATTAACAATTTATCATTTGAAAAAACAAGGGATGACATGGACAAAGATTGGAAAACTATATGATGTTAATATCTCTAATATAAAATATATGGTTAGACTCATGGATCGATATGGCGTAGAGATTGTTAAGAAAA
>NZ_JAAXPR010000006.1 GCF_012396585.1 Streptococcus ovuberis
CATAAGATACTCCGAATTATTTACAAACTACTTACTACTCACCAACCCTATCAAAAAGAAAAGGCGTTAGGACTGAGGCAACAGTTCTAACACCAAATCTTAAAAATTTTTCAACTTTAGTATAGCATAGGGAGTGTCTTTTTGTGCTTTTTTACTGTATTTTTTCAAATAAAAAGCCCCTATATTCTCCGTGGTGGATTTACCCACTACAGCCTTATAGAGCCTCTATCCCATCAGATAATGGCTCTGAGTTTAGTCTCTTAGCCGACTTAGAAGGCGTTGATATTTTTTCGATCATCCTTATTCTTTCCATGAAAGAGGAACAAATGAGAATTTCAATGGTCTCCTCAGAGTTTCTCCCAAAAAGACAGTTGCTCAACCCAATGACTAACGAAGAGTTTACTCGTTATACTCAGCTATCAATGGGAGACTTAGGCGTCTGCATCATAACAAAACAGCAAAATTTTTGTGTCAGCTAACCCAAACAGCCTAAAGATGGAATACTAGTCTACCCACGAACTTGCTGCATTTGACTTGACAACGTGCAAAGCTTAAATTTTTCTTAAAAAATCCTTAAAAATGATTGACAAGAAATGACCGGTGTTGTATAATACTAGTAACCCTATAGGGAAAATATAAAAATAATAGGAGATTTTTTAAAATGAAAAAATCAATCGTTTCATTAGCTGTTGCAGCTTTGCTTGCTTCTCCAGCAGTAGTTTTGGCGACTGAAACTGATACAGTTAAGCTTCAACCCGCTACTGGTTCAGCATGGGTAGACGAAAATAATACTAAACCTGCTGAAACTGCCTACGATACAGGTGCAGCTGTTGTAGAAGCTGGTTACGTTAAAGACATTGAAAAAAATGAAATTGGTACTAATGTTAAAGTTGGAACAAAAACTTATATCGTTGGTGATGTAAAATCTGGTGATTACCGTGTAATTACTGAAGACGAATACCTTGTTCGCGCTGAAGGTACTGGTAAAGCTGATGCTGCTAAAGATCCTGCTGCTCCAGCTGTTGAAGAAGCGCCAAAAGCTGAAGAGAAGAAAGAAGAAGCTAAGCCAGCAGCTAAAGCTGTTAAAGCAGCAGCTACTAAGACTGGTTCAAAAGCTCTTCCAAAAACAAGCGCAGTTAAATAATTTAGTTGCAAACTGAAAAGGTTGCCTGCGGGCAACTTTTTCTATTTCTGGAATGAAAGGATTTATGTTTCATGTCATCTAAATTATGGGGACGTCTATTTGCGGTCTTAACCATCTTCTCACTTTTCTTGGCTGGTTGTCAGAAAAAAGAAGAAAAAACAGTTAAATCTACGACTACACCTCTCAAAATTGAATCTAAGTATACTGTAAGCGAAGAGGAAAAGTCCGCTTTAACAGCTCAATTTGACGCATTAAAGGCTATTAACTCTGATACAATCGCTTATGTCTATGCTCCGGGGACTCAGTTAGATGAGCCAGTTGTCCAAACAACGGATAATGCTACCTACCTTGAAAAGACTTTCGAAGGCGGTGTTCAGCCATATCTTGGTACAGTCTTTATGGATATGGACAATGCTAGTGATTTTAGTGATAGCTTGACCTGGTTGTTTGGCCATGCTCGTGGAATGAAGGTAGCAGATCATCGGATGTTTAATGATGTTAACTATTACGATGAGCAGTCTTATTTTGATGAGCATCCTTATGTGGTTATCCAAACCCCTGAGCGCAATTATTACTACGAAGCAGCTTTCTTGATCATTGTTCCGGAGACAACGGCATTTTACCGAACAGAATTTGATAGTAAGGAAGATTTTGCCACACAGCTGACAGAAGTCAGCGAAATGGCGCATACTAAGAATCCTAATATCAAAATCAGTCCAGAGGACAAGTATCTGGTCTTGTCAACCTGTCGTGAGTATGATGAGACGATTCGTTCAAACCTATATTTGCGCCAGATTCCTGACTCAGAGATGAACGATTTCTTAGCGAAAAACAAGGATAAGTTGGCCTACGTACCAACTCGCTAAACATTGCTGATAAGATTGGAGAACAGACGCTGTCTAGTTTTTCCAATCTTTTTTTGTGAGCTGAGGTAGATAGCGAGATTGTGGGGCATGGGAAGTCCTTTCTAATCCCAGTCGATGGTCAAAGAAAGACCATTTGGTTGGCGAAACGAAGGAGGACACGTTTTTTATTAGCTGTTGATAGGTTGTTGTAGACATGAAGGTGGGGAGTGACTGGAGAGGTCAGCCTCATACCTGATTTATCGAATCGTTCGACAGTTCCGAGTAAAAATCGTCCATTCGGCTCGCCTTTGATGACTAGTTCTAAAACTTTTTCAGAGTAGACTGGGGATGTGATGAGGTGCTTGAAAAAATTGACATAGCAGGCTGTTGGATTTTTCCCCGAAATGATAGTACCATCAGCTAAGGCGATGGTGTAGCCTTGGTGGTGGGGATGGTACTCTTTTTCCGATTCATTTGCAGAGAGTTCAAAGAGTGGGATATTGGCGACCTCTTCCAAGACATTTTGGCTAATATGCCAGATGTTATCGGCATGAATCTTGCTGATTTTATCAATC
Source organism: Streptococcus ovuberis (assembly GCF_012396585.1). Lineage (GTDB taxonomy): Bacteria > Bacillota > Bacilli > Lactobacillales > Streptococcaceae > Streptococcus > Streptococcus ovuberis. Next base: position 2,565 of record NZ_JAAXPR010000006.1, read on the forward strand.
CAAGAAGAATTTCCTTGTGTGGCATTTTCTAGCTCAAATCCTGCTTCTCGAAACTCTTTGATAAGGAGGGCTTCCAGGTAATCCAGCTGCGACTTGTCCAAATGCCCATCTTCTCGCCCAAAAAAGATGACTTGGCTCCACCAATTTTTTTCCTTATCATGTTGATGGAGACGAGTATATACGGATGTAGCTGCTTGTCCAATGTAGCGTTTATTTTCGCTAATGAGGATGTAAATACCAGCTTTTTGTGCTTCGGGTATTTGTTTGAGGGCGTTGAGGTCTGAGCGATGTGCTACAGTTACGACGCTAGGCTCTTTGGTATAGACGGTGATATTGTCCCGACCGTTGTCTGCAGCGATGATCGTGTGGTGTACCATAGCTTTCTCCTTGTCTTCCCCTTATTATGCAAAAAAAGCACTGCCAGAAGCAGTGCGTTTAATCGTTTAGTTGTACTGAATGGTCACGGTGTCTTCTGCGTCTTCCATCAGCTGTCGTGAGGTTTCTAACTCCTGCAGTTGTTGCAGCTCTTGCCCTGAGAAATAGCTGGTATTAAGATATTGTAAGAAGGGCGATAGAGATAAGATGGCTTTGTCAAGTAGGAGATCATGTCCCTCAACTGTAAAAGAAATGGCTGACCAATCGTCTGTCTCAAACTGGGTCAATAAATCCGTACGTGCGGCTTTGGCTTGTGGTTCTTCGGATTTGTAGAGCAGGTTGTCTAACTGCTGTCTGAACCCAGCTTTGTCCTTGATGAGGTCGTTGAGGGTAAAGGGTGATCCATCTGATTTAGCGTAGAACTGCGTGACGGTTTGTTCGTCTGAAAGCTGAACGTCTAGTCCTTTGGTGCGATAGGTACGTTGAATCAAATCATAGGCAAGGATGTTTTCCAGCTTTGACTTGCTTGTTTGAGGGTAGATGACCAGCCATTCTTGGTTTATCAGAGATTGCTTTTGTGGTTTTATGTTGTCGATATAGGAATCGACCTGCTGGCGAATGCTGCTTGTCTCATCAGACTGACTGAAAAAGATAAGCTCACTCTCAAAAGTCTGTGTTGCCTGCTGACCAATGGCGCTGATGGTCGGAATATCTGTGATAATTGCCATGTTTAGCTCGTTAAACTCCTTGTTGAAGCGCTGCTGTTGCCAGTGACGTCCCCCAAAAAGTGCAAGCCCAGACAGGGCAAGAACGAGTAGTAGACCAATGATAAAACGGTATTTTTTCATCCTGTGCACCTCCTTTCACTATTCATTATAGCATACCCAAGTTTTTTTGCAAGCGCTATCTTTTTGCTGTATTGCTGAACAATTAGCGGGTGCTAGAGAGCTCAATAAATGGTATAATAGAGAGGATAGGAGGAGTAGGTAGGCCTTATTCGCTACGCGGTTGTATCATTGCGGTCAATGCCCTCCATCTGTCAGCTGAAAGACGAATGTGCTAGCTTAATTACCAGTACAAGAACAATTTTACCCCAATTTTAACCGAAAAAGGAGCACCATCATGAGCAAATACGGATTTTTAAGCGTTTTAGAGGAAGAGTTGGATGAGCACTTTTCTTACGACTTTGCCATCGACTGGGACAAGAAAAACCATGCGGTCGAGGTCAGCTTTGTCCTTGAAGCGGGACTGCCCGAGGGCGTCTCTTTGGAAGATAGCGGAGCAGATGATGAGGGAGTGGTTCTGGAAGAGTTTATCCTCTTCTATCACCCAGACAAATCTAGCTTTGACCCAGAAGACTATTTGGTCGCTCTGCCTTTTGACCCGAAAAAAGGCTTGTCACGACAGTTTTTGAGCTACTTTGCCCAGTTCCTGCAAGCCACTGCCGACCAAGGCATGGACGACTTATTGGACTTCCTTGCCGATGACACCGCCGATGAATTTGCCATGGTGTGGAATACAGAAGCCTTTGAACAAGGCAGAGCTGAATTGAAGGAAACAGAGTGGTATGGGTATCCGAGGTATTGAGATGAATTTGTTGCACCAACAGTTTGAGTTTTCAGGCTGTAAAATAGCCTTGATTTATGACAATCACCTATTGACTATTTTAAGAGATAACAAGCTGGAGATTCCTTTTCCAAATATGTGGGAAATTCCTGGAGGTGGACGTGAGGGAGATGAACCCCTTTTGATTGCGTATCACGTGAACTCTATGAAGAACTAGGCATATTCATTACGGCTGAGCAAATCATCTGGAGTAAATGCTATCCAGGTATACTAAATCCTAGTAAGACAAGTATTTTTGTGGTCGAACATCTTCTTAAAAAGCAAGTTGACCAAATCGTGCTTGGCGATGAAGGGGAAGGCTACCAATTCATACCGATCAACCAGTTTTTAATAGACAAAACCGTTATTCAGCTATTTCAGGATCGATTTAGAGATTACTTAGATAATCATATTGAAAATAGCCAATAACTTCAAGCACGAGTTTAATGTTTAATATACGAAAGTGAGGATTTGAGCATGATCCGTTTAAAACAAGCGGTATTTTCAGATTTGGATTGTATTGAAGCTATTCAACGAGCCAGTTTTGAAGGATTATATGCGAAGTACAGAGACAAAGATAATCCCTACTTAGAAAGTCGGGAGGCAATTGAGGAAAAATTTTCTCGTCCGACTAGCCACTATTATCTTATGGAAGCAAATGATAAGATTGTTGGTTTCTTGCGTGTGCAGATGAATATGGAGGAGACGGAAGGGTGGCTAGGGATTGTAGCAGTTTTACCCGAAGAGCAACAAAAAGGCTATGCTTATCAAGCCATCAACTTGTTAGATGCCACCTTTCCAAAGGTGAATAAGTGGGATTTACGCACTATTCTACAAGAAAATCACTTGGTACATCTTTATAAAAAATGTGGCTATCGTCAAACGCAACATATCGAAAACTTGCAAGAGGGAATGGATTTGGTAGCTATGATAAAGGAAATATCATGCATAACATCTTAACAGATTACAAGACTATCTTAGCCACCTATCCAAATCCTAAACAATTGACCAAGTTAGATAGAAAAAAGCGACACCAACTGTTTCAGGAGTGGTTACAGAAGTCATATGAGAACTTACCAACTTTAGATGAAATCATCAGATTTGGAGATATCTATAAGCCATTATTACAAGCGACATTCTTTGAAAAGCTGTCCCCGGTTTTTTTAGCAGATATCAATACAGGTCATTTGACAGCCATCAAATGGTTACTTGGTGATGGGACAGTTTGTGCCTACAATGAACCATGGGCTTCTGCTTTTCAAGGGTTAAACCGATATACTATCGCTAAGCAAGTTTTAGCAAAGGAACCTGACTATCGTCCTGCTTTACTGTATCTGTATCATCTGATGAAACGACAGATTACTTTTGACCTGCATGAAGTGCCTTGGGGTGTTTTGGTGGAGAAGGGGACTTTGAAGGAGAATTTAGCCTATGTTGACTGCTTTGAGCAACTTAGTCAAAAGTTAGGCTTCTTTGAACAAGATGAGGCTATAGCTGATGAAGCTAGATACCATTACCGTGCATGGGAAAGCTATTTATCTGAGTTGGACAGCTATGAGCATTTTGCACATTATTTAGCACAAGATAAAAAATAGAAAAGGACAAACCATATGACCACATGGAACGAAGTAACGCTCACGGTAGACCGTGAGGCGCAGGAGGCTGTCAGCAATCTTTTGGTGGAGCTGGGCAGTCAGGGTGTGATGATAGAAGACAGCAGGGACTATCTGGACAAGGAAGACCTCTTTGGCGAGATCATCCCAGAGGTGACACAGGATGACAGTGTGACCATCACAGGCTACTATCCTGATACGCAGGACTTGGCTGCTATTAAGACCAGCATCCAGGCTGGGCTAGCAGAGATGGTGGCGGCTGGGCTTGAGCTCGGCGAAACAACGCTTGCTAGCAGCGAGCTCGCCGAGGAAGACTGGGCGGACAACTGGAAAAAATACTACGAGCCGACCCGTATTACCCACGATTTGACCATTGTGCCCAGCTGGACAGACTATGAGCCGACCGCTGGAGAAAAGGTTATCCGTCTTGACCCTGGGATGGCCTTTGGGACAGGGACTCACCCGACTACTAAGATGAGCCTCTTTGCCCTGTCACAGGTACTTCGTGGGGGTGAGACCGTTCTTGATGTCGGCACAGGCTCTGGGGTTCTCTCCATCGCTAGCTCCCTCTTGGGCGCTAAGGAAATTTTTGCTTACGACTTGGACGAGGTGGCGGTGCGCGTAGCAGAGGAAAATATCCAGCTCAATGCGACCACAACCAACATTACCGTCAGCACGGGCGACCTGCTCCGAGGGGTGACGCAGGAGGCTGATGTCATCGTGGCCAATATTTTGGCGGACATCCTAATCCATCTGACCGCCGATGCCTATCGTCTGGTCAAGGATGAGGGGTATCTGATTATGAGCGGTATCATCGCTGACAAGTGGGAAATGGTGCGTGACAGTGCGGAGAGCGCAGGCTTTTTCCTCGAAACCCACATGATTCAGGGCGAGTGGAACTGTGTAGTCTTTAAGAAAACCGACGATATGTCGGGCGTGATTGGAGGCTAAATGCAGCAGTATTTTGTACATGGCAGAGCGCCGCAAGAAGGGCTGGTGACCATCACGGATAAGGAGACCGCCAAGCACATGTTTTCCGTCATGCGCTTGCAGCCAGACGATGAGGTGGTGCTGGTTTTTGACGATGCTATCAAGCGCCGTGCCAAGGTCATCAGCAAAGAGGATCAGACCTTTGAGCTGATCGAAGACTTGGCAGATATGGTCGAACTTCCAGTCTCTGTCACCATTGCGGTTGGCTTTCCCAAGGGAGATAAGTTGGAGTTTCTGGCTCAGAAAGTCACCGAGCTAGGCGCTAGCCAGCTTCAAGCCTTTCCTGCCGACTGGTCTGTCGTCAAATGGGACAGCAAAAAACTCACCAAAAAAGCTGAAAAGCTGGAAAAGATTGCCCTCGGAGCTGCTGAGCAGTCTAAACGCAACCGTATCCCAGCAGTCCAACTCTTTGAAACCAAGACCGCCTTTCTCCAGCAACTAACAAATTTTGACCACGTTCTCATCGCCTACGAAGAAGCCGCCAAGCAGGGCGAGACCAGTCAGCTTGTCCAAGCCCTAAGCAAGATGCAAACAGGCGACAACCTTCTCTTTGTTTTCGGCCCAGAGGGTGGGATTTCCTCAGCCGAAATCGACCAGCTGACCGCTCTAGGTGCAAAAACGGTTGGTCTTGGTCCTCGTATCCTCCGAGCCGAAACCGCCCCGCTCTATGCCTTGTCAGCAGTGAGTTATGCCGTGGAGTTGAAAGGAAATTAGATGTCAAACCAACTGTTCGCCATTGGCGACGTACATGGAAAATATCGTTTAGTGCAAGACTTGTTGCAAAAATGGGACAAAACGACCCAGCAGCTGGTCTTTATAGGAGACCTCATCGACCGAGGAGAAGACAGCAAGTCCTGTCTGGAGTTGGTTTGTCGGTTGGTGCGTGAGGAGGGAGCAGTTTGTCTCATGGGCAATCATGAGTGGATGTTTCTACGTTACCTAGATGACCCGACAGAGCGGTATGACCACTACCAGCGCAATGGCGGAGATACAACCATCAATTCGCTCTTGGGACGACCGCTGGATGCGCAGGTGGACCCTGTGTCGGATGCGGTAGCGATCGTAGGGCAGTATGCTGAGATGGTGGACCAGATTCGAGAGTTTCCCTATCTGTATGAGACGCAGGAGTATCTCTTTGTGCATGCAGGGTTGGATTTGAGCTTGCCTGATGTGCGTGAGACAGCCGACTATGACAAGGTGTGGCTGCGCCAACCTTTTCATGAGGGGCAAAACCAGACAGGGAAGCGGATTGTCTTTGGGCATACACCGACCAAATACCTCTTTGATTGTCAGGACTACCCCGACCAAATCTGGACCACAGAAGATGGCAAGATTGGCATTGATGGTGGAGCGGTGTATGGCGGTTATTTGCATGGTGTGGCCTTAGATGAGACTGGAGTGGTAAAGGTTCATAGTGTAGGTGAGACTCTCTCAGATCAAACTATCATAGATGGTTAGAGGGAAAAGGAGAAGCGGATGGATTTTCTAGAGGTGATTAATCAGCATTATAAGCAACTTTCGCCACAGGAGCGGGCAATTATTGCCTATTTGCAAAGTTATGAGAGTTCCTTGACGAAGTTGACCAGTCAAGAACTGGCTGATGCTTGTTTTGTATCTCGCAGTAGTATTTTTCGTCTCTTGAAAAAATTGGCGTTAGATAGTTTCACGGAGCTCCGTCTTCTGGCTCTTAATTCCCAACAAAAAGCCGAGCAGGCTCTGCAAAAATCAACCTTTGCAGCTATCGCTCAAGCTTATCATACCTACATTGATCAGATTTTTGAGACATTGGATTTGAGTCGGATTGTCAAGCTCCTTCAGGAGACGGATGTCCTCTACCTCTACGGTACGGGGAACGAGCAAAAGTTGGACAGTTAATGATGATATGCTTGTTTTAGTTAGCTTGTCAATGGCTCTTTTCCCATTCTGACCCGATCAGTTGGTTAATGTCTTGATCGATTTTGGAGCTATAAACATTAATGAATTGAGCGCATTAGATAATTGAGTTGCTTATTGATTCTAGATTTCTCTTCTTTGAGGGGCATCTCTTTACAACTAAAATAGAGAGGTTGGGACAATTATCCCAACCTCTCTATTATTTTTAAACGACTTAGTCCAATTGGTCCACGGTAGAATGTGAAAAAACTTAGAATGGCCATTTTTGAGACCTGTTTCTAAGTTTTTTAAACTATCGAATTGATACCTATTTACGAAACAATCTCAGTGAGGGGTGCTAGTTGGATGTCCAGATCTGTAAGGCTGGTTCTGATTTTTTGAACAAAGGCGAGAGCCTTAGGACCGTCACCGTGGACGCAGATGGAATCAGCCTGGATAGGGATTTCCTTGCCGTCTATCGATGTTACGGTACCCTTGGTAATCATCTGGATGAGACGATTGATCGCAAGGGTTTCGTCCGTAATCATGGCGCCTTCCTTAGTACGTGCAACAAGAGAGCCGTCCTTTTCATAGGCACGGTCAGCAAAGACTTCTTTGGCGATACGAAGACCAGCAGCCTGTCCGGCCAAGGCCATCTCGCTGGCACCAGGACAGAGCAGGAGGAGCTTGTCATCAAAACGAGCGACAGATTCGGCGATAGCTGTCGCTAGGTCTTTGTCCTTAGTAGCCATGTTGTAGAGAGCTCCGTGGGGCTTGACATGCTGGAGCTTGATGCCGTGATGTCTGGTGAAGGCTTCAAGAGCTCCAAGCTGGTAGGTGACATAGGCAGCAACTTCGCTGGGGCTAACTTGTAGATTACGTCGACCAAAGCCGATAAGATCTGGAAATCCTGGATGGGCGCCCATAGCGATACCAGCTTTTGTAACCAGTTGACAAGTTTTTTCCATAACCAAAGGGTCGCCAGCATGGTAACCGCAAGCAACATTGGCGGAGGTGATGAGGGGAATGATCGCTTGATCTTGGCCGATGCGGTAGGCACCAAAGCTCTCGCCTAGGTCACTGTTTAAATCAACACGATAGGTCATAAGGTCTCCTTATCTATTCAACAGTTTTTCAATAAAGCTGGTATCAATATCACCTTCAATAAATTGAGGGTGGTGCATGATCTGGAATTGGAAATCCAAGTTGGTCTCAACACCAAGTACAACCATCTCATTGAGGGCTGTTTTCATCTTTTGGATAGCAGCTAGGCGGTCTGGCGCGTGAACGATGACTTTGGCAATCATAGAGTCATACTCAGATGGAATGTGATAGCCTGTGTAGAGGCCCGTGTCGACGCGCACACCATTGCCTGCTGGTAGGTGGAGATGATTGATAGGGCCAGGATTTGGCATAAAATTCTTGGCTGGAATCTCAGCGTTGATACGACATTCGATGGCATGGCCACGAATAGCGATATCTTCTTGCTTGAAGGACAAGGGTAAGTCACTAGCGACACGAATTTGCTCAATAATTAGATCGGTGCCTGTGACCATTTCAGTTACACCGTGTTCTACTTGGATGCGGGTGTTCATTTCCATGAAGTAAAAATTTTGATGTTTGTCCATGATGAATTCAACCGTACCTGCATTGGTGTAGTTGACAGCTTTTGCAGCCTTGATAGCCGCTTGGTTGAGCGCCTGACGGGTAGCTTCATCGATGGAAGGCGATGGCGATTCTTCGATTAATTTCTGGTGGTTACGCTGGACGGAACAGTCACGTTCACCTAGCGCAACGACATTGCCAAAATGGTCAGCCATGATTTGGATTTCGATGTGTTTGGGCTCTTCGACATATTTTTCCAGATACATGGAATCGTCTGCAAAGGCATTAATTGATTCACTCTGAGCGATCGTGAATTGGTCTTCAAAGTCTAAGGCAGAGCGAGAGACTCGCATGCCCTTGCCACCGCCGCCTGAAGAGGCCTTAATCATAATAGGAAAACCAATCTGATCAATGAGCTTTTTAGCCTCTGAAACATCATTGAGGTGGCTGGGACTACCTGGGACAACGGGGACCTGGGCAGCCGTCATGGTTTTTCGAGCTTGGGATTTGTTGCCCATCTGTTCAATGACTTCAGGTTGGGGTCCGATAAAGATAAGATTGTGTTCAATACAAAGGCGGGCAAAATCTGCATTTTCAGAAAGAAAACCGAATCCTGGATGAATAGCGTCAGCATTCACGTTAAGGGCTGCTGAGATGATTCTTTCTTCATTGAGATAGGAATTACGTGCGGGTCCTTCTCCGATACAGACCCGCTGGTCCGCCAGTTTGACATGAAGGCTCTTGCTGTCTTCTTTGGAATAGATAGCAACAGACTTGATGCCCATATTGCGACAGGCACGAATGATACGGACCGCAATTTCTCCGCGGTTGGCAATCAGTACTTTTTTAATCATAGGGCCACCGCCTAGAGTTTCTTGATTCTAAAGAGAGGCTGACCGTATTCGACTTTTTGTTCGTTGCTGACTAGGATAGCCTCAACTTCACAATCGAAGTCCACGGTCAGTTCATTCATCAGTTTCATAGCTTCAACGATACAGATGGTTTGACCAGCCTTAAGTTTATCGCCGACACGGGCAAAGGCTGGAATATCAGGTCCTGCTGCTGAGTAGAACGTTCCAACGATTGGCGATGTAACGAAATCTTCGTCATTGTCATCGTCTTCAGCCGGTAAAGAATTATGACTCGTCGCCATGGGAGCCGCTGTTACGATAGGATCCGTAGTCAGTTTGCGTCCAAGGGAAATCTTACGATCACCTTCTTCTAGTGTCAATTCACTGAGACTAGAATTTTCAAAGATAGCAACCAATTCTTTAATGTTTTCTAAATTCATGAGTTCCTCCTATTGGAATAGGGTGGCCAAACGTTTAGCAACCTGGCGTCTGTCTAAAACTTCTCGGCAAGGTTGGTGGATAGTTTGACGCATGCGTTTGTATTCTTTCATTTCTTGAGCAATGAGGTGTTGGGCTTCTTCAACACTGATGGCTTTAAATCGGATATGGTGATCCGTTTTGCGTTGGACCAATTTAGGAAGATCGACAGAAGCGACCGTTGCGATTTTAGCATAGCCACCAGTGGTTTGGCGATCGGCCAAGAGAATAATCGGTTTGCCATGAGCAGGGACCTGAATAGAACCAAAGGCTGTTCCATCTGAGATGATGTCAGCTTTTCCTTTGTGAGCGATATAAGGTCCTTCTAAGCGGCAGCCCATACGGTCAAAATCACCTGTTACCGTATAAGTCTCGTTGAGGAAGGTGTGGAGACCTTGCTTTGTAAAATGATGGTCTTGAGGCCCTAGTACAACGCGTAACGTTTCTTCTTCTTGGTTAAATTCATCAATGTCTAAGGTCCGTGAAAGAAAGTAAGGCAGGTAGAGACGATTGATCCGAAAGCCGATAAAGTCATCAGCTTGCAGTTTTCGTCCTTTGAAGCCTCCGATACCTACTTTGACATTGGTTGAGCGACTGCCCATGATAACTGGAATTTGCAAATAACTGGAGAAGCTGATATAACCTCTAGAGCCGGTTCGGGCACCGCCGAAAGCAAGGACGTCTCCCTTGTGCATATAGATAGCGGTATACATAGGAGCAGCTTGCCCGTTAATGGTTGGCTGGAAATCTCCCCCTGTAATAGCGATAATAGTATCCTGGGTGAATTCAAGCGTAGGTCCCACAAGGGCAAATTCAAGGACCGCTTCGTTTTCAGGATTATCAATTAAGAGGTTGGCAATCCGAAAACTGCGGACATCCATTACTCCGGACACGCCAAAACCTTGGCTCTGATAACCGTTTCGGCCCAGGTCTTGGACAGTGGTCATCAGACCGGGTTTGAGAATTCTAATGCCCATGGCGTACCTCCTCTTCGGTGAGAATAGTGATGGCATAAGAGCCTTCTGCGACCGCTTTTTCAATCGTGTCAAATGCTTCTTGGCTAATAGGCTTGAAGCGGATGTAGTCTCCCGCTTCAAAGAGAATCGGTGTTTTGCGACTAGGGTCATAGGTCTTGACAGGCGTACGGCCAATCAGCTGCCAACCACCGGGTGAACTGATCGGGTAAATGCCAGTCTGATTGCCCCCGATGCCGACACTCCCGGCTTCAATAGAGAGGCGAGGGTTGTCTAAGCGTGGCGTATGGATAGCCTCATCGAGACCACCAAGATAGGTAAACCCTGGAAGAAAGCCTAGCATGTAAATCAAGTAATCGCGGCTGCTGTGGCGATGGATGACTTCTTCTTTGGAGAGCCCAGCGTACTGCGCAACAAAGTCTAGGTCGGGTCCGTAGTCACCGTCATAGCAGACGGGGATCTCGAGAATACGGTGTTGACCGTCCTTGGTCTTGATGTTAAGCTTGAGCAGTTTGGACAGGCGTTTGCTGAGGCTACTATAGGAAATAATGCGGGGATCATAGGTTAAAAGCAAGGAGGCGAATGCCGGGATGATGTCTAATACCCCTTCAATGGGTTGCTCCTTCATGAGTTGTAGGAGCCCCTTGATGCGTTGATTAATTTCAGGCTTGATCGCCTGTTCAAATGCGATAAGAAGAGCTGAATCACCAGCTGTTCGGATGGTGTAGTCCATGTAAAAACTCCTGGGGAATGTGTTTGTTCTGTGAAAATCAGGCAGAGTTAGCGAACTGTCAGCCACTAGACCAAGTCGGGTCGGGCTTGAAATGGTTCTTTGCTCCGCTATTTTCAAGGGAAAAAGCAGAGACAAACCACAGGTCTCGCAGTTTGACCCTGCCTAGGGTGAGTGTTAAAAATCTGTATTAATCAGCGAAGGATTTAGTGAATCCTAAAGAGCTAGTTGATAGATGTGGGCAATAGAAGTTTATCACCTTGCCATAGGAGCGCGTTATTCTTAAGCGAATAACTGCCCTAGATTGGAGAGCGATGTCATTCCTAGGTAAGCAGTGATGATAACCACTATGATTCCTGTAACGAGTAGCCATTTAGGATGGCGGTAGGTCTCTCCCATTATACTGGTTTTTTGGCTGGCAATCAAACAAACCCCTAGGGTAATTGGGAGAATCAAACCATTGAGAGCTCCAGCAATGACTAACAGATTAGCCGGTTGACCAATCAGTGCCATCACAAGGGTAGATAAGATGATGAAGCAGATGGTCACCAGTTTATCGTTTTTTTGGATCAGAGGATGCAAGGTTTTGAGGAAGGACACAGAAGTGTAAGCAGCACCAACGATAGAGGTAACTGCAGCTGAGAGTAGGACAAGGCCGAAGAAGCGGTAGCCAAGTTCACCAGCGCCTTGCTTGAAAGCATCAGCAGCAGGGTTAGATGGATCCAGAGTTACACCCTTGACCACGACTCCCAAGATAGCAAGAAAGAGAAAGACACGGACGATGGTTGCAATAGAGATGCCCATGACAGCAGAGCGTTTGACGTGATTGAGATTATCTAGACCAGTGTAGCCAGCATCAATGAGACGGTGGGCTCCTGCATAAGTAATGTAGCCACCAACTGTTCCGCCGAGCAGGGTCAGAATTGGGCTAAAGAGAGACGTGATCCCTGATGACGGAGCAATGGTCTCTTTCAGTGCCATCCCAACGGGCGGTTGAACCATAAGGATAACGATAAAGATGACGGCAATCATGAGAGCCCCCAAAATCTTGGTAAACTTGTCCATGGCTGCCATAGCATCTTTAAAGAGAAAGATGAGGATAGCCAGGCCCCCCGCTAGGAAACAACCGATGGTTGTAGGAATCCCTAAGAGGGTGTTAAAGCCTAGAGCGCCACCACCAACGTTTCCGATATTGAAGACCAACCCTCCAAGAACAATGAGAAAGGCTAGAAAATAGCCAAGGCCAGGAAGCAACTTGTTGCCGACATCTTGTCCACGGAAGTTGCTGACGGTTAGGACACGCCAAACATTGAGCTGGACGATCAGAGCTAGGACAATGGAAGATAATATGACAAAACCAAAACTAGCTCCAAAGTCATTGGTGAATTTTGCAGTTTGGGTTAGGAAGCCAGGCCCGATAGCAGATGTTGCCATGATGAAAGCAGCCCCTAGCAGAGCGCCACGATTCGATTTCTTTTTATCCATAGAAGACCTCCAGAAAATTTAGAATGATTTGATTATACTCTAATCTTTTTTAAAAAGCAAGTTTTTTTAAAAATCATGTAAGAAAATATAACATGAGCTATTGGATGTCATTTTCGAGAGAGGAGGTTACCCTCGTTTTTAAAAAGAAAGGTCAGATTATCAACAGGTTATTAACAGTTTGTGGAAAAACTTGTAGAAGACATGAAAATGCGGGCAAAGGTAGCTTTTTGGATGAGGAGTTTTCCACAGACAAAGGGTATTTTCCACAAAACGGTGAAAAACTGTGGAAAACAGGAGAAATGAGGAGTAGCTTTGCGCTTTTCTCCAAAAAAATGGTAAAATAGGAACAAGATTTCAAGGAGATAGCAGAGATGCCGAAAGAGATAAATTTGACTGGGGAAGAGGTTGTTGCCCTAGTTGCCCAGTATTTGACTAAAGAGGATGTGACGTTTGTAAGCAGGGCCTTGGATTATGCTGTTGCTAGTCACGAGGGACAGTTTAGAAAATCTGGTGAACCCTATATTATCCACCCGATTCAGGTGGCAGGGATACTGGCTGGTCTTCATCTAGATGCAGTGACGGTGGCCTGTGGCTTTTTGCATGATGTGGTTGAGGACACAGAAGTCACTTTGGATGATTTGGAACGAGACTTCGGAAGCGATGTTCGTCTAATCGTGGATGGCGTGACCAAGCTCGGTAAGGTGGAGTATAAGAGTCACGAAGAACAGTTGGCGGAGAATCATCGCAAAATGCTGATTGCTATGTCTCAGGACATGCGAGTTATTTTGGTTAAGTTGGCGGATAGGCTCCACAATATGCGGACCATCAAGCATTTGCGAAAGGATAAGCAGGAGCGGATTTCACGTGAAACAATGGAAATCTATGCACCGCTTGCTCATCGGTTGGGGATTTCGTCTGTCAAGTGGGAATTGGAAGACATGAGTTTCCGATACCTCAATGAGGATGAGTTTTACCGGATTTCACGTCTGATGAAGGAAAAGCGTAGGGAGCGCGAGGCTTTGGTTGATGGGGTGGTTGAAAAAATTTCGACCTACACAGAAGAACGTCATCTTAAAGGACAGATCAATGGTCGACCCAAGCACATTTATTCTATATACCGCAAGATGCACGATAAGCACAAGCGATTCGATGAGCTTTACGATTTGATCGCTATTCGCTGTATCATGAATACACCGAGCGATGTCTATGCCATGCTAGGTTATATCCATGAATTATGGCGTCCTATGCCTGGGAGGTTCAAGGATTATATCGCTAATCCTAAGGCCAATGGCTATCAGTCCATCCACACGACGGTTTATGGGCCTAAAGGACCGATTGAGTTTCAGATTAGGACCCAGGAAATGCATGAGGTGGCTGAGTATGGGGTAGCTGCTCACTGGGCCTATAAAAAGGGGATAACTGGTAAAGTAGAACAAAAAGAGACAGCTCTTGGCATGTCTTGGATCGCGAATATGCTAGAATTGCAGGCCGATAGTGATGATGCTCAAGGCTTTGTCTCCTCGGTCAAGGAGGACATTTTTACCGAGCGGATCTATGTCTTTACGCCGAATGGGGATGTGCGTGAGCTACCTAAAGACTCTGGCCCTATTGATTTTGCCTATGATATTCATACTAATGTCGGTGAGAAAGCGACAGGAGCCAAGGTCAATGGTCGCATGGTGCCCCTCACGACTAAGCTAAAAACAGGGGATCAGGTAGAAATCATCACGTCCAGTAATTCCTTTGGGCCGAGCCGTGACTGGATTACTATCGTTAAAACCCACAAGGCCAGAAACAAAATTCGTCAATTTTTCAAAAATCAGGACAAGGAGCTATCAATCGTCAAAGGTCGGGAAATGCTCCAAGAAGTTCTTCAGGAAAATGGCTACGTCGCTAATAAATACCTGGATCGCAAACACATGGAAGAAGCTCTTCAAAAGACAGGCTACAAGACGGAAGAAGCGATCTTTGCAGCTATTGGATTTGGAGAGATTTCAGCTATTTCAGTCTTTAACCGTTTAACGGAAAAAGAGCGCCGTGAAGCTGAGCGTGCCAAGGCCAAGGCTGTTGCTGATGAATTGGTCAAGGGTGGCGAAGTCAAGCAGGAGCATAAGCACAAAGACAACCTCAAAGTCAAACATGAGGGCGGTGTTATTATTCAAGGGGCATCAGGCCTCATGATGCGGATTGCTAAGTGCTGTAGCCCTGTGCCAGGTGATGAGATTGTTGGCTATATCACCAAGGGGCGCGGAGTGGCTATCCATCGGACGGACTGCATGAATCTCAAGAGTCAGGAAAATTATGAGCAACGCTTGATTGACGTGGAGTGGGAAGAGTCTAATTCCAACAAGGAATACTTGGCTGAGGTTGATATCTACGGCCTTAATCGTTCAGGACTTCTCAACGATGTGCTCAAGGTCTTGACCAATTCCAATCACAATATTTCTAGCGTCAATGCCCAGCCGACCAAGGACATGAAGTTTGCCAATATCCATATCAGTTTCTTTATCTCGAACTTGTCTAGCCTGACAACAATTGTCGACAAGATTAAGTCGGTACCAGAAGTTTATTCGGTCAAGCGAACCAATGGTTGATGTGAAAAATAGTTATCAGCACAGCCCTTTTGAAATAACTGTCAGAGAGATGGTGGCTTCAGAAGAAGGACTTTGGTTTCTTGGTCCATTGAAGTAGGAATGAATGAAATGAAAATTATCATACAGCGCGTGCAGGAAGCGTCGGTCACTGTTGACCAAAAAGTAGTCGGTCAGATTCATCAAGGGTTGTTGTTATTAGTTGGTGTAGGGCCGGATGATTCTCAGAAGGATCTGGATTATGCAGTCAGAAAGATTGTCAATATGCGGATCTTTTCAGATGAGGCTGGCAAGATGAATTGGTCTATTCAGGATATTGCAGGGAGGATTCTGTCGGTTTCTCAATTTACCCTCTTTGCAGATACTAAAAAAGGGAACCGGCCGGCTTTTAATGGCGGAGCAAAAGCGGATAAGGCCAAGGAACTCTATGAGCAATTGAATCAGGCTCTCCGCTCGTTTGTTCCTGTAGAGGAGGGCATCTTTGCAGCTGATATGCAGGTCAGCCTAGTCAATGATGGTCCGGTGACGATTGTCCTGGATACCAAGCAGGCTTTGTCTTAGATTTCTGTCTTGGCCAACAATTTTGCTGGTGTTTCTAGAGAGAAGATGTCATCCAGAAAAGTCAATTGCTTGGTTTGCTAGCCAACGACAATCTTATTAAAAAAGCCTTAGAACCAAAATCTTTACGGAAGGGATTCTAAGGCTTTTAAGGTTAATGCGAATTTTGAAAGGTCTACAGGTTCTAAAATTTCTTGGACAGTAGAGCTATTTTTAGCTAGTTTACTCATTCAAAATCAAACAGAGTAACCACTATTTGAGGTGATTATCAATGGAGATAGAGTTGGCTGGCAATTCCCATCATCAGAGGCAGGCTGAGCAGGGAGAGGATGGTTGTTAGGAGGACTAAACGAGACCCGTAACCATAATCGTTGCCGTAGACTTGGCTGAAAAGGGCTGTATTCATAGCACTTGGGGAACAGGAAGCAATGGTTAGGGCTAGCTTAAGGCTAGGCGTTCCGATAGGGAGGCAATAAATCAGTAAAATAGAGAGAGCTGAGGTTATGATCAGGCGTAAAAAGGCGGTCCAGTAGGCAGGAAGGTAGCAGAACACATCAGTCCATGAGGCTTTATAAAAATAGGTTCCTAAGACCAAGGTAGATAAGGGGGTATTGAGCAAGGCAAAACTAGCGATGGCCTCTGAAGCGACAGTAGGCAGGTCATAGGGAAACATAAAGAGGATTAGGCCGATCGCAGTTGAGATGGAGGCTGGGTTGATTAGGGCATTTTTTAAGGCAATGCGTTTTCTGTCGCCTGTCAGGAGGTAGATGCCGTAGGTCCATTGCAGGATTTGGTTAGCAACGACAAAACCCGAGATGTAAAACACAGCTTCTTGCCCTCCTACGGCAAAAGCTAAAGGAGTGCCCAAGAAACCCACATTGGCAAAGAGAACAGCGTAAGTGTCAATCGCTCTCTTTCTAGGCATCAAGTACCTCACCACAAGGATTCGACTGCCTAGGATACCGAAAGCCATGCCGATAGTTAGGAGTAGAAATTGCAGACTCCTCAGGCTGTAATCAGCCTTGAGGAAGGAAGAGATGAAAAGACTGGGAGCGACATAGGTAGTCAGTAATTTGGACAGTTGGCGCGTGACCTTGGGAGTCAGTATCTCTTTTTTGGCCAAGTAATAGCCCATGGCCATGAGGCAAAAGAGTACAATCAGTTTTTGAAAAACCATGGAAGCAATCAGCATAATAGCACCTCTTTGTTGATATGTGTTCTATTATAACACAAGCGTTTTGAAAATAGCAGAGCTCCTTTGTTAGCTGAGTGCTGAATTGAGGTGGTGTATTTTGGAGTGATAGAGCATCTTCTTAGTTTGCAAATGGCGAGAGATGTTTTATAATGGGGTAACGATAGAAAGTAGAGGATAGGGATGATTTGATTAAGAAAAACAGCTTCGACGCTAAAATATCAGGAAATCCATATAGATTAAAACAATGAATACAGGCAACTAGCAAAGTGACATGGCTGTGAAAAACATACAACTGTTTTTGATATAGAGATTGGGATAGGAAATGGGAGATAGAAGAGTAGAAGGAGAGAGAAGATGAAAGCGACAATGAAAGAAGTAGCGGAACTAGCTGGGGTAGGAGTTGGTACCGTATCAAGAGTTATCAATGGTGTCAAGGTTAAAGATTCTACTATGCAAAAAGTTCAAGAAGCTATTGCTATTTTAAATTACCAACCAGATGAATATGCCAGAGGGTTAAAGACCAATAAAAGTAATATTATCGCCTTGATTATTCCTACAATCTGGCACCCATTTTTTAGCGAATTTGCTTACCATGTAGAGAAGCGTTTAAGTCAACTCAATTATAAGCTCTTTATTTGTAATGCAGAATTAGATGGGCAAAAAGAGAGTGAATACATAGAAATGTTGGGCAAAAATAAGGTGGACGGTATTATCGGCATTACCTATTCTGATATTGATACACACATCTCATCTAACCTTCCTTTTGTCAGCATTGATAGACATTTCTCTGAGACAATTCCCTATGTGACAGCAGATAATTATCAGGGAGGACGTTTGGCAGCAGAGGTCCTTATTCAAAAAGGTGCAACCTATCTCGCTTACATAGGAGGGATTAACCAATTTGAGAATGAGACAAGTTATCGAAAGCAAGGGTTTTATGATAGATTAGAGGAAGCAGGGGTACCGTTTGAAACGTTAGATATGCCAGAACCTATTCACGATTTGGAAGTACAGGTTGAGCAATTTTTAGGGGCCTATCCGTTGGTTGATGGCATTTTTACAGTCAATGATTTTATGGCTATGACAGTGATGAAAGTGGCTAATCGATTAGGACGATCTGTTCCAAAAGATCTTCAATTGATTGGTTTTGATGGCTTAAGAGCAGCTGCAGATCAAGAGTGTTATGTGTCAACGATTGTTCAGCCACTTGAACAGATGGCTCAGAGGGCGGTTGAGCTTCTGTTGAGTATTATTGAGGATAAACCACATGAGACGAGGGTTGTGTTACCTGTTTCCTTTCATGAGGGAGGAACAACAAAGTGACGGAGAAAGGGTCTAAAAATTTTGCTAAAAAGTACTTGACAACAACAAAAAAACGGTTACAATGATACTATAATTGAAACGTTTCCAAAAAAGCGTTTAACAAAGAGGCTAAGGCCTCGTTGTTTTACCCAATAATTGAAACGTTTCCAAAAAGGAGAGACTTATGGATAAAGAACACGCAAAAGGCTCAGGTTTGTGGCAACGTGTTAAGCGTCAGCGAATTTTATTGCTAATGTTATTACCTGGTTTAATCTTGACCTTTATTTTTAAGTATGTCCCCATGTATGGGGTACTCATCGCTTTCAAGAATTACAATCCTTTGCAAGGGGTTTGGGGAAGTGAGTGGATAGGATTTGAGCAATTCACAAAATTTATCTCGTCTCCAAATTTTGGGGTATTGCTTGGAAATACTCTAAAACTGAGTATCTATGGATTGCTTCTGGGCTTTTTTCCACCAATTGTCTTGGCAATCATGCTAAATCAACTCTTAAGTGACAAGGCTAAGAAGCGTATTCAATTGATTCTTTATGCTCCTAATTTTATTTCAGTAGTTGTTATTGTAGGGATGGTCTTCCTATTCTTTTCAGTGGGAGGTCCCATTAATAGCTTGTTAGGTCTCTTTGGAATTCAAGCTAATTTCTTAACGGATCCTGATTTTTTCAGGCCACTCTATATTTTTAGTGGGATTTGGCAAGGCATGGGTTGGGCCTCTACCCTTTACACGGCAACTTTGGTGAATGTGGATCCATCCTTAATTGAAGCAGCTAAATTAGATGGTGCTAACATTTTTCAACGAATTTGGCATATTGATCTCCCAGCATTAAAACCGATTATGATTATTCAGTTTGTCCTTGCTGCCGGAGGCATTATGAATGTTGGATATGAGAAAGCATTCTTGATGCAGACATCTCTAAATCTAACCAGTTCAGAGATTATTTCAACCTATGTTTATAAGGTTGGTCTCGTTTCAGGAGATTATTCGTATTCGACAGCTGTAGGACTATTTAATGCATTGATTAATGTTATCTTATTGATCTCGGTCAATAAAATAGTAGAGCGCCTCAATGATGGTCAAGGATTATAGGAGGTTATAGTTGCTATGAATACACAGATTTATACAAAGTTTGACAAGCGGATGCTCGTCCTAAACAAGATTTTATTAGCTTTTTTCGTGCTAATTACGTTACTTCCTTTGGTCTATATTTTAGTAGCTTCCTTTATGGATCCACAGATTTTAGTCAGTCAAGGCATTAGTTTTAATCCCAAAGATTGGACGATTGAAGGTTACCAGCGAGTCTTTTCAGATGATTCTATTTTACGAGGTTTCTTAAACTCCTTCTTCTACTCTTTTTCCTTTGCCTTTTTGACGGTTGCGGTCACTGTGCTGACAGCTTATCCATTGTCCAAACCAAATTTAGTTGGAAAGAAGTGGATCAATATATTTTTGATTATCACCATGTTTTTTGGAGGAGGTTTAGTGCCAACCTACCTCTTGATCAAGGACCTAGGGATGCTCAATACTGTCTGGGCGATCCTATTACCTGGTGCTGTCAATGTTTGGAATATCATTTTGGCTAGAACCTATTTTCAAGGCTTGCCTGAGGAGTTGGTTGAAGCTGCAACAATAGATGGTGCTAGCGACTGGCAGGTCTTTTGGAAAATTATGCTTCCACTCGCTAAACCGATTATGTTTGTTCTTTTCTTATATGCTTTTGTTGGGCAATGGAATTCTTACTTTGATGCTATGATTTATATTAAAGACCCAAATCTAGAACCATTGCAACTGGTCCTTAGAAAAATCCTTATTCAAAGTGAGCCAGCAAAGGATATGATTGGTGCACAAGCTGCAATGAATGAGCTCAAGCGATTGGCGGAAATGATAAAATATGCCACTATTGTCATCTCTAGCTTACCGCTGATTGTCATGTATCCATTCTTCCAAAAGTACTTTGACAAAGGAATTATGGCTGGTTCCCTGAAGGGATAATCATTAACTAATTTGTATAAACTAAAAATTGGAGGTTTCAAATGAAACGCAAATTAACCACAACCGTTGTACTTTTAGCAAGCGCAGCCCTATTGGCGGCTTGTGGCAGTAAAAATACAGCATCTAGTCCAGATTATGAACTAAAAGATGTAGCATTCCCACTCAAGGAAACAAAGACCTTGAAATTTATGACAGCAAGCTCTCCATTAGCACCAAAAGATCCAAATGACAAGTTAATTTTTCAACGTTTGGAAGAAGAAACAGGCGTACATATTGAATGGACCAACTACCAATCAGACTTTGGAGAGAAGAGAAATCTAGATATCGCTTCAGGTGATTTGCCAGATGCCATCCACAATGATGGAGCATCTGATGTTGAGTTGATGAATTGGGCTAAACAAGGAGTTATTATTCCTGTTGAGGATTTGATCGATGAACATATGCCGAATCTTAAGAAAATCCTAGATGAGCATCCAGAGTACCGCTCTATGATTACAGCTCCAGATGGTCACATCTATTCGTTCCCTTGGATTGAAGAGTTGGGAGAGGATAAGAAGTCCATTCATACAGTTAGTGATATCGCTTGGATTAATGTGGAGTGGTTGGATAAATTAGGACTGGAAATGCCACAGACGACAGATGAATTAATGACAGTTTTGGAGGCGTTCAAGACAAAAGATCCAAATGGGAATGGCAAAGCAGATGAAATTCCAATGTCCTTTGTCAATGGAAATGGTGGTGAAGACTTCAAGATACTTTTTGGAGCATTTGGCATCGGAGATAACGACGACCATTTGGTTGTTGGCAATGATGGCGTAGTAGATTTCACAGCAGATAATGAGGAATATAAGGCTGGTGTGCAGTTTATGCGTCAGTTACAAGAAAAAGGCTTGATTGATCCAGAAGCTTTTGAACACGATTGGAACACGTACTTGGCAAAAGGCAGTGAAAATCTGTACGGTGTTTACTTCACTTGGGATAAGGCTAATATCACAGGTATGAATGATACGTATGACATTTTACCAGTATTGGCTGGACCAAATGGGAAACGACATATCACACGTACAAATGGCATGGGCTTCCAGCGCGATCGTATGGTCATCACCTCTGCTAATAAAAACTTGGAATTAACAGCGAAGTGGATTGATGCGCAATATGTACCGATTCAGTCTGTGCAAAACAACTGGGGAACTTATGGTGATAAGGAGCAACAAAATATCTTTGAGTTTGACAAGGCGTCAAACAGTTTGAAACACCTACCGCTTAATGGTACAGCACCTGGTGAACTCCGCCAGAAAACAGAGGTCGGTGGGCCACTTGCAATCTTGGATGACTACTATGGCACAGTAACGACAATGCCAGATGATGCCAAATGGCGTTTAGATCTCATGCACGCAACTTATTTAGACTACGTGACGAATGAGTATATCTATCCTCGTGTCTTTATGGAAAAAGAAGATTTGGACCGCATTGCTCAAGTAGAAGCTGATATGAATGACTATATTTACCGCAAACGTGCGGAATGGATTGTCAATGGTGGCATTGAAAAAGAGTGGGATAGCTATTTAGCAGAGCTTGATAAATATGGCTTGTCAGATTGGTTGGCTATCAAGCAAAAATATTTCGATCAATATAAGAATGCTCAATAAGCTTGATGAAGGAGGGACTACTATTGGTAGCAATAAAAAGAGCAGCTGAGTATATAGCAAAGCAGAAATCGGCTGTTATAGAGGATTTTAAACCTCGGTACCATCTGACTCCAGAGGTGGGTTGGATGAACGACCCAAATGGTTTTATCTACTTTAAGGGAGAATACCATCTGTTTTACCAATATAACCCATATGATAGTGTTTGGGGACCGATGCATTGGGGACATGCTAAAAGTAAGGATCTGGTCAACTGGGAGTATCTCCCAGTTGCCTTAGCCCCAGATCAGCCTTATGATAAAGACGGTTGTTTTTCTGGCTCTGCAATTGTTAAAGACGACAAACTATGGCTCATGTACACAGGGCATATTGTGGGAGATGACGGAGTTGTGACTCAGGTGCAAAACATGGCTTATTCAACAGATGGTGTGAGCTTTGAAAAGTATGCCAAGAATCCGATTGCAACAGCAGATACTCTACCAGATGAGATCATTGCGAATGATTTTCGTGATCCTAAGGTCTTTGAACACAACGGTCGCTATTACGCTGTGGTTGCGACCAAACACCGTGATAATGTTGGTTGTATTGTTCTCCTAGGATCGGAAGACTTACTAACATGGCGTTTTGAATCAATCTTCTTAAAAGGGGAGCCTCACCAAGGACCTGTTTGGGAATGCCCAGACTATTTTGAAATAGATGGCCAGTCCTATCTTATCATGTCACCAATGAGATATCAGCGAAATGAGTTAGAGTTTGTAAACCTTAATTCCAATGTCATTGTAAAAGGTTCTGTTGACTGGGATACAAAGACTTTTGTTACTGAGAGTTTTGACGAAATTGATCATGGTCATGATTTTTATGCAGCTCAAACGACTCAAGGGCCTAATGGTGAACGAGTGATGGTGGCTTGGATGCATACATGGGGAAGAACGATTATTCCCCACGAAAAAGGGCATAAATGGTATGGTCAGATGACGCTTGCGCGCATACTAACTCGGGAAGGCACAAACATCTCCCAATCTTTGCCACAAACTGTGATAGATAACTTGCCTCTTTTAAACCTGCAAAATGCAAGAGATATTATTGGACAAACAAGTATTGAAGTAGTAGATTCAATCCAATTTAAATTAGGAACAAGCGATGATTACCTTCTCTTTGGGGTTGACCGAGAAAAACAAGAAGTTTATATAGATCGTCAACATCTGAAGCTTACTCAAGTTGGTGAGGAGGAATGGGATACTACTAGACGCTCTGTTAGACTTGCTACAAAAACATTAACCATTGTGCTAGATACAAATAGCCTAGAGCTATTTGTAAATAATGGCCAAGAAAGTCTATCATCAACCTTTTATATCGAAGGTGATGCAGAGCTACAAGTCCTGCCTTCTTCCCGTTGCTAGTAGGATCCTCTCTTCTTAACAGGGGTTTCAGTTTACCAAACCTTCGCTGGTATTAGTAGCTTTTGGTCAACTTTCCCTATAGGCAAAGACTGTTTTGTTATGTGGCATTGCTATCAGGAGATTTTGTTTAAAAACACAAACGATTCATTGGGAATATACGGGTCTGAAATCAATGGAACTTACTCTCAAAGAGTTTTCTAGTTGCGCTACTTTAAGACTACCAGCTAGAACTTTCCCTGACAGCGTTAGCATGAAGTTGAATACCTATCAGATGCCCCTCTTAAAACTTATTTTTGCAGTGAGATGCAGAGGGCTTTGAGGCTGATGAATCTAAAAAGCGTGAGTTGTGAGTGAAGCCTATCTACTAAATTTCGCTGACGTTGTTACTTTTTATAGTTGTCCACAAGTTTTCGAGACTATTCTTTGAAAGCTCAAGCGATTCACTAAACCTATAAGCAGGAGCCAAAAGGCTTCTGTTTTTTTGATTTTAAGGGAGCAGCTGGTTTTAAGGGAAGGCTGCATTCTCTATTTCAGTTTTAATTCTAAAAGTGGCAAGAAAACTTTTACTTTTGACTATTTAACCAGTTAATGATAGAATAGATTCTGTTAACACATAAAGATAAGGACTTATACTTAAAATGACTGCTTTAGCTAAACAGATCGATCAGGCACTTAATGCCATTATTTTAAAGTCAGAAAACCATCTAGAGCTCTTAGTTGGCGCCTGCCAGAGTGATGTTTCTTTGACCAACACCCAAGAACATATTCTCATGTTAATCAATGACGGCGTCTTGAACAATTCTGACCTAGCCAAGGCGCTAAATGTCAGCCAGGCAGCTGTAACCAAGGCGATAAAAGCGCTTAAGGCTCAAGGCATGTTGGAGTCTGTCAGGGATGCCAAGGATGGGCGGATGACCTATCATCAATTAACAGATCTGGCTAGACCGATTGCGCAAGAGCATGAGCATCACCATGCGCATACGCTTGGAACTTACGAAGCCTTGATAGAGACCTACTCTGCTGATGAGCAGGCGGTCATCAGCCGTTTCCTCCGGGATTTGTTAGTTAAGATTGAGGAGGACTGATGCGCTACATTACAGTTGAAAATTTATCCTTTCAATACGATAAGGAGCCTGTTTTAGAGGGGATTTCCTACCATTTAGACAGTGGGGAATTCATCACTCTGACGGGGGAAAATGGTGCGGCCAAGACAACTTTGGTTAAGGCCACCTTAGGAATTTTGAAGCCATTGAAGGGGCAAGTGACTATTTCAGACAAGAGCCTGTCGGGGCAAAAATTACGCTTAGCGTATCTGCCTCAACAAGTAGCCAGCTTTAATGCGGGGTTTCCGTCAACGGTTCACGAATTTGTTCAATCAGGCCGCTACCCAAGAAAGGGATGGTTTCGGCGATTGACCTCCCACGACCAAGAACATGTCCGGGTCAGTCTGGAGTCTGTCGGAATGTGGGAGCATCGCAATCAACGTCTTGGCTCGCTATCTGGCGGTCAAAAACAGCGGGCTATTATCGCTCGGATGTTTGCTAGCGATCCGGATATTTTTATCCTGGACGAGCCGACAACAGGAATGGACATCACCTCTAAAGAAGAATTTTATGGTTTGATGTACCATTCTGCCAAGAAGCATGGCAAGGCGGTCCTCATGATTACCCATGATCCAGATGAGGTCAAGGCTTTTGCGGACCGTAATATCCATCTGGTAAGGGATCAACAGTCTCCGTGGCGCTGTTTTAACCTCCATGAACGTGACTATGACCATCAGGAGGTGACGCATGCTTAGCTTGTTTGAGTATTCCTTTATGCAGCGAGCCTTTTTGGCTATGATTGCCATGTCTGCCTTTGCGCCGATCTTGGGTATCTTCCTGATTTTGAGACGGCAATCATTGATGAGCGATACACTCAGTCACGTGTCTCTAGCTGGGGTAGCCTTGGGTCTTGTACTGGGGTTAGATACGCGTTTATCCACGATCTTGGTGGTGTTAGCGGCAGCGATTTTCCTAGAATACCTAAGGACTATTTACAAGAGTTTAATGGAAATTGGGACGGCGATCTTGATGTCAACCGGTCTAGCGATTGCCTTGATTGTTATCAGCAAGTCAGGCGGTGCTTCCAGCATGAGCTTGGACCAGTATCTGTTTGGCTCGATTGTGACCATTAGTCAAGGACAGGTGATGGCTCTCTTTGGAATTGCAGGTGTTGTGCTGATATTGACAGCCCTTTTTCTGCGTCCGATGTACATCCTGACTTTTGATGAAGATACGGCTTATGTGGATGGCTTGCCAGTTCGGTTTATGTCAATCCTGTTTAATATGGTGACGGGTGTGGCGATTGCTCTCATGATACCAGCGGCAGGTGCTTTGCTGGTATCAACGATTATGGTCTTGCCGGCTTCAATTGCTCTTCAGCTGGGAAAGAGTTTTAAGACGGTGATGGCCTTGGCAGTCGGGATTGGTTTTGTGGGGATGTTATCTGGCCCGATCATTTCTTACCATTTGGATACACCGGCGTCAGCTAGTATTACGATGGTATTTGTGACCATTTTCTTGGTCGTTAGTCTTTTGAAAAAATTTATAAAATAAGAGGAGTTTCTCATGAAAAAATTAGCCTTATTAGGCTTGTCTTTATCAGCAGCTTTCTTAGCCGCTTGTTCTAACCAAGCGACATCTGAGGAGCCAAAAGTAATTGCTAGCTTTTATCCAGTCTATGAATTCACCAAGGAAATTGTGGGTGACAAGGCTGACGTTGAGCTTTTGATTGAGGCTGGTACAGAGGTTCACGGCTTTGAGCCATCTGCTAAAGATATTGCCAAGATCGAGGATGCAGACGCGTTTGTCTATGCTAACGAAAATATGGAAACCTGGGTCCATGAACTCGAAGAAAACCTCGAGAAAACCAAGTCAGATGTTAAGGTCATCTCTGCGACAGAAGGTATGCTTTTGTTGCCTGGCGGTGAAGAACATGATCATGACCACGCTCATGGCGAAGAAGGCCACCACCATGATTATGATCCTCATGTCTGGACCTCACCCTACCGGGCAATCATGATGGTTGAGGCTTTAAGGGATCAGCTCATTGAGACCTATCCTGAGCAGAAAGATGTGTTCACTAAAAATGCTCAAGCCTATATTGAAAAGTTGACTGCCCTGGATAAGGCTTATACAGATACCCTTTCTCAGGCTAAACAAAAGAGTTTCGTGACACAACACTCTGCTTTTACTTACTTGGCTTTGGACTATGGTTTGAAACAGGTATCAGTGTCAGGCATTAGCCCAGAAAATGAACCGTCTGTGACTCGCTTGGCAGAACTGGCAGATTATATTAAGACCAATGCTATCAAGTATATCTACTTTGAAGAGACAGCTTCTTCTGCAGTAGCAGAGACCCTCGCCAAAGAAACTGGTGTCAAAACAGCTGTCCTCAATCCTTTGGAAAGCTTGACAGCGGAAGCTATGAAGGCAGGAGAAACCTATATCTCTACAGCAGAATCGAACTTAGAGGCTCTCAAGTTAACGACTGAGACAGAAGGTCCTGAAGTTACCCCAGAGACGCCTGTTAATACTAAAACGGTCTACAATGGTTATTTTGAAGACAGTGACATCAAAGATCGTGACTTGTCAGACTATGCTGGCCAATGGCAGTCTGTTTACCCTTATCTCCTTGATGGGACCTTTGATCAAGTCTGGGATTATAAGGCTAAGAAATCAGGCGGTGCCATGACAGCAGCTGAGTACAAGGATTACTACGATATTGGGTATAAAACTGATGTTGAGCAAATTAACATCGACAAAGATAGCATGGAATTCATCGTGGATGGAAAAGGGCATAAAAACACCTACAAGTATGTCGGCTATAAAGTCTTGACCTACAAGAAAGGTAACCGTGGCGTTCGTTTCCTCTTTGAGGCAACTAATGAAGATGCTGGCGATTACAAGTATGTCCAGTTCAGCGACCACAACATTGCTCCTGTTAAGACGGGTCATTTCCATATTTACTTTGGTAGCGAGAGCCAGGAAAAGCTCTTGGAAGAATTGGAAAACTGGCCAACCTACTACCCAACTGACCTCAATGCCTTTGACATTGCACAGGAAATGTTGGCCCATTAAAAACGGGACGCCATTAAGATGGTAGTCTGATAGCCTCCCCTTATCGTGGACAGTGAAATAGTAACCCTATTTTACGAGAAACGCTAAGGGGATTTCTTGTGCTCAAAAGAAGGTCAAAGACGGAAGAAGACCTGTGAGAGCTTGCCCTGAATCTTCCTCGTTAGGTCATTTCTAGACTTGGAGCTTCCACAGTCCACCGGATTGTGGAATTCCCAACTGACCTTGGACACAATCCGAAGGACTTTATCCTTAACAAAAATTAAAAAATAACGTCATACGGCCAAGAGGCATCCGATTGAGCAAGTTTGGGCTGAAATTTGTAAATGGGGTTTAAAAAACAAGGCTTTTAAGACACTGGACGATGTCATTGAGAAGCTACAAGAGGTGATACGAGGCTTAGATTGGTCAGTTTTAAACACCATCGTCAACAGACATTAGTTTACAAAAAGTTAGGTTTTGATTTTGGGAGAGAATTGGTTTCAAGTTGCTTTCTCGCTTTCAGAGCCAGTCGTTCAACTGCCTACTGGACGGTTGCACTGCTAAGGTTTCTGCCTCATTATCACTAGGATTGCCTTGTTTTCAAGTGGAGCACTAAAACGGCTCATGATCAGCTAACGCAATTGCTATTTTGAGTTGGAAAATGTGGCAGTCCTTGAAAATTTCTTTGGGGACTTTAAAATGGAGTGATATGAGCGGGTTGTTGATGTGGAGAACGATATCTCCGTTGACAACAATAACTATCTCAAGAAATAAATAAGGGCCTTGCTCCTCTTGAATTGGGGAGCAAGGTCCTTGATTAATCTTTTGTTAGTTCCTTTTCTACTTGGCAGGGAGCTGCTCAAAGTTTAATTGAACGGCATAGATGGGTTTCAGTCATTCTCCTCTAAGGCAAAATCATTCTGCAATTTGGCAATGACTTCCCTCAATAATGCCTTGTTGACATTGTACTTGATGTCCTTATCCTTGCGGTTAATGACCAAAAGCTGGGCGTTGATCAATTTTTGGGTATGAAAAGACACAGCCGCTCCTGTAATATCCAAAGATTCGGCAATATCCTTGCTCTTTGCGTGGGGTTTGGTCAATTCAACCAAGACATTGTAACGAGTCGCATCACTTATGACCTTAATGGTCGTGGTAAAAGTGTCCACATCCAATTCGTGATGAGATTCTAAAAGCTGGTCCACGCGACAGGAAACAATGAAGTAACCGGTCCCATCAGTATTGTTATAGGAAGCAAAGCGGAGCAACCAGGGACTGACCAAGTAGAGATGGTAATCATTCTCTGGAAAAACACCAGTACTATATTGTGAAAAATAGTTGGAGCTTGTCAAAAATTCCTCTAATGAAAAATGCTCCGCATAGGCCTGGCGTTCTGCCCGACCTTTTTCTAAATAGGGTTGATAAAGCTCCACCAACTTGCGAGACAAGTCTACTAACTCTTTCATGGAAGCCAGTGGGTTGCGATAGAACAGGCTCATGTACCACTTGGATTCGGCTTTCATAGAGGATTGCTCTAATCGTTCCCAAAAGTCTGCCTCCTGATTCATGTGTTCAATTTCAGTATTGACCAAATCCCGTAACAATTCTTGGATGGTTTCTGCAGAAAATCCTAAGCAGCCCTCATGAACGTCCTCCATCGTTTGAGGGGCATTCCCTTCATCCACAAGGGTCAAATAAGCACACTGCAAGAGGGTTAAGCCGTAACCCATCAAATGATAGGCTTTGATTTTTTCTTCATAAGGCAAGAACAAGTCCCGCAACTCTTCCATAATCGGTAGAACATCCCCTAGGATTTCCCGTTCCTTATTGGAAAAATCCCACTCCCTTTCTGCTTTAGAGGCAAGAAAAATGGGGATAAAACACTGCTCCATGATGTCACTGGCAACAGCTGAATAATGTACCGCCATCTGCTACTCCTTTTCTAGACATTCTTACTCCCATCTTATCAAAATGGCTGCCGTCTGTAAACCATGGATAGATTAAACTTGATTCATACGACTGTCAGTTGCTTGTACTGGCTCTGCTTTTTTCAGGCTATTTTTAATGGTAACCCCAAAAAGAAGCAGGGACAAGGCCAAGAAAAGAAGTGAAATCATATCAGAAGAAAGGACCAAGACCAAACCAGACAAGATAAACTGAGCTCCGACCATTCCAAAGGTACAGAAGGTATTGATGCCTGCTCCTACGGTGGCTAAGCTTTCTTCAGGGATGGAGCGAACGACGTAGGCTTGCATTTTCGGACTAAAGATTCCAACAGTCATAGTCGTTGCAAAAATAACCAAGAAAACCATATAGGTATTGTGTAAAAGGAAACTTGTGAACATCAACACTGGCATCAGCGTCGACCATTTCAAAAGGGTTTCGAAGCTCAATGCTTTAAAAAGAGTCGTTCCCAAAACACTTCCAACGACATTCCCCAGCAGCTGCATGATGCTAAAGGTTGCCAAAGTGGTGGCTGGATTGATGAGGACGAACGAAGGATGATCTTTAATGGTTAAGACCAAGAGACTACCGACAGCGACAAAAACGGCATTTAAACAAGCAATAGTCATAATAGAAGTCTGAAGCAAGGGAAGGTTTTTCATCACTTGATAAGACGCTTTAAGGGATTGCCAAGAATTGGCAAAGAAATGACGGGCCTCCCCTTGATTCTCTGAGTGTTGAGCCACCTCAATCGGTCTTTCCTTCAAGAGCTTTTGAAAGGCAGGACGTAGAACGAGCATAATCAAGCCTGCTCCCAAGAAGGTTCCCGCATTGACGAACGCTAACTGCTGGTAAGTCATCAGCGTGATTAAAAGGGCACCACTGGATTGAAAGACGATTTGCAATACGGATCGGGTTGCCTGACGAAAGGCATACATGGTTTCTCTATCCTCATCTGCCACAACCCGTAGGCTAAGGGGCGTGTAAAGCGCGTTTTCGTATTGCCCCGCCAAGTCAGAAAGCAGATTGGCAATGACAGCAACAATCACAATCCAAAGGGCTGGTGGAAAGCCCATGGCCAAACCAACTAGAACATAAAGTCCAACACGAAAGAATTGGGTCGCTAAGATCGTATCTACCTTATTCTTGGTCTTATCGCCCCACATGCCCATGAAAATCATGGTCAAATACGGCAAAGTCTCGGATAAGGTCACCAATGAAATAGCCAATTTGGCATCCGGCAACAGCAAGACATAATTCATCAATGCCAAGTAATACAAGACATCTCCAAAATTGGACAACATGTCTGAGACAAAGCTCGCCATAAACAATTTATTCCCAAGGATGCGTTTCACAATCCATCTCCTATTTTACAAAAATTAATCATATGCTTAATTTTTATTTTACCACATATTTCCTTTTTGTCAACCGTTTGTTTTATTTTAATTAAACGTTTGTTTATTTTTTAAAAGAAGTTCTAAAATATTTTAGCCAATGAATAGCATGAACCTACACCGCTATGCTATAAGTGGTAATGCCAAGAAAGCTAGTCGTTCAGACTGAAAAACGAATCAACAGGACTCAAACGGCTATTTAATCACGGGGCATCTGGAGAAATTTCAGCCATTGACTCATATGGTCTTAAAATGTGACCTCTATCTTGACAAAACTCGATGACAGGTGTAAACTTTATAGTATCGATTACATTTGTCATCAAAAAGGAGAAGTGATGGAAAAAGATGCGATGTCTAAAGCAGAGTGGCAGGTGATGCGGGTACTCTGGGCCAATCCAGGTGCGACTAGCTCGGAAGTGATTACGCATTTGAGTTCAGTTTTGAATTGGCAGGGAGTGACGGTCAAGACGCTTCTCGGCAGGCTGAGGGACAAGGGGCTAATTATAGCGGAAAAAGTAGCTGGCAAGTACCACTATAGGGCTTTGGTGAGTGAACGTGACAAACTGCTACAGGAAATCAGCACCTTGCAATCCAGTGTTTGTACGACCAAGCAGGTAGATCTTGTTAGGATTTTATTGGAATGTGGAGCATTTAGTAAAGCAGATTTAGAGGACATTAGTCAGCTTGCTCTGGAAAAGAGAGAGCTGGCGCCTGAGCGAGTGATTTGTCAGTGTATAGCAGGACAATGTACCTGCGGTCAACATGGAGGAGGATGTCATGGTTCAAGAGAGGTATAAGGTAAATGGAATGAGTTGTGCTTCCTGTGCAGCTAGGGTGGAACGAACCGTTAGTCAATTGGCAGATGTGGCCAGCGCCCAGGTTAATTTAGCCACAGAGTATTTGACTGTTGAAAGCTATCGTGCGGATTTTGACTGGCAGACCGTTGTAGATGCTGTTACAGCAGCCGGTTATGAAGCGATTCCTAAGGTCAAAAATCAGCGTCAAAGCTATCAAGCAGACCAAGGCTATCAGGAGAAACAGAGTAAGGCTCTTAAAAGAAAAGTAATCTGGGCAATGGTGTTTGCCCTCCCCTTGCTCTACCTATCAATGGGAAGTATGCTCGGATTACCGATCCCCAACCAATTATCCCCAGATATAGCTCCCATGGCTTTTGCGTTGATACAGCTGGCTTTAACCGTACCAGTGATGTGGTTTGGGCGTGATTTTTACCGGAGGGGCTTTCGCAATCTTCTCAAAGCCCACCCGAACATGGATAGCCTGATAGCTGTAGGGACAGGTGCGGCCTTTCTCTATGGGCTTTATGCTGTTTGGGCTATTGGCCAGGGGGAGAATCATTTTGCGCACCATCTCTACTTTGAGTCGGTAGGGGTGATTATCACTTTGATTTTGCTTGGGAAATTTTTGGAGTTGAGAGCGAAACGCCAGACCTCTCAGGCGATTGAGCGCCTAATGGACTTGTCTCCTAAGACAGCGACGGTGGTGCGTCGTGGACAGGCGGTCGAGATTGATACAGAGGACATTCGGTTGGGAGATGTGGTACGGGTCAAGCCTGGTGGCATCATCCCTGTGGATGGACGCGTGCTCATAGGTGAAACGGCTGTGGATGAGTCCATGATTACCGGAGAGAGTATGCCTGTCAATAAGACAGTAGGCGATAATGTCATTAGTGCAACCATCAATCAGCATGGCAGCATTGACTACGAAGCAACCAAGGTGGGGGAAGATACGACCCTCTCCAAAATCATCCGACTGGTCGAAGACGCACAAGGCTCTAAAGCACCAATTGCGGCATTGGCAGATAAAATCTCCCTTTACTTTGTTCCGATGGTCATTGGGTTGGCAGTGTTAGCCAGTGCCTTTTGGTATTTTGCCAAAGGTGGTGATTTCAGTTTTGCGCTCCAGATCTTTGTGTCTGTCTTAGTGATTGCTTGCCCTTGTGCGCTGGGATTGGCAACGCCCACGGCCATTATGGTGGGGACCGGTAAGGGAGCGGAGCACGGGATTTTGGTCAAGTCGGGCCAGGCCCTAGAGACAGCCCATCATGTGGATACTATCGTCTTAGACAAGACAGGCACCATTACAGAAGGCAAACCCCAAGTAACAGATGTGCTTGCTATGGCACCATGGCAGGAAAGGGATATCTTAGCGCTAGCGGCTGCTTGTGAGGCGGGTTCAGAGCACCCTGTGGCACGGGCGATTTTAAGCCATGTTGCAACTGTTTTGCCGGACAAATCAGAGGAGTCACGTTTAAGAGTAACGGATTTTCAGGCCGTCCCAGGACAGGGCATTATCGGCCGCTACCATCAAGCTCCGGTAGCTTTTGGCAATGAAAAGCTGATGACCGAGCAAGCTGTAACCATCGACGCTCTCAGCCAGACAGCGCAAAGGCTGGCCGAGGCAGGTAAGACACCGATTTACTTGGCTCTTGACCAGCAGGTGATTGGTCTAATCGCTGTCGCAGATCCAATCAAAGAAACCAGTCGAGAAGCTATCGCTGAAATGAAAACTCTGGGGCTAGAGGTGGTCATGTTGACAGGGGATCACGAGGCGACTGCTCAAGCTATCGCTGAAGAAGTCGGGATCACTCAAGTTTTCAGTCAGGTCTTACCAAAGGATAAGGCACAGATTGTCCAAGACTTGCAGGCTGCGGGTCGACAGGTCGCTATGGTCGGTGATGGAATCAACGATGCTCCCGCTCTGGTTCAAGCTGATCTTGGTTTAGCCATCGGTTCGGGAACGGATGTTGCGATAGAGTCTGCGGACATGGTGCTGATGCGGGCTAATCTTCAAGACGTGCTGACAGCTCTAAAATTGAGTCAAGTGACCCTCAGCACCATCAAAGAGAACCTCTTTTGGGCCTTTGCGTATAACTTGCTAGGGATTCCAGTAGCCATGGGTCTCCTCTACCTTTTCGGTGGTCCCCTGCTGGATCCTATGTTAGCAGGCCTTGCCATGAGTTTGAGCTCTGTCTCTGTATTAGCCAATGCCCTGAGGTTGAAGAGCCGGAAACTGTAGTGAATAAGGTAGCAGTTTGTTTGCGCTCTTGAGACGAGGCTTTCGAGGTTTTCCAATAACCCTCTTCTGTTTAACGCTTATAGGCAGTAGATGTATTTTAGTGTTTATCCAGCAGTTGAAAAAGGCCGGTTCCTCACGCTAAAAAGTGAGGAATGGTTGACAACGGAATATTGCCTGGTTAAACGAAGGAAAAAGTCAGATGGCTATAGTCTATATTCTTTAAAGCTTGCTGATCCATTAGATCTTGGAGGAGGAGGTTTTGTCAATAAATATGGCAGTAGACCTTATGATGCAGGTGCAGGAGCTGGTCCATTTTTTGGCCCCGGAGGAAATGAGATCATTCGTGATCGAGCTATTAATAGCGGTGTAGGATCACACGGAGGGAGTTATTGGAAATGGTATAACAGAAAAGGTGGTAGATTAGGAGCATATGACTATTATGGAAACTATCTCAGACCATAGTAAACTATCCATCGGCGATTATGACCTCCTTGTCCATGAGGACTTGCGTTTGGCTAAGCAGGTTGGTGAACGGCAGGCTTGGTTGGCCTTCTCCCGAGATGGACAGGTCCTTCATGCCTGTTTATCCTACGACGCTGAGGCTCAGGCCTTGCAGATTGAGCCCCGTTGGCAGGTCGGATTGACTTTCAAGGACAACTTGGTCTCTATTTATCCAGATTATGACCAGGAGCAGAGTCCTTTCGAGGACGATGGAACAGATCTTCCATATTCAAAAGCCCATTTTACTTATCGATTGGAGTAAGCTATGACAGAAAAAAATTATCGTCAGATTGCCTTTTACGGAAAAAACATCTTTATAGATGAATCCTTTGGTTTTCACGTGGATGAAGAAGCAAAGACCTTGCTGGTTATTGAGAAGAACTACACTGACTTCAATGCCGTTCTGATCTACCAAGAAGAAGACCAGAGCATCAAGATTTTACCACGCTGGCAGAGCCATTTCTTGCTCAAGGGAGATGCGATTTACATTTCTCGCGAGGGGCATGGCAATGGCTGAGCAGGCGAGTAAGCAAACCATTACGATTGGGGATTGGCAGGTCAGCTTTCCGCAGGACATCATCATCTTTAGGGAGCAAGAGGAGTGGTTGGTCTTTACAGAATTCGTCAGGGTCCTTCATGCCAAGCTAACCTATGATACTAAGAATCAGGGATTGTCCGTTCAGATCCTGACGAATGAATTTGCCTTTAAAGTGGAAAATAGAGTCCTTTGGATTGAACGGCAGAATTCTTCGTGGAAGCTTATTTAACTGTTAGAAGAGGTTGGGAATGACCACCTCTTTTTTGTTAAAAAGTTTGAACCATAGAATTTTTTTGATAAAAAAATCACAAAATATTTGAATTCGGTTCCAAAAAGTATTATAATAAATGTGAAAATGAAAACCATTCCAAAAGGAGGAAAGAAAATGAAAGCAGTTGTTGTAAACCCAGAAGGGACCTATGTGGAAGTTGCGGAGCACGCCATTCGTGCCCTAGAAGCAGGTGAAGCCCTTGTAGACATTGAGTATTGTGGGGTTTGCCATACAGACTTGCACGTAGCTCAAGGAGACTTTGGCAAGGTGCCTGGACGTGTTCTTGGGCATGAAGGGATTGGTGTAGTCCGCGAAGTTGCTCCAGACGTGACCAGCCTCAAACCTGGAGACCGTGTATCTGTTGCCTGGTTCTTTGAAGGCTGTGGACACTGCGAATACTGTACAACCGGTAATGAAACCCTTTGCCGTACCGTTAAAAACGCAGGTTACTCTGTTGACGGAGGCATGGCAGAGCAGTGTATCGTAACAGCAGATTATGCGGTTAAGGTACCAGAGGGCCTTGATCCTGCGCAGGCAAGCTCCATCACTTGTGCTGGGGTAACAACTTACAAGGCCATCAAATGCGCTAAACCAACACCGGGTCAATGGGTAGCCATCTACGGAGCAGGTGGTCTTGGAAACTTAGCCATTCAATACGCTAAAAATGTCTTCAATTGCCATGTTGTAGCGATTGACATCAATCAAGACAAGCTAGATTTAGCTCTTGAAAGTGGAGCGGACTTTGTAGTCAATGGTCGTGAAGTAGAGGATGTCGCAGGTCTTATCCAAGAAAAGACTGGTGGTGTTCATATTGCAGTTGTTACCGCAGTTTCTAAGGTAGCCTTCAACCAAGCCATTGACTCTGTTCGTGCAGCTGGTAAGGTTGTCGCTGTCGGCTTACCATCAGAAACAATGGATGTTCCAATCGTCAAGACTGTCCTTGACGGTATCGAAATCATCGGTTCTCTGGTTGGTACCCGTAAGGATTTGGAAGAAGCCTTCCAATTTGGAGCAGAAGGTAAGGTTGTTCCAGTTGTTGAAAAACGGCCAGTAGAGGATGCTGTTGCGGTCTTTGATGAAATGGCTGCAGGCACGATCCAAGGTCGTATGGTATTGGATTTCACCCACTCACATTGAGTTTAAGGCTCTATAATTTCTGTAGTGGGTAGCTCCCCTATGGAGATTATGGAGCTTTTTTGGTGTATCAAAACATACTAAGATTAGTAGTGAGGAAATCTCCGACGGGAGAAAATACTCACTACTTTTTCTTTATGTTAAAGTAGTGGTGTCTTGTTAAGTCGCTAGGTCCTTTGACGCTGGACGTCGTAACAAAAACTGAAAGTCACATAATCAAATCAACGCCTTTATCGGCATTGACTTGAGGCACTATGAGTCGGGGAACTTCCTTGCCAAGGAACGTATCACCATAGGGGGGGGACATGATAAAAATCCGTTTTCTAATGACAGTATAACGGAGGCGGAAAGAGTTTTACAGGTACTTCGTTATTAGATGCTTACAACCTTTCAAACAGTCTTTAAGACCTTTAAAAAATATAAAAAAGACATTACTGATGCCCTGGAATTAGCTTACTCCAACGCTAAACTAGAAGCCACGAATAAACTGATCAAAGACATCAAACGAAATGCCTTTGGTTTTAGAAAATTCAAGAACTTTAAAACTAAAATTTTGATAGCTTTGAATGTGCAAAAAGAGAGAACCAAGCTGATTCTCTCGCGTACATGTTATAAGTCACCGACTACAGTTGACAATGAGCCGATTTTGGATGAGTATGACCTAGGGATAGCCAATAAAGCATCAACCCAAAGCTCTCACTAGGCTGATACACCTAATGAGGGCTTTGGGATTAGTTTTTATATCTGGTGTGAGAGCCAAGCAACTGGTTCCTTCAAGTCTATTGTTCATCCAACCGATGAACAGTGTGAGTCGATTGAACTGAGAAAACGCAATAAAGAACTCGAAATGCAGTTCAATTATAGGATAACTTTGGCGACAAGGGTTTCTTTTGTAGCTTCACCCTCTGTTACAAGCGTCACAGATTGGATTTCTGCTGTATTGGTAAAGACAACCACTGTTGTCGCCTCACGACCGGCTGATTTTATCGCTTCTATGTCGGCAACCAAAAGTAAATCACCTGCTGCCACACGCTGACCATCGATAACCTTGGTAGAGAATGGCGCACCATTGAGTGCTACTGTATCAAGACCAACATGGATCAAAACCTCCAAGCCCTCGTCTGTTAAAAGACCTACTGCATGTTTAGTTGGAAAGACGCTGGTTACAAGCCCTGATACAGGGGCATAGATCGCGCCATGAGCTGGTTCTACTGCATAACCATCTCCCATCATTTTTTGTGCAAAAACCGGATCTTTGACGTCTGAAATTGAAATAATCTGTCCTTGTGCAACTGAGTGAACAGACACTGTTACTCCTTTAAAGGCATCTTGATTGGCTTCTTCTGAATGCTTTTGGATGACTGTTTTGGGGATTGTGACTCCTGAATCTAACAAGTCCTGTATATCTGATTTTAGAACATCAGCCTTAGGACCATAAACAGCTTGAACACCAGAATTCTTAACAATCAATCCCATGGCACCAGCTTGTTTCCAAGCAAGTTCTGAACCAACTTGCTTTATGTCTCTCACACTAACGCGTAGACGGGTCATGCAGGCGTCGACATCTTCAATGTTTTCCCGACCACCTAGGAGGTTAATAATTTGAACAGCCTGAGAATTGGCATTTGCCACTTCTCCTCCTGTTTGGATGCTGTCGGTTGCCTCCGTATCATAATTGCCATTGCGACCAGCAGTTGCTAGATTGAATTTCTTAATCATGAAGTTAGCAATCAGGTACATGATGACAGCGAAGAGAGCAGAAACCCAGATAAAGTTAATCAGGTCCATCCCAATACCTGCCTTCAATGCCATTGGTGTACGTGTTAGAAATTCAATATTCCCAAACGAATGAACGCGGAGATTAACAAGGTCTGCCATGGCGAATGCCGCACCCTGCACCAGCGCATAGACAATGTAAAGTGGCAGAGCGGCAAACATAAACA
Organism: Streptococcus ovuberis; assembly: GCF_012396585.1. Classification (GTDB taxonomy): domain Bacteria; phylum Bacillota; class Bacilli; order Lactobacillales; family Streptococcaceae; genus Streptococcus; species Streptococcus ovuberis. Next base: position 40,703 of record NZ_JAAXPR010000006.1, read on the forward strand.
TGAATTCGATCGGTTCGGTAACACCTGTTAGAAAAACTGCGAGTGCAGATGAAATAAACATCCCTTTGTACTTCTTCATCTTATCCCGGTCTACATTACGATACATAGCCAAGGTCAAACCCATAAGAATGCCAGACGAACCAATCATTTGGCCAACCTTGAAACGTGCAGGGGTGATGGTTGCTAATAGGTCATTATACTGAGCCGTATCTCCGACACCTTTCAGATTGATCAAGTCCGTAATCCAAGCTAGCCAGAGAGGGTCTTGACCAAAAACCTGACTACCAGCTTGAGCTCCAGTCAAAACGTCATAAGTGCCCCCCAGTGATGTGTAGTTCATTGGAATCGTCAACATATGATGAAGGCCAAACGGCAAGAGCAAGCGTTCTAAAGTTCCGTAGACAAAGGGAGCTAAAATCGGTGCTGTATCTTGTGAATTGGCAATCCATTTCCCAAAGCTATTGATCCCTGTCTGAACGACTGGCCAAAAAACTGCCAAGGCAAGAGCGACAATAACTGAGCGGTAAATAACGACGAAAGGAACAAAGCGTTTGCCATTAAAGAAGGTTAGAACATCTGGTAACTTACGGTAACTGTAATATTTGTTAAAGGCTGTTGCCCCAACAAAACCAGCGATGATTCCGATGAAGACTCCCATATTCAGAGCAGGCTGACCAAGGATATTCACGAAATAGCCATTGACCGGAATCTGCGTCCCAAAAACCGTTTGAACTGTCGCTTCTGAATCTGCCAACATGTCCGTTGTCACACCGAAAAAGTTTCCTGTGATCAGGTTCATCAAGATAAAGGCGAGACCAGCTGAGAAGGCACCACCTGCCCTTTCTTTAGCCCAGCTCCCACCGATTGCTAGGGCAAAAAGCAAGTGAAGATTGCCGATAATCCCCCAACCAATTTGGGCCACGATGTTTCCGATGCGGGCCAAAATTTCTGATTCAGGACTGATTAAAGGAATTGAATTTCCGATACTCACCATCAAACCGGCCGCAGGCATAACTGCGATCACGACCATCAAACATTTCCCGAATTTTTGCCAAAATTCGAAACTCAATAATTTTTTCATCTGATTGCTCCTAAATGTTTATTATCATCTCAATACCAAAGTGGTCTGAGATGGCTTGTTTATTGTTTCCATTAAAAATGACCTGACTAGATAGAACTTCCCTTTCTTGATTCAAGAAGATGTAATCTAAACGCTTTTCCTGAGTATTCCCATCCCATCCGTCAATAGCCTTTTCAACAGTAATTCCTGAATCCTTGACATGGGCTAGTTCAAACCCGTCATAGAGGCCAAGGGATTTGATCGCCTCATAGGCTGGTCTATCCGAAACAGCATCTGTGTTAAAGTCTCCAAGTAGAATTTTTAGGACTGGCTGATCTGTTCGCTTGACGATCGCCGCAATATTCTCCAGTTGATCTTCTCCGGGACTATTGGGTAAATTGATATGGCAAGAATAGCAAGTGATTAATTGCCCGTTATAAGATACGGTTACGCCCAAAACCTTTCGAGATAAAATAGAATCTAGGGTTCGATGGCGACTACAATAAAAGGTATCTACCTCGTAAACCGGAAGTTTAGTCAAGATGGCAATTCCTTCATCATAACGGTCATAGCCAATATGTGAATTGCTCCAAAAATAAGAATAGCACGGTCCAACCAAGCTCTCCAAGTGCTCCAAAACCTTTAGACCGTAATTATCAGCCTTTAGCTCTCGACTGACATAAGGAGCCGTAATGCTCTGATTGACTTCCTGAAGCGCAACCACATCGTAGTCTTTTTCAGCAATAACCCTAGCCAACTCTTCAATTTTATCTTCTTGATGGTCTTCCAACCAGGCATGAACATTGATTGTTAAGAACTTCACGTTTGTCTCCTAACTATTTGATACGTTTTCCCGTTGGTAGAGAAGGGTGATGCGAGCCAAAAATTCTTTATGAGTTTGGGTCAAATCTTCTTTTTTCATACGCCATTGCCAATTACCACCGATAGTTGATGGGAAATTCATACGGCTGTCTGCGTCTAAGTCCAAGATATCCTGCATACTAGCGATAGCTATGTTACTGACTGTTCCAAAAAGTACTCGCAAGATGGCTTGATTCACTGGCTCAATTGGTTTACGATTACTGTAGGCGTCCACATACTCTTTTTGTTCAGGGCTCAATTTCTGATACCAATCATTGACCACCTCGTTGTCATGGGTGCCAATATAGGCGACCGAATGCGGAACACATCGATGAGGTGCATCAATGCTCTTGCCAGTTATGTCACTCAAGCCAAACTCCAAAATCTTCATACCAGGATATCCACAGTCACTTAGCAGTTGGCGGGCTTTGGAATCAATATTGCCTAAGTCCTCTGCGATAATCGGAAGATCTCCAAGAGTTTCCTTGATGGTTTTAAACAGGCTGTAGCCTGGACCCGGTTCCCAAGTACCTTCTTTAGCCACTTTGGCCCTTCCATCAACTTGCCAAAAATCAGAGAAGCCCTTAAAATGATCAATCCGTAGAACATCATAAAGCTTAAAACTCTCGCGAATCCGATAAATCCACCAGTTAAATCCTGTTCGTTCGTGCGCTTCCCAATCATAAAGTGGGTTGCCCCACAGCTGGCCATCCGTACTGAATTGATCCGCAGGGACACCAGCTACATAAGTTGGTTTGCGGGATTCATCTAACTTGAAGAGTTCTGGCTTGGTCCAGACTTCTACACTATCTGCAGAAACATAAATGGGCATATCCCCAATAATCTTGATATGACGCTGATTGGCGTAAGTTTTCAATGCTTTCCACTGGGTAAAGAAAAAATATTGACAAACTTTGAAGTAGGTTATCTGATTGGCTAGTAGCGACCGGTAATTGGACAAGGCTGCCTCGTCTCGCGCAAGGATTGCCTGATCTTCCCACTCTTGTAGGGCGCGATTGCCAAATGTTTCCTTGATGGCCATGAATTCTGCATAGTCAGCTAGCCAACTGCTATGCTCTGTTTCAAAGGCAAGCAAACGCTCTCTGTTCTCACTATTGTTCAAAAAGCGGTTAACAGCTTTGGCTAAAATAGGACGACGCACCCGATCAATTAACACATAATCCACTCGATCTTTCCTATCCCCAAAGTCAATCTTTTCCAAATCTAAAGATTCCAGAAGCCCTTGGTCTTTTAAGAGAGCAAAGTCAATCAAATGAGTGTTCCCAGCGATAGCTGAGAAGGATTGATAGGGAGAATCGCCATAACTCGTTGTTGTTAGTGGTAAAATCTGCCAGTAAGTTTGTTTCGTCTCAACCAGAAAATCAACGAAATCATAAGCTGACTGGCCAAAAGAACCGATACCATATTCCCCCGGAAGTGATGTAATGTGCATCAGCACCCCGCTGGTTCGCTGTGTCATAACTTTTTCCTTTCTTTTGTATTTCATTTTACCGGAAGCGCTTTAATTTGTCAATAACTTTTCCGTAATAATTTTTGTGTTTTCCGTAAAAACTCTTTTTGATGATTCCCACCTCAAAATTCAAAGTATTCTCTTTTTTTTAATACTCTTTTATGGTAAACTTAAAAAAAACTACCTTTAGTCAGGAAGTCTTTAGATGAGTAAATATAAAAAAGTGTACACAGATATTAAAAATAAGATCGAACAAGCCATCTGGAAAGCTAACGACGAACTGCCAACAGAGAATGAATTGATGGATATGTACTCTTATTCCAAAGATACTATCAGGAAAGCCTTATCCATGCTGGAGTTAGAAGGATATATTCAGAAACGTCAAGGTAGAAATTCTATTGTCCTAGACCATAACCACATGAAAAAGCAGTATGTCTCTGAACTCAAGACTGCTAGTGAGTTAAACCGACTTGCGCTCCACAACATTGAAACTGAGATGACCGACCTCTATATTGTTCAAGGCCAACCTGATTTGATGGAAACCTTTGGAGTAGATGAGGCCGTTGATTTCTATCGCGTTGGTCGGGTAAGGACTATTGATGGGGAGCGTTCAGAGTATGAGATTTCTTACTTTGATCGCCGCATCATTCCCTTTCTCAACCGTAGGATAGCAGAAGGGTCTATTTATCGGTATTTGGAGGAAGAGCTAGGCTTAACTATTTCTCATTCTCGCCGTGAAATCTCCTTTCGCCATGCCAATGAAGAAGAGAGAGCGTTGATGGACTTAGGTGACTATGAAATGGTCGTGGTGGTTAAGAGCATAGCTTATCTAACCAGTGGACAAATTTTCCAGATCGATACCATCAGCTATCGGCCAGATAAGGTAAGCTTTATCTCTATTGCTAAACGATAATCAGCGAAACATTACTGGATTTTAAAACGGATATTCCCATGCTTATAATCTAAGATTGATGTGTTTGTCAATTACCATAGAGTACTCTTGCGTTTTGAATAACCCACAAAAACTAGATATGTTAATTCGCGAGGGGATATTGACTATGTGGTCTGGTGTTAAATGTCTTTTGGTCGCTTGGATATCTATGCGACTACACAAGCGATGAAATAGTTTACCTAAACTACTTCGACAGTAATTATAGATTGCTTTTCGTCCATACTTAGAGGTGAACACAACGGCATACATATTTTCACGATGCTTACATATGTACGTTAGCTCTGCCCCATTTTCGTTTACATTATAATAAAATTTCATGAGAAGATATAACTTTTGTGAAAACGGTTATCTGAAAATGTTTTTTTCTCCATATGTTTGATGTGGGTAAACACAATGTGGTAGAACACATCCGTTCTTGTTCAAGTATTGGGTCCATAATTTTTCAAATTTCTACGATGAATATAGCCTCTGTATAAATTATAGAGCCTTTTTGGGCGTAGTAAAGAGCCTAAACAATTTAGATAAATTGTTTAGGCCCGTTGTAAAATGAAGTGCAACAGAAAAGACAACTACATCTGCTATACTGAAAGTTGTTAAACCAGTAGATGTAATAACAATCTGTCTATGCTTGTGTTGAGATTTAATGATTACACATTTCATCAGACTTAGAAGCAGATATTAAAATGTATCATGATTGATCCTTTGCCTGATGTATTAGTCTTCATAAAGAAGTTTTCCGGTTTTATTAAACTGATTAAAACCGTGAATAAAAGCTTGTTTAGTTAATTGCCAATTGTTATGTGGGAAAAAATTAATCATATGATCCAGCATCTCAATCATATTCTCAGCTTTTTTAAGAGCCTGTAGATTATTTTGCATCAGCCAGAGGAAAATTTCTTCCATATCAAGCTCTACCATTCTAAGTAGGAGTAAATTGCTGGCGACTGGAGATGGTGTGACTGTTGCTCTAGCCTTGTTAATCAGGTCTTGAGAATGCAGATACAATTCAAGAGCAGAGAGGTATTTGACCATATAGACCACGTCAGTAATCGCACGAAAAGCCAAACGGTAGTCATTGCTTTGGCAGGCTTTTTTGAGATTAGCTAGGACAGTCTCTGTGTAGGCCAACTGCTCTTTAAGAGGCAATTTTGGGAAGATAAGCAAAAGCAATTGTCCTTCGTAGGTGTTGAGGCAAAGGTTATGCTTTAACATGTGAGAAATGAAAGGTTTTAAGTTACGGCTCTCAAGAACACCTGGAGAATTACTGTGAGATAGGAGTAACCATTCAAAGAAAATTTCTTTAATAAAAGGATTATCTTCATAGTAATCTTCTAATTCTTCTTGGAGTTGTTTTTTCATGCTACCCCATGTGTAATTATTGCTTTGAGTACTACGCAAATTCCAGAACATTTTTTGAGCAGAGGCCGTTTGCTCTCCAGGATAATCTCCCATAAAATCGATCCATTCAACACCGATAGAAATTAGCAAGCGGTTGAAGGTAACAATTGACACGGTGGTTTTACCGAGTTCAAACTGGCTGAGAGCTTGGGGACTCAAAATGTTTCCCGCTGCTTCTTTAAGCGAATAGCCCCGTCTTTCACGCCAAGATCGGAAGTGAGGACCGAAAAGTTGTTGTTTTGCTACAAGGCTAATTTTTTTAGTTTGCGTCTGCTCTGTCATTTTTGTCCATCCTTATCCTGATAACTAGTTCCATTGTAACATAGATAGGGTAACTTATTGGGGCTTGCTCAAGTACTCCTTTAAATTTATCGCCAAAATCCCTCCAATGAAATGATTTTTGAACTTTTTGAAAGTGGAACTTGATAAAACTATTTTAGCTATTTTATTTTTTGTAAAATAAAGTAGAGAAGTTATTATCTCAAAAAACAAACAGGAGTTCTTTTATGAATCATAAATTTCTTAAATTAGCCTCTGCAGCTGTCTTAACAGCAGTCCTTGCAACAGCTTCTGGTCAAGCGGTGTATGCTCAAGAATCTGCTACAGAACCAGCAGTAGTGACTGGCGAGGTATCGGAGGCACAAACTAATTATCATCACACGTTAAGTGTGACGGCTACTCCAGATAGTGATAGCACTTGGGTAAATGTCAAAACTGCCTTTACTAACGATGCTGGTCGTATAAGTGCTGAAAATCGTGCTATAAACGATTACATCCAAGCAGAGTTCGCTTATGTCAATGTGACAACAGGAGAATCGATTGACAAATCGAATGGGATGATTTATTTTGATAAGCTTCATGTGACTGACCGACAGCACGTCTCTGGCGATAGTTCGCCATGGCCTGATGGTATATATGAAGTTAGGGTTAACACTAAAGAACCGTACACTGATGCGTCGGGCAATAAACATACCTATTCTGGTATAGGGCATTTTCAGATTACAGCCGGTAAAGTGAACGGACAATCAGCAAATAAAGCAGAGAGCATTATCACAGCACAACGAGTTGGGACTCTTGACAACCCTTATCAGCTAAATGCAAGTTTGAAGGAAATCAACGATAATACTTATGATTTAGTGGTGGATTTCGCTAATGATGGTGGCAAGTTGCCAACTAGTCAACTGAGTCCAACAATCTATGGTGACCCTTATATTGAAGTAGATGTTGATTATGTTCACATGCCAACAAATACCATTGTTGAAAAAAATGGTATACTTCAAAAGTTTAATGATTCAGATCTCTACTACCCTATTTTTACAGATAAAGATAAATGGTTAGATGGCGACTATGAGGCTCGACTCTACACTAGGAATCCATATGTGGATATTAACGGCATGAAGCATTACTACGCAGGTTTAGTGAAGTTTACCTTGAAAAATGGCCGTGTAGTGACTACGACACTACCAGAGGCAACTTCAACTGACCAAGGTATGACTTCAGCTCCTCAACCAGCAAAGCCGACCCCTCAGACAGAGCCTAAAGTTGACGTGGCTACCCCTATTGAGAAACCTACCACTTCTGACCAGCCAATCCTTGCTCAGAAAGGGGATTTCTCTGCTCTGGTTGGGACATGGAAAAATGCCCTAAACCAGACAGCTGTGATCACGGCAGATGGTAAAGTAAACTTTGATGGCAAAACAAGTGGACAGCTGGAATATATCAATTATGCCGATGGGCGTCAAGTCTTTGATTTCAATGTGAAAACAGAGCAAGGTCTTGGATTTGGATTAGTTTATATTCCTGCTGGTAACACATTGCATAATGCAACAGTTCTTGATGATTCCGATCATAGTAAGGAACGTTTAATTTTCGGTCAAGGAATTCCTTCGCCGGTCAAAGATCACGCCATGTACCGAGTATTAGCAACTGACGAAACAAAAAATCCCGAAGTTAGCACATTGCCTGAAAAGGTACAGACTATTGTTGGCAATGGCAAAGTAGAAGTAGCGACGAAGGGACAGCAGGCATCAACTGATACTAGTAAGGAAGGCAAGGCCCCATTAGGTCAGGAGAAAGAAAAATCCACACCATCTGCTTCGAAAAATGAACAGGATACAACAACCTCATCACGCCCTACCCTACCTAAAACTGGCGAACAAGGATCAGTAGTATCAACGCTTTTAGGAGCTGCTCTTGCTTTAACTAGTTTAGGGGTATTCAAGCGTCGTCGCTCTACCACTCTTTAAACATTACTATTAGAGACTGTTAGGGTATTTTTATTTGAAAATATAGTAAAAGGACGCAAAAAGGCAGTTCTTACTCTATATTAGAGGTAAGAAACAATTTGTTAAGGTACTAGAACTGTTGCCTCAGGCCTAGTGCCTTTTTTTGTTGGTACGGTTGGTGTGTAGAGTAGTTTGTAAAAAAATACTTGAAACCATTTTCAAAAAATGGTAGAATTGAAAAAGAAACAAGAAATCGCTTCCAAAGATTGTGAAAATAAAAACTTTTGGAAAAGGAGGTGACCAAATAGAAAGGGGGAGTAAGGAGGAGAAAAAACCTCAAAAAAAGATTGTGAAATTTATTGAAAACTATTTACATTTTTTTGGAAATGTAGTACAATAATATTGTGAATAAATTAACAAACTCATCAAAAAGGAGTCTATACATGAGTGATAAAGCAAAAAAAGTTGCTGTAGAAGATGTGAATCAAGCGATTGATAGCTTGGTTCAAAAAGGGCTAGTTGCCTTGGACGAAATGCGCAAGCTCAATCAAGAGCAAGTGGACTATATTGTCGCGAAAGCTTCTGTAGCTGCCCTTGATGCCCATGGTGAGTTAGCCATGCACGCCTATGAGGAAACAGGACGCGGTGTTTTCGAAGATAAGGCGACTAAAAACCTCTTTGCCTGTGAGCACGTTGTTAACAATATGCGCCACCAAAAAACAGTGGGCATTATTGAGGAAGACGATGTAAAAGGCTTGACCTTGATTGCTGAACCTGTCGGAGTTATTTGTGGTATCACACCAACAACCAACCCTACTTCAACAGCGATTTTTAAGGCTTTAATTTCCCTTAAAACACGTAACCCAATCATCTTTGCTTTCCACCCATCAGCTCAGAAATCGTCAGCTCATGCCGCACAAATCGTTCGTGACGCTGCTATTGCTGCTGGTGCTCCTGAAAACTGTGTGCAGTGGATTGAAACCCCATCTCTTGAGGCAACTAACGCCTTGATGAACCACCCAGGGATCGCCACTATTTTAGCAACTGGTGGTAACGCTATGGTTAAGGCAGCATACTCATGCGGTAAACCAGCTCTCGGTGTAGGTGCGGGTAATGTTCCAGCTTACGTTGAAAAATCAGCTAATATCCGTCAAGCGGCACATGACATTGTGATGTCTAAGTCCTTTGATAATGGTATGGTGTGTGCTTCTGAGCAAGCGGTTATTATCGACAATGAGATTTATGATGAATTTGTCACAGAATTCAAGTCTTACCACACTTACTTCGTCAACAAGAAAGAAAAAGCCCTTCTTGAAGAATTCTGCTTCGGTGCTAAAGCCAACAGCAAAAATTGTGCAGGTGCAAAACTCAATCCAGATATCGTTGGGAAGCCAGCAGTATGGATTGCGGAGCAGGCAGGTTTCTCTGTACCAGAAGGGACCAACATCCTTGCTGCAGAATGTAAAGAAGTTGGTGAAAATGAACCATTGACACGTGAGAAATTATCGCCTGTCATCGCTGTTTTAAGAGCTGAAACACGTGAAGACGGTCTTGAAAAAGCGCGTCAAATGGTTGAATTCCATGGTCTTGGACACTCAGCTGCTATCCATACAAAAGACGAAGACCTTGCCAAAGAATTTGGTGGTATCGTGCGTGCTATCCGTGTTATTTGGAACTCTCCTTCTACCTTTGGTGGTATCGGTGACGTTTACAATGCCTTCTTACCTTCATTGACGCTGGGTTGTGGTTCATACGGCAGCAACTCAGTATCTGGTAACGTTAGTGCTGTAAATCTCTTGAACATCAAAAAAGTAGGAAGACGTAGAAATAATATGCAATGGTTTAAAGTTCCTTCAAAAACATATTTCGAGCGTGATTCGATCGAATACTTGCAAAAATGTCGTGACGTTGAACGCGTTATGATTGTGACAGACAAAGCCATGGTTGAACTTGGATTCTTGGATCGTATCTTAGAGCAACTTCATCTTCGTCGTAACAAGGTAACTTACCAAATCTTTGCTGAAGTGGAACCAGATCCAGATATCACCACCGTTTATAAAGGTACTGAGCTCATGCGTACCTTCAAACCTGATACCATTATTGCTCTTGGTGGTGGTTCTCCGATGGATGCTGCTAAAGTGATGTGGCTCTTCTACGAACAACCAGAAGTGGACTTCCATGACCTTGTTCAAAAATTCATGGATATCCGTAAACGTGCCTTCAAGTTCCCAGAACTCGGTAAGAAAACGAAGTTTATTGCCATCCCAACAACATCTGGTACTGGTTCTGAAGTGACCCCATTTGCGGTTATCTCAGATAAAGAAAACAACCGTAAGTACCCAATCGCTGACTACTCATTGACCCCAACCGTTGCTATTGTTGACCCAGCACTTGTCATGACCGTGCCAGGATTCATCGCGGCAGATACTGGTATGGACGTCTTGACTCATGCAACAGAAGCCTATGTATCCCAAATGGCCAATGACTTTACAGACGGTTTGGCTCTTCAAGCCATCAAGATTGTCTTTGAATACTTGGAGCGCTCTGTGAAAGAAGCAGACTTTGAGTCTCGTGAGAAAATGCATAACGCCTCTACAATGGCTGGTATGGCCTTTGCCAACGCCTTCCTCGGTATTTCTCACTCAATGGCACATAAGATTGGTGCTCGCTTCCATACGGTTCACGGTCGTACCAATGCAATTCTCTTGCCATACGTTATCCGTTACAACGGTACACGTCCTGCCAAGACTGCGACATGGCCTAAGTACAACTACTACCGTGCGGATGAGAAGTATCAAGATATTGCAAAATTGCTCGGACTTCCAGCATCAACACCAGAAGAAGCTGTGGAATCTTATGCTAAAGCGGTCTATGACCTCGGTTGCCGTCTCGGTATCGAGATGAACCTTAAAGCACAGGGTGTGGATGAGAACGAACTGAAGAAATATTCTCGTGAATTGGCTCTCCTTGCCTACGAGGACCAATGTTCTCCAGCCAACCCACGCTTGCCAATGGTTGACCATATGCAAGAAATCATTGAAGATGCCTACTATGGTTATGGTGAACGTCCAGGACGTCGCAAATAATCTCAGGACTCCAACCTAGCTAGAGAGATCTGGCTAGGTTTTCTTGGTGTGTGTAGGCCAAAAAATTGTTAGAAAGACAAGGTTGCTTGCAGCAAAGGAATTGCTCAAGGTTTATGAAACCATAAAAACCCTAGCGCTTGACTGTTGAAACAGCAACGCTAGAGTTTGGCTTAAAACTTGTCTGGCATTTGTTGTGTAGCTTCCATAGAAGCGATAGTCCTACTCGGAAGTTTAGATCATTTAGTGCAAAGGAAAGAGTTTAAGAGTGATGAAAGCTACGAGGACCACAATAGTTGCGCTGATCAGGGCAAACATTAGGACAATGAGAGGTTTCTGATAAGGAGCCTTGGCTTTCTCTTCTCGTTTCTGGAGAGAGTCTAGCAGATGACCGTTAGAAACAGCCAGGATCTCCTTATAGGTTTGGACATCGTACTTATTTTTAAAACGCTCAATGCGGTTGGCAAAATAGATAGTTGGAAGGAACTGTAGGACGAGGATTAAGACTCCCCACCATTCTAAAAAATAGACAAGAGGAAAACCAGTGAGCATCATGCTAAGCATGCCAATTAGCATGAAGTAGGTATCTTTATCGAACTGCTTCAGTTCAGAGTGTTGAACGATGGTTTTCATTTCTTCAAGATCTCCTTTGATTAAGTCATCAAGGCTCACCTGAAAGATCTGACTGAGTAGGATTAGGCTTTGCACATCGGGATAGGTGTGATTATTTTCCCAGTTGGAAATAGTCTGCCTTGTCACGTAAATCTGTTCAGCCAAATCTTCTTGGGAGAGCTTAGCAATTTTACGGTAATGGACTAGGTGTTGTCCGAGTTTCATGAGGCCTCCTTTCTGTTTCCAGTATAACGAATAGGACTAAAATCGGTCTATCAAATGTCTTTGACCTTTGACAATTAGCTATATCAGATTATATCATAGCTTGACAGTTCCTTGACAACCTTGTCAAGGAACTGGTTGAGACTAATAAGAAAAGGGAAAAATTCCTTTTCTTACTAGTTTAATTCCCCTGTCTTTTATGATAAAATAAGGAAACACTGATCTTTTGAAAACCCATCTGTGGTTGAACTCAGAGAGCTGTTTGAACAGATAATAGATGTACTAGAGGAAAGGAATGCCAATGAAACTCCAAAAACCCAAAGGAACCCAAGATATTTTGCCAGGTCAGTCTGAACGTTGGCAATATGTCGAAGCAGTGGCGCGTGAGACGTTTGCCAGCTACAATTATGCAGAGATCCGGACACCGCTTTTTGAGCATTACGAGGTTTTTGCCCGTTCTGTCGGAGACACGACTGATATCGTGACCAAGGAAATGTATGATTTTTACGACAAGGGTGACCGACATATCACTTTACGCCCAGAGGGCACTGCTGCTGTTGTACGTTCTTATGTGGAAAACAAACTATTTGCACCAGAAGTGCCAAAGCCAGTCAAGGTCTATTACATGGGGGCTATGTTCCGCTATGAGCGCCCCCAGGCTGGACGCTTGCGTGAATTTCATCAATTGGGTGTTGAGTGTTTTGGGTCTAGCAATCCTGCGACCGATGTTGAGACCATGGCTATGGCTTATCAACTGTTCAACAAGTTGGGAATCAAGGATGTGGTCCTTCACCTTAATACGCTAGGAACGCCTGGAAGTCGTGCCAAATACCGTCAGGCCTTGATTGATTACCTGACACCTTTGAAGGATCAGCTGTCCAAGGACAGCCAACGCCGTTTGGAGGAAAATCCTCTACGGGTTCTAGACAGTAAAGAAAAAGAGGACAAAGTGGCAGTCGCAAATGCACCGTCTATCTTAGATTATCTGGACGAGGAGAGTCAGGCTCATTTTGATGCGGTGCGTGAAATGCTGGAAGCACTCAAGATTCCTTATGTCATTGATACCAATATGGTTCGTGGTTTAGACTATTACAACCACACGATTTTTGAATTCATTACCAAGGTCAACGACAGTGAATTAACCATCTGTGCCGGTGGCCGTTATGATGGTTTGGTCGCACAAATGGGCGGTCCTGAGACTCCAGGTTTTGGGTTTGGCCTTGGCCAGGAACGGTTGCTTATGATTTTAGAGGCTCAAGGCTTGAAATTACCAATAGAGCCAGCTTTGGATCTTTATGTTGCTGTTTTGGGCGATGTGGTTAATGCGGCTGCGCTGGAAATCGTGCAGGCGGTTCGTCTTCAAGGGTTTAAGGTTGAGCGAGATGTCCTAGGACGCAAGCTCAAGTCACAGTTTAAATCGGCAGATCAGTTTGCGGCCAAAACCATCCTGACGCTAGGGGAAAGTGAGCTGGAAGCGGGTCAAGTCACCGTTAAAAATAACCAAACGCGTGCAGAAGTCACCGTCAGTTTGGAAGCGCTCAAGACTAATTTTGCAGCGATTTTAGAAGAGCTCTTTTAGGAGATCAAGCTCTAGAAATCGGTAGCTTATGAAAAAATCCATTAGTATCATTTTACTCACCTTCTTAGGCTTGTTGGCTATTACTGTGGCAATCTTTGCCTCAATCTGCCTCAGTCTTTTAAGGTAGAAAAAGAAGCAGATATCTATCTGGTTAAAAAGAAGGGGGTGATCGCCTATAAGATTTCTCCCGAAGGCCTGTCTGAAATGTCTCATAGTCCTGTGACCGTGGCGAAGGAGTGGGTCCGAGATATGGTACAGCGGGCAGATTTGGACCATCGCCGATGGTGAATATGGCATTGAACTCTGGGTCAATGAGAGCTAATGGTTGACTTAAAGATTTTGATAGAATGGCATTAGGAATTTCTCTAAACGGATAACTAAAAACAAAACATCACACTGTTTTACCTGGGTTTTAAACCAAGGTAAGGCAGTGTGATTTTCATTTGGAGTCACAACTTTTCTCAGGAAGAGTTATGGACTAATTTGGTTTTGGCAAGGCACCTACAATCTGATGTGGCTTGTAAAGTTCGTCCAAGTAGGCCATATCTTCTGGGGTCAGATGGACTTCAAAGGCCCCATAAAGTCATCCAAATAGGCCTCTTTAGTGACACCGACAATAGGGGAATGAATCCCTTTAATTTCTTAGGGCTAGTGCAGCACGATACAATAATTCAGAATCTGGCTCAACTATGAGTTTCTAGTTTTTTTACGGACTGTCGAACCACTAAGCGGGTATTGATACGGGTCTGTGTTTGATTAATTTCACCATTTTTGATGATGGAGACAGCTTTTTCAAGAGCTTTTGTCACCATAAACTGACGATTGATATCAATGGTGGATAATTCTGGTGTGATAATGACGGATTCTGAAATGTTGTCAAATCCGATGACAGAAACATCTTCAGGAACGCGAATGCCGGCAGCTTGGAGAGAGCGAATCAGGCTGATGGCGATAGAATCGTTCTCACAAAAAAAGGCCGTTGGCAATGTGGAAGAAGGAATCTTATCAGGATAAGTTCCAATAGAATTAGCAGGAAAACGTAAGCGCTGAAATTGTTTGGAATCCAGATTGTATTTTTTCATAGCTCCTTCAAAACCTTGATAACGCTCTTGAAAATTTTGAATCCGATATTTTGCCATGGCGTAGCCAATGTCCTTATGGCCATTTTGAATCAGATGTTCCGTAGCAAGGAAAGCCCCTTGATAGTTATTAATGCTAATGAAATTACTATTAAGATGATCGAAACAAGTATCGATGACAATAATGTGATGGTGTAATTCTTTAAGAGCGATTAAAATACTCTCAGGAAGATCGGTCCCGAGTAAAATAATGGCATCTGAAGCTTGCTGGCTTTCAAGGGTCATTAGATCTTCTTTAAGATGGCTAATGGAAATAGAATTAACAGTAAGATGAATGTGAAAATCAGTAGAAAGTACCAAAAAGTCATTGATCAACTCATTGAAATGAGGTAGTTTTTGAAAATTATAAGTGAATCGATTGATGTCATTGCAGGCCAATAGACGGACCGTATAGCGATAGGCCTCCCTCTCTTTTTTTCTGGACTGCCGTAATGGCTGATAATCGTTTTCTTTAACGAGTTGGAGAATTTCCGCCCTTTTTTTCTGACTGACACCGGGTTTATCATTTAAAACGAGCGAGACTGTTGCCTTTGAAACCCCGGCCAATCGAGCAATATCTTCTAGCTTTATCATAATCTTGTCCTTGGTAGTTAGTGTCATTCAAGTATAAGTGAAAACAAACGATGTGTCAATTAGTTTACTAAACTAAAATAAAATAAGTTTATTTTTTATTAAAAACGCTTGCAAGAAAATCGTGTGGGTTTTAAAATAAGCTTGTAAAATCCTTTCAGTCAGAAAGGGATGGTTTAGAATAACGGAATACCTAAGCGCTATAGAAAGTATAGAAGGGAGTAGTTGTCAATCTTTGTGTGGGGTATTTCAGTAAGGAGAATGTCTAAAAGTGAATTTATTAGATTTAAAACGTAAAGCTATTGAGCTTCGAAAAGATTTTGTGACCATGATCTACGAGGCAGGAGCAGGCCATGTAGGATCGGACTTGTCTTGTACTGATATTTTAGTCAGTCTTTATTATCACCAACTTCATGTTGATCCAACTAATCCAGAAGCCCCTGAACGGGACCGCTACATCCAAAGTAAGGGGCATGCTGTTGAGATCCTTTGGGCTATTTTAGCGGATAAGGGGTTTATTGAAAAGGAAGAATTAAAAACCTTCTCTCAATTTGATTCACGCCTATTAGGGCATCCGAATAATCTTGTTGATGGGATTGAGATGAACACAGGTTCATTAGGGCATGGCTTGTCTGTTTCCGTCGGGAGTGCTTTGGCAGCTAAATTAGATGGGGCTAGCTATCAGACTTATACGCTGATGGGGGATGGTGAATTGGCCGAAGGCTCTGTTTGGGAAGCAGCGATGGCGGCTGCTCAATATAAGCTGGATAATTTGACAGCTATTATTGACCGCAATGGACTTCAAATTACTGGGTCTACGGAAGATGTCATGGGACTAAAAGATCTTCATGGCAAATGGGAAGCTTTCGGTTGGCATGTGGTTGATGTGGCAGATGGCAATGACATCGAGCAATTATTAGCTGCATATAATGACAAGATTGAAGGTAAACCAATGGTTATTATTGCGAATACCTTAAAAGGAAAAGGAGTATCTGCGGCAGAAGGAATGGCAAGTTGGCATCACCATGCTCTTAATCACGAAGAGTATGAGGCGGCAATTGCTGACCTAGATCGAGCGTTGGAGGAGTTAGGAAATGGCAAATAAGATAGCCAACAGAGCAGTAATGTGTGATGTTTTAGTAGAAGCAGGCCAAACTAATAAAGATATTGTGGTCCTAACCAGTGACTCAAGAGGGTCGGCTTCTCTTGTCAAATTTGGGGAGACCCTACCTGAACAACACATAGAAGTCGGAATCGCTGAGCAAAATATAGTGGGTGTGGCAGCTGGATTAGCTCTCAACGGGAAACGTCCTTTTGTAGCATCGCCCGCATGTTTTCTTAGTATGCGAAGCATTGAGCAAGTTAAAGTTGACGTGGCTTATTCTAACCAGAACGTGAAATTGGTCGGAATTAGCGGGGGCGTCAGCTACGGTGCTCTGGGAATGAGTCACCATTCCCTTCAAGATATTGCGGTGACGCGGGCCATTCCAAATTTAGAAGTTATTATTCCGGCAGACCGTCATGAAACAAAAGCAGTTTTTGAATACTTAGTCAAGTCAGACAAGCCAGCCTACATTCGTCTTGGCCGAAATCCAGTTGAAGATTGCTTCACAGCTGATAATGTTGTTTTTGAAATTGGGAAAGCGCGTGAGATGGTATCGGGAGATGACATCACGATTGCAGCAGTTGGCGAAACGGTCCGAGTGGCTATGGATGCTGCGGAAAACTTGGCAAATGAGGGGATAAAAGCACGGGTTCTCAATTTTGCAAGTTTAAAACCATTTGATACAGAGGCTGTAAAAAAAGCAATCACAGAGACAGCAGGTATTGTGTCTGTTGAAGAACATAGTTCGCATGGAGGGCTCGGAGAGGCAATTGCATCGGTTGTTGCGCAAGAAGGTCGTGGTATTTTAAAAATAATGGCGTTGCCAGACGATCACATTGTCACTGGGACAACCGCAGAAGTTTTCAATCACTATGGTATATCGGTTGACGGTATCAGTCAATCTGTTAAAGAACTTTTAAAAAGGTAGGTAAAAAATGGATAAAGTAACTTTAGGATTTGCTCCAACACGTCGCAATTTGTTTAGTGCAGATGCAGCTATTGAGTATGCTAATTACACCCGCGAAAAATTAGATGAATGGGCTATTGATTACATTGATATCAAGGATATTAATGAAGATGGGTTGATTTTTGATGATGCTAGTGTCAACGCTGCTGCTGAAAAATTTAAGGCTGCAGGAATTGATGGCCTCTTTATCGCTAACGAAAACTTTGGCACAGAATACGCAGTTGCACGCTTGGCAAAACAGCTTGATGTGCCTGTCTTGCTCTGGGGCCCGAAAGATGAAACGCCAGCCGAAGACGGTTCTCGTCTGCGTGACAGTCAGTGTGGCCTTTTTGCCATCGGAAAAGTGTTGCGCCGTTTCAAGGTACCTTTTACCTATATCAAGAACTCTGATGTGGACGACCCTGCGTTTGAACGTGGTGTGAAAGATTTTGTTAAGGTTTGTAATGTTGTCAAAACCTTTAAAAACACCCGTATTTTACAAGTTGGTCCTCGTCCATTTGACTTCTGGACGGTTATCTGCAATGAGGGAGAGTTGTTGGAACGATTCAACATCGACTTATCACCAGTTCCAATCCGTGAATTGGTCAATGAAATCAATCGTGTTAAGGCTGAAGAAGCTGAAACAGTAAAATCGGTCGAAGACTGGTTCCATACACATACAGAGGTTCAAATTACAGCAGATGAATTGACCATGGTTGCTGCTTTAAAAGTAGCTCTTGAAAATTTGTGCAAGTTTTACGGTTGTAATGCGGGTGTCATTCAGTGTTGGACAGCTCTTCAAGAAGAAATCGGTATTTTACCTTATGCATCCTTATCTCTTTTGCAAGAAGAAGGCATTCCATTTGTCTGTGAAACAGATGTTCATGGGGCAATCTCAGAACTTCTAGTAGAAGCTGCATCTATGGGAGAGCATCGCGCGATATTTGCTGATGTGAACTGTCGCCACCCAGAAAATCCAAATGGTGAATTGCTCCAACATTTAGGGGTGTTTGCTTATCAAACAGCTGAAACCAAACCAATTTTGCCACCACGTCATTTTGTCTTTGATTATCCTGGTTCTGTTGGCTTCCTAGCTAAGAAAACAGATTATACCTTGTGTCGCTTTGATGGGGATAATGGAGAGTATTCTTTATTGATTGGTAACGCCAAGGGCATTGACGGCCCATACAACCAAGGGACCTACTGTTATGTCGAATTTGACAATTTGAACCGTTTAGAATCGCACTTAGTGTATGGCCCTTACATCCATCACGTGGCAGCCATTCAGTCTGATGTCGTTCCAGTGCTTTATGAAGCTTGTAAATATCTGGGAATCAAAGCAGACCTCTACGATCCAATCGAAGATGAAGTGAAGGCGTACTTGGCTGGGGATGATGCAACCTACTTCCGTCCCGCTCGAGGCTAAGCCTATGACTTATGTGATAGGGATTGATCAAAGCACTCAGGGAACGAAGGTACTCCTTTTTGATCAAGAAGGAAATATTGTAAAGAAGGTCAGCAAATCACATCAGCAATTAGTCAACGAAAAAGGTTGGGTGTCTCATGATCCATTAGAGATTTATAACAATGTGTTATCTCTTGTTCGAGAAATCGTTGTTGGGATTGATAAAACTGAAATAAAAACCGTTGGAATCACCAATCAAAGAGAGACTGCCTTGGTCTGGAATAGAAAGACAGGGTTGCCAGTCGAGAATGCCATTGTCTGGCAATGTGCCCGAGCCAAGGAGATAACAGATAGCTTCAATATTTCTCAGGCTTCTATGGTCAAACGAAAAACAGGTTTGCCCTTGTCACCTTATTTTTCAGCGGCTAAATACGCTTGGATTCTGAGACAGATGGATGAATTGCCCGAAGAGTTAGCTTGTGGAACAGTAGATTCATGGTTGGTCTATCAATTAACCAAAGGGGAGTCTTTCGTTACAGATGTTTCCAATGCTAGTCGGACACAGTTAATGAATTTAACGACCTTATCGTGGGACGAAGAACTTTGTCACCTCTTTGACATCTCAAGGTCTTACCTCCCTGACATTAAGCCATCTGACAGTCATTTTGGTTGGACAGACTTTGATGGAATTCTTCCTGCTACGATTCCTATTCATGCCGTGATCGGGGATTCTCATGCAGCACTTTTTGCCCACAAAGGTGAGCAACCAGGAGCTATCAAGGCAACATATGGAACAGGTTCCTCTATTATGATGAATATTGGAACAGAGGTCAGTATGATCCCTAACCATCTTGCAGTCTCGGTTGGTTGGCAGTCTCAAGGAATATGTCATTATGTTCTTGAGGGGAATGTTAATTACTCAGGAGCTGTCATTACTTGGTTACAAGAACAGGTGGGGCTGATAAAATCAACGGATGAATTAGAAGACCTGGTTGCACAAGCTAGACCAGAAGACCAAACCTACCTTATTCCAGCTTTTTCGGGATTGGGGGCACCCTATTTTAGAGATGATATCACCGCTTCCTTTGTAGGAATGACCCGCATAACTGGTCGTGCTGAACTGGCTAAAGCAACTTTGGAAAGCATCGCCTATCAGATCAACGCTGTGATTAGCGCAATGAAGGATGTTTCCAATTTACCGATTAAACAAATTAGTGTGGATGGTGGTCCAACTAAAAATCAGTACCTCATGCAATTTCAAAGTAATTTGACTAATGCAGAGATTGCCATTGCCACTATTGAGGAGGCCTCTTGCACAGGCGTCGCTTATATGGCAGGGATATCTTGTGGAGCTTATTCAGAACATATTCTTGACCAATTGAGTAGCCATCGAATTTCTCCTGAACCTTCCTTTGCTTCTATTCGTTTGGAAAAGCTGGCAGGTTGGAACCAGGTCGTTAATCGTTTGTTATAGTTTTTAGTGCCAAAGCGTAATAGAGTGAGCAGACTAACCTCACGGGAGTCTGTTCCATTCTATTACGCTTTTTGAGCATGGCGGGCGGATGAGCGATTTAATGGAATAGAACATCCAGTGTCACCGCTTTAAACTTTTTGAAGACTCACATAGAATTTATACTACTGTTATCTAATCGGTATTGTGCAGGTGTCATCCCATAGCGTGCTTTAAAGAGTTTATAGTACTGATTCAAGTTTGAAAACCCTGAATCGATAGCGATATCTTGTATAGAAACAGAAGAATGGAGCAAGGGAATCAAGCTGACTTCGAGCTTTTTGGAATGAAGCAATTGTTTAAATGTTAAGCCAGTAGTTTGCTTGACAAGTTGGCTAAAGTAACTGCTATTATAGCCAAATTGTTTGGCACACTCAGATAGTGTTGCTGTCAAGTAATGATGGTCGATGAAACTTAAAATATCTAACGTGAGTTGTTGTTTATTGCTATCTTCACTGATACCGTTAGCTTCTACAGAGAAAGAGTTGACCAATTCTAAAAGAATGAGTTGCAAAAAATGACTGGATACTTGCGTGTGGTATTGTGTTGGGAAATACGTTTCATGGAGTAGCTGCTGGAATAGAAGGTGTAGGTAATTAGTGTTGGTGCTACGAAAGATAAGGTATTGATTGTGGTGACGACTTTCGGAGATTGCTTGAAAGAGAAATTGAGATAAGGCTGAAAAGTTTTGGGAGAGATTCAAAAAGTGTTGCTTAAAATACTCTTGGGTGACATTGATGCTGATAATAATATCTTCTAGACCAACTTCGCTAGCTTCATGACTAGTGTTGGTATCAATGATGATTAAATCCCCTTGATTAAGCGTAATTGTTTTTTCATTCACTTTGTGTTGCCCTGTTCTTTTATAAACGTAATTTATTTCAATGACATCTGTGACATGTTCTGGTACAGGCACGAATCGACTTTGTTTTCTTATATAAAAGGGAGCAATCTTTTCAAGAGGAAAATTTTTATAGGAAAAATGGTAGATGGCTCTATTTTGAATAGTTGTCATTGGATGTTTGTAATAATCAGGAACATCATTTTCAAGATAGCGTTTTTCGCTATCGGTCAATGCATACAACTGTTTCTCTAATTGCTCGAAGTTCATTGAATACTCCTGAAAAAATGATAGTTAATTTCTAATGATTTGATAGTTCTATTTTAACATGAAAACGCTATAATCATTATTAAGTCAATGAATTATTTTCTTAGTTTACTAAACAAAAAAATGATAGGGGGATTTATGAAATATTTTGAGAGAAAATTAGGTCAAAATGGTGCATATGCGAAATACTATTTTCAAGAACCTAGCCATGAAATCGACTTACAGCGTAAGTACCCAACGATCGTGGTTTGTCCGGGTGGTGCTTACTTTTGGACCTCATTTCGAGAAGATGAACAAGTGGCGTTACGCTTCTTAGCGGAAGGGTTCCATGTTGTTGTGGTTCATTATGCAACAGAAGGTCAGGCAGCTTATGCTAGTGATAATCCTGATGAACTTCCTAAAAATCCAGTATCTGTTTTTCCAAATCCTCTTGTTGAATTAGCAACAGCAGTTGCTTATTTGAGAGAAAATGCAGAGACCTACAATGTTGACGAGGACTTTATCGTCGTCTCTGGCTATTCTGCTGGAGGAAATCTAGCGGGTCAATTGGCGACTATGTGGCATGAAGAATGGCTAGAAGAAAAAGTTGGAAAGAAAAAAGACCTGTACCGTCCAACGCACGCGATGCTTGGTTATGCTGCACTAGATTTTAATGCTTCGGGTGAGCAAGAAGGTCGTCTCAATAAAGTAGCATTAGCTGCGACAGGTCATCTGCACGGTAATAAAGAAATCAGTGAGGCGATGAATCCGATTAGCCACGTTTCGGATAAAACCCCACCGTGCTTTATCTGGCACACACGTGAGGATGTCCTTGTTCCTGCTAATAATGCGCTTCGGTTTGCCTTAGAACTTGAAAAACAGGGTGTCGCTTATGAGGTACATGTTTTTGATAAAGGAAAACATGGTCTAGTATTAGGTGATTTACGGACAGGAATCAAGGCAAGTAATAAAAATGCGCAAGTCTATAAATGGGTTGATTTATTCCTCGAATGGTTGTATCCCATAAAGACAGATCGTGGTGGTTTTTACCAGTCTATAGACGGTTAGTAAAAGGAGAAAATGATGTTTCAAGTCGCAAAAGGGCAGCGCTATTTTACACGAGACAGTAGACCTATCTTTTATCTAGCAGATACTTGTTGGAGTGCTTTTACGAATATCTCAGAAGAGGATTGGGAATATTATTTAAATTATCGTCGTGAGCAAGGCTTTAATGTTATCCAAGTGAATATGCTGTGGCAATGGGATGCAAGCAGTTCACGTCTAGATGTTTTACCTTTTCATCAATTGGACAATGGGCATTTTGATTTTTCTTGCCCTAATAAGGATTATTTTGATAGAGCGGAACGGATGATAGCTAAAGCTTATGAGAAAGGGATCACAATAGCTCTTGTCTTACTCTGGGCCAATTATGTTCCAGATACGTGGGCTAGTCAAATGAATATCAGGCAAGTTGGTTTGTTTCCCAAAGAGTGTATTGAGGATTACGTGACAGATGTCGTTTCGCGTTATGACCAATATAACCCCCTTTATATCATTAGTGGGGATACTGATTTTCAGACTCAAGAAGTTATTGAAGATTATTATGGCAAGGCGCTAAAGAAAGTAAAGGAATTGTCGCCAGATGCTTTGACAGCAATGCATATTAGAGGACGTTACAAGGAGATTCCGGATTACTTTTTGAAGGATGAATCCATTGATTTTTATATGTACCAATCTGGGCACAATCAACAATTTCAAGAAACTGCTTATACTCTGGCGGACTACTTTTATCAGAAGATGCCAATTAAGCCTGTTATCAATTCAGAACCTTGCTATGAATTGATGGGATATAGTCGACGTGAATATGGACGCTTTGATCGGAGAGATGTGAGGAAAATTGCTTGGCAAAGTGTTCTGTCAGGTGCGCATGCAGGAATCACCTATGGTGCACATGGGATCTGGAGCTGGCATGATGAGAGTCTTGTTTTTGACTCGTCCATTGGTGAGGCTTTTGAAACGCCTTATGATTGGCGGGATGCTTTAAAATTTGAAGGGGCCTTTGATTATGGTTTTGTAAGACATTTTTTTGAATCAGAAGACTTATTTGATATCGCTCCAGCACAGCACTTGTTACTTAATGGGAAGTCAAATACTGAAGGAATGCTACAGTCTAGCGAATTTCAAAAATCCGTGTCTACAGAGATAAGGGTGGCAGAAAATGATAGCTTAATCCTTGTATACATTCCATCAAATATTCAAGTCAAGCTTTTTGGAGATTACAGTAAGCAGAGTGCTTATTACCTGGATCTGGACAAAAATAGGAGAGCGGAAGCGACTGGTGTATTCAATTCAGAAAAGAATCAAACCACTTTTAAGATGTCGCGCTTTGTCCAGGATACCTTATTAGTTATCAGTAAAAAAATCTAAAAAATTGATAGTCTTTTTCTAAAACAGAGGTAGTTACAATGAGTTGGAAAACGATTACAATTAAAGTATCATAAAAAAGGGGAAGGCTTATGACAAACGAAACATTAGCTCAAAATATCCTAGATCTCGTTGGAGGTCCAGAAAATGTGACACGTGCTACACACTGTGCAACTCGCCTAAGGCTTGTTCTAAAAGATGAAAGTAAGGTTCAAAAAGAGGCGATTGACGGCTTAGAAAAAGTCAATGGAAGCGTCTTTGCGGGTGGGCAGTATCAAGTGATTATTGGTTTGACTGTTCCTGCAGTCCATGAGGCATTTTTAAAGGCTATGGGGACTCCAATGACAGATGTGGAAGCTCCATCTGAGAAAGAACAAGGGAATCTTTTTAATCGCTTTTTCAAGAGTATTGTAGGGATTATGACACCCACATTTGGCATTATGGGGGCGGCTGGTATCTTGAAAGGATTACTGGCCCTTGCAGTTGCTATGAAACTCTTGCAACCAACGGATGGGGCCTATCAAATTTGGTACGCTGTGGCACAAAGTTTCTTTTATTTTTTACCTATATGGGTTGGATTCAACGCCAGTAAGGTGTTTGGTGGCAGTCAATTTATAGGTGCAGCGCTTGGTGCTTCCCTCGTGTTTCCCGACATCATTGCCTTACAGACTGCTGGTGAGAGCATTTCCTTCTTTGGTATCCCAGTTGTTCTGGTCAACTATACGCAGTCTCTGTTTCCTGCGATGGTTGCGGCTTTTGTAGCAGCTAAAATCGAAAAATTCTTGCTAAAAGAATTCATGAAACAGTCAGTTGGATGTTTACACCGCTCATGACTATAGTGATTACAGCGCCTTTGGCTTTCTTGGTTTTGGGTCCTGTCATGACACAATTATCAAACGGTTTAGCTACTATTGTGATGGCTATCTATAATTTCAGTCCGATTCTTTTTGGAATTATTGGAGGTGCTTTTTGGCAAGTAGTTGTTATTTTTGGATTGCATTATGCTTTTATTCCTGTACTCATTAATAATATTACGAATCTTGGACAAGATCCTATTAATGCTGTTTTCCAGGTCACAGTATTTGCTTTAGCTGGTGCCGCTATTGGGTTTGCATTGAAGACCAAAAATGCGAAAAATAAATCTATGGGCTATTCCGTTGGTATTACAGGATTGATTGGTATCACAGAACCGATTATCTACAGCGTAGCTCTTCCGTATCGTCGTCAATTCGTTTATGCCTTTATTTCAGGAGGAATGGCTGGTGCCATCCAAGCCTTTGCGAATGCTAAAATCTACGGTTTCGGAAATGGTGGATTGATGGCATTTCCATTATTCATTGACCCACAAACCAACAGCTTGCACAGCATGTATTCCTTTATAATTGCAGCAGCAGTAGCATTCTTTGTTCCAATTATTTTGAACTTTGTTTTGGGAACTGGTGAAGATTGAGACTCCCGATTCTTATCGCCACATGGCGCTTTTCTAGAGAGCAGAATAGAGCCAGTAGAGGCCGCTCAAAATATTTGGATAGAGTTTGTATCCTCGACCTGAGAACCTTAAACAGTCAGGGGAGTGACTGTTTGAGGGTAGCGAGTTAGCAAACAACTGATGGTTCATCCGTTAGGCTAGAAGTGATAAATTCAACTATCATTTCATTCTCATGTATGGGAGACAATCTTAGACAGCTTCAACTAAAACCTAAAAATCACACTGTTCGGCTTAATCTTGATGGTTTTCAAGACGAGGCTGACAGTGTGATTTTCGTTTGGAGTCACAACTTTTCTCAGGAAGAGTTGAAGAGTTATGGATTAATTTGGTTTTGGCAGGGCGCCTACAACTTGATGAGGCTTGTAAGGTTCGTCTAAGTAAGCCATCTCTTCTGGGGTCAGGCTGACAGCAAAAGCGCCCATAAAGTCATCCAAATAGGCTTCTTTAGTGACACCGACAATAGGGGAATGAATCCCTTTTTGCCAGAGCCAAGCTAGAGCTACTTGGCTGCGGGTGATGCCATGCCGCTCTGCTAGGGTAGCTACGCGTTCCACAATTGCCCGATCATCGTCTTCGGTGCTATCGTATTTGGCTTTAGCGACAGCATCGGTTTTACTACGAGCGGTATCTGCTGTCCAGTCACGAACCACTCGACCGGCTGCTAATGGACTATAAGGGACCAGTGCGACGCCCGAATCTTGACAAAATGGCATCATCTCCCGCTCATCCTCACGGTAGAGGAGGTTATAGTGGTTTTGCATAACCGAAAACTTGGTCCACCCATATTTTTCAGCCACATATTGGGCTTTTTGGAATTGCCAGGCATACATAGCAGAAGCCCCTAAATAATGCACCTTACCAGCAACAACCAAATCATGAAGCGCAGCCATGGTTTCTTCGATAGGGGTGTGATAATCCCATCGGTGAATGTAGAGCAGGTCGATATAATCTGTTCCTAAACGTTTTAAACTGGCTTCAACTTGGTGGAAAATAGCCTTACGTGAAAGTCCAGTAGTATTACGTCCATCATCTTTGCCATCACCAAAGAACAGCTTGGTCGCGATGACGATCTGCTCTCGCTTAGCGAAATCTCTCAAAGCTCGGCCTAAATACTCCTCACTGGTCCCACCTGCATAAGTATTGGCTGTATCAAAAAAGTTAATGCCTAGATCCAGAGCTTTCTTAATCAGCTGACGACTGCGGTCTTCGTCTAGGAGCCAGCCTGAGTGAAATCCTTTGGAAGCATCTCCAAAACTCATACAACCAAGGCAAAGCTTTGAAACTTCTAACCCCGTTTGACCTAATCTTGTGTATTCCATGATAACCTACTTTCTATTTTTTTGATTTTTGATGACCATTAAGGCAAAGCTCCCTATTGCAAGGAAGCATAGAAAGAGTCCTTCTACCAAGTAAATGGATTTGACCTCTTTTAAGTGTAACATATTTTGAAGAACTTTAATGCTGACAGGTGCAAAGGCAGATCCGATGTTAAAGCCCATCAATAGGAGTGCTGTCCGACGCTCGCCACTACCATCTGAAACCTGATTAGCTAAATTCATCAAATAAGGGACAAAACTTCTAAAGGCTAGGCCGATCGCGATGTTAGATAGCAGGACTAAACTAAGGTTTCTGGTCAAGCCTAAACACAGTAAAGATACTCCCATACCGGTCAGGGCTACTGGCAGGAGCCACTGCTTAAACAGTTGGATACTTTTTCCAAAAAGTAAGCCGGCTGACATGGCCCCAAAGCCCATAAGAGCTAGTGCCAGACTAGCATCCTTAGCCGTTCCAAAACGACCTTCCAAAAGCAGAGCGGTCAGTTTAACAGAAACACTCATATAAACGGTAATGAGAATCATCAAAAGGACGATGAGCAGTAAAAATGCCTTGTCTATTTTAATCTTAGTGTGTTGCCTAGCTTCTACTGTCCTAGGGCTACCAATATTAGGTACAAAGAAACTAAAGAGTAAAAGGACTGGCAAGATGATGAGGTAAACCCAAAGCGTCTGGCGCCATCCGCCTGCAATCAGTTGGGCTACCAAAAGTGAGGTCACGATGCCACCGATTCCCTCAAAAGCTGATTGAAATCCAATCATGCTGGAAAGTTCATTTCCCTTGTATAGATGCGAGGAAAAACTAAAGAGCAAGGGGTTAAACAGGCCGATACCGATACCGAAGGTCACCCGACTGATAAATAACCAAATAAAAGAGCTTGTTAACATAGGGGCAAAGCCGCTAACCAGGGTGATCACCAATCCGAGTTGGACCGTTTGTTTGTACCCCAGTTTTTCTGCCAAGTGTGGGCTAAAGGAAACCGTCAACATGGTAAAGAGGGCGGGTAGAGTAGATAAAAGCTCTACTAGGGTACTGTTGATCTTACTGTATTCCTGGGTAATTTCAGGTAAAGAAGGTAAGAGTACTCCGGAAGAGAGCACGATCACAGAAACCAATAAAAGAGAGAGTTTTTGAAGTCTGGCAGTCATAATTTACATTCCTTTTTGAGATTCCATAGAGAATAGAACCATCCGCTGATGGATGCAGGCGAGAGAAAGTTTGGACTCTGTTGGAGGAGGGATAGCTCCATAGAGCTACTTGTGTCCTGAGGAAGTCTGGCTAGTGACTCTTTCCTGCTTTTTTTCTGTTATTTGACCTTTAGATAGCTTTTCTCAATCTAAGTCTTCACCATTACTTTTGATGACTTTCTGGTACCAGTAGAAGGATTTTTTAGGAGTTCGTTTGAGGGTTCCTCGACCTTCATCGTCTTGATCCACGTAAATAAAACCGTATCGTTTGCTCATCTGGCCTGTCGAAGCGGCTGTCAGATCCAAAATTCCCCAAGTCGTGTAACCCAATAGCTCAATACCATCAATTTCTACCGCATCTTTAAAGGCTTTGATGTGTTGACGTGTATAGTCAATACGGTAATCATCAGCCACATAACCATTCGCATCCGGTGTATCCATGGCACCTAGTCCGTTTTCGACAATGAACAGAGGTTTTTGGTAACGGTTGTAAAGCATATTGAGGGAGCTTCGCAGGCCAAGTGGATCAATTTGCCACCCCCATTGTGTAGACCTTAGATTAGGGTTTTTGATGGATTTGAACAAATTCCCTGTCGTTGTTGCATAGTCGTCTTCAAAGGCTGAAACTGTCCGTGAAGAATAGTAAGAAAATGATACGAAATCAACAGGATTTTCGCTCAGATCGATCAAATCTTGCTCAGTCATCTGAATATTAAGCCCTTCACGCTCTATTTTTTTGAGGGCATAGCGGGGATAATATCCTCTGGCTTGTACATCAATGAAGAAGTATTCGCCATTGTCTCGATGAATGGCTTCTAAATAATCTTCTGGTCGACAGGTATAGGGATAGTGACTGCCTCCAGCTAACATACACCCTACCTTATTTTCTGGGTCAATGGTATGCGCCGCCTTGGTTGCAAGAGCCGAAGCTACTAGCTGATGATGAGCAGCCTGATAGGTTAGCTCGGTTACATTGTCACCTTCTTTAAAAACCAAGCCACCACCGACAAAGGGCTGATGGAGGAGAATGTTAATTTCATTGATGGTTAACCAGTACTTGACTAGGCCCTGATAGCGTTTGAAGACGGTTGTCGCATAGTTGACATAAGCCGCTACCATCCGACGATCTCGCCATGCTCCGTATTGCTTAATGAGGGCAAGAGGGACATCAAAGTGAGCTAGCGTTACTAAGGGTTCAATACCTTTGGCCTTGAGTTTTTTGAAAATAGCCTCATAGAAACGCAGTCCCTCTTCATTGGCTTCCCCCTCTCCATCAGGGAAAATACGTGTCCAAGATAGGGACATGCGGTAAGTCTTGAGCCCCATTTCAGCCAAAAGATCGATATCCTGCAAGTAATGGGTGTACATATCAATTGCCTCTTCCGATGGGTAAAAATAAGTGTCACGGCGGTCTAAATTGGATAGCCGGCCTTTGGCAATAGCTAGTCGATCGTCGTCTAGAGGTAAAAGATCAACGTTGTTCAGACCACGACCGCCTCTGTTCATACCGCCTTCGGCTTGATTAGCAGCTGTCGCTCCTCCCCATAAAAAATTGTCTGGTAAAACCATTTGTGTCTCCTTATATAGGGATGTTCATAGAAAGTTTTCTTTCATAATCCCCGCTGTTTTTTCGTTTAAATAATAACTGTCACTCTGTCCTGATGAGTTGGCATCATCCCTTCTGTTAAGAGTGATACCTCGGTAGAGTGAGTTGGGTTCCTCATAAGAATTGGCATCTGTAGTTGATAGTTTGTTGGGTTAATCGGAGCCGCCTCAAAACGAAATGCGGTTTATCCGAATGGTAAATGGACATCTTTTCGGCATAGTTTACAAAGAATTGCCGACCTAGTTCCATCGTATTAAGGCTGACATGGATAAGCAGTTAAGCACCAGTATCTGATAAGAGTCCGAGGGCAAGTTTGGTAGGCAAACGAGTTATGGCCTCACGCATTAGCAAAACTTTTGCCCAAGGTCTCAAAAGCAAAGACTGCATCAGTTACTGCTGATAGAGACAGGATTTAACCTAGTATTAGGTATACCAAAACTTACTCTTTACGAACTAGCGCTGTCTCAACAAGTGTTTAGGCAGTTGATTCGTTTTTTTCAAATTTTAAGGATAAAAGGTAAGTTAAGCTTGCTGTTGTGACAATCGTAATTCCCATAGCTATAAGAATATTCCAGAAAAATCCCATGGTATTATCCCCAATATAGAGAACAACAGCGGGTAATCCAGATGATCCGGTCGCAAATCGACGGACTTGCATGAGACCGGCGTAAAGTCCTCCAAGTCCACCACCAACCATGGCAGCGTAGAGTGGGTATTTTTTAGGAAGGCTAATACCATAAAGAATAGGCTCTGTTATTCCCATGTAACCGGTAATTGCACCTGAGGTCGCAATTTGCTTGGTGCGCTTATCCTTTGCTCTAAAGGCAACGACTGCTGCTGCAGTCGCTTGAGCCATATTGGATAATAGAGCTCCAGGGCCAAAGATGGAATCGTACCCAACTTGTGCCATCTGCATAATCCCCAGTGGCGCAATCCCATTATGGATCCCAAACATTACCATTACGGGTAAAAGAGATCCGATAAGGACCGCTGGTACCCAACTAGCATGGACAGAGAGGTAAGTGAAGATCGAAGCTAATCCGCTTCCTATGATGGCTCCAATAGGACCTAGTGTAGAAAAAGCGAGGGTTCCCATAATTAAGAAAGTCAAGAGTGGCACAAAAACTAGCTCTATTGATTTCGGTATTATTTTATTTAAAAAGCCTTCTACATAAGATTGGACAAAGACAACTAAAATTGCTGGGATAACTGATGAGGTATAGGTTGCCAATTTAAACGGAATCAGTCCGAAGAAATAGACCGGTTCCCCAGCTGTGACAAAATTAGTCCAGTTTGGATGAAGCATCATAGCAACAACACCAACAGCTAATATTGGATTTGTCTTTAATTTTTGGGCGGAGGTAAAAGCTAAAATGAGGGGGAGATAGTAGAAAACACCGTCTGCAAAAGTATTGAGCATGGTGTAGGTTTGACTGGTATTGTCAATAATCTTAAAGACTACAAGTAAGGCAAGGACGGCCTTGACCATCCCTGCTCCAGATAAGGCAGGGATAACTGGTTGAAAGGCAGCAGCAATAAAATCGATGACTTGCTGAGTAAGTGATGCTTTCTCTGTTTCCTGGCTCATTTCTGGAGAAAGTGCTATTAGTGGGATCACTTCTTCATAGACATCTTTAACGTGGGTTCCGATGACAACCTGATGTACACCTGCATTTAACAAGTACATGGTCACTCCATCAAGCTGTTCCAGTTTTTCTTTTTCTACCAGACCTGCATCTTTTAGTTTAAAACGCAAACGTGTCTGACAATGATAGACATCGGCAACATTATCTTTGCCGCCGAGGTGACTCACGATTGATTTAGCGAGCTCCGTGAACTTTTTTGACATAAGACCACTCCTTCGTAGTTGTTTTCATTTTTATTATAAGGTCTTGACTGGACAAAATCAGCTCTTTTCGGTAAACTTGGTATGCGATTTCATTTTTTTACCTTTAAGGATAGCAAAGCTGAAATAAACTGAAATGGAGGGCGTCTATGCTTGATAAGATTAAAGAATTAGCTGCTAGTAGCCAATCATCCAAGGGGACTATTGCGACCTACCTGCTAGAGCACCTCAAGGACATTGAGCACCAGTCTTTGGAAGAATTGGCCAAGGCCACCTACACCTCCAAGGCTAGTTTAGTTCGGTTCGCTCAAACATTGGGTTACAAGGGGTGGACAGATTTTCTGCCGGCCTTGATTGCTGAGCGCTACTATTCAGTGACTCATTACTCTGAGGTGGATCACAGCTTGCCTTTTGGTCAAGACGATAGTAGCTCTGCCATTATCCAAAAAATCGCCACGATTCAAAAAGAGAGTATACAAGATACCGCAGATAGACTGGTGCCTGAAGATTTAGAAAAGGCGGTAGTTTGGTTAGCCAAGGCACGCAGAGTGGTTCTTTTCGGACTGAGCCCCAACGAGTATATCGGTCACCTCTTCAAGCGAAAAATGCTTGCGTTGGGCAAGACGATAGAGGTCGCTCATGTTGGGGAATTTGGGCTGACAACAGCTTCTTTGACAAAGGATGATCTAGCTATTTTAATTTCCTATTCGGGGAATTCCAGCGGCATAGAGACACTAAGGTTTATCCCTCAGCTCAAGGAAAAATCGGTGCCTATCATCGGCCTAACGAGTGAACAGGGGCACAGCTTACGACAGGCAGCTGACCTCATCTTTACAATCTGTACCCGTGAGGATAAGTTCCGCAAGATCGGCAATTTTTCAACGGAAGAGTCTATCCTTTTTATCCTAAACACCCTTTATGCCCTCTATTTCAAGTCGGATTATTTTGCCCACTATGTTCACAAGACCCTGCTCTCCCAACAGTTAGAAGGCAAACGTTAGGATTCAAGAGAAGGGAAAAAGTGGTCAGCACACTTCCTTTGGAAGCGTAGCTGTACCACTTTTTTATTTTCTAGTTAAGTTAAAGGGTTGTCCTGCAGCTAGAACTTGGATGCGTTCTGGATTGACGACCTTATCCATTAGATCTTGTGGGTCCATGTTAAAGGTGTTCATATTCGGCGCATCAACTGTTCCCCAATGTTGACAGATCAGGTCTGCCTGTGGGTAGGTATTGGCCAGACGGACGGCATTAAGAAAGCCAATATGCCAGAAGTTATCCGACCAATCAAAGAAAATAGCATCTGGTGCAGGCATCTCGTACTGCTCAGGAAGGGCTTTAGAATCACCAGGGATGTAAATCGTCCCATCAGGGGTTGTGAGGTAAAAACCGCATAGGTCCTCGACCGCATAGGTCCGACCGTACTTAGGATTATCGCTTTTCCAGTTGTGCCAAGCTCTTGTCACCTCAACTGTGACATCGTTGACAGAAAAGCGGTCGCCAACGGCATGTCCTGTAGCTGTTAACCCTTCTTGTTTGATTAATCCAGCGACAAAGTGTGGTGCATGGTACTCAACCACTCGCTCACGGGTCAATTGGCGGAAACTCTTGCTAAAATGATCGTTGTCATCATGGGTGATCAGAACCGCATCCAAATGAGGGATTTTCTCCGACGTGATGGGCATTTCGATCAAAAGAGGCATATCAAAATCCTCAACCACGGGGTCAATCATGATATTAGTGCCGCGACTGTTGATGTGAAGGCCAGAATTACCTAGCCACCGCAAGACAGTTCCTTGGATCGGTTCAAAGGCTTCTGCACCGTAAGCTTGGGTTTTTGGTGGGGTCGCTTGTTTGGTCATGTCAATCTCCTCAATTCCTTTTCCTCTACTTTACGTTAAATAGCCTTAAAATGCAAGTCTCTGCCCAAAGCTTGAAACCAGATTTCAAGATAGCGTGGTAAGATGAAACGCGGACGAGATAACCTGAAAAAGAGAGAGTGATTTTGACGTTGTTGGAGACTCTAGCTGCTCTTTCTTTTTGGGGGACAACTGGCTTAAATGCTTGGAGAGGTAATGAGTGGGGATTGTTGCCTGTTTATTTTGGTTTGTGGAATTGAAACACTTGCAATGATTTTTAAGTTTTTAAATCTTTCCTAACGCTCAGGTTTACGCTTGTTGTGATGAGATTTTCTCGTCTGACCTGCCCAAAGTCAAGGCTTTTATGTTACAATAGAAAAGACTATAAGATTTTGGAGAATGATATGACACGTAGTATGTATGCAGGCCGTGTTCGTGCCGAACACATTGGACAGACGCTGACCCTGACGGGCTGGGTGGCTCGCCGCCGTGACTTGGGAGGCTTGATTTTCATTGATTTGCGCGACCGTGAGGGTATCATGCAGTTGGTGGTCAACCCTGAGACAGCGTCTAGCAATGTGGTGGCTATCGCCAATGGCTTGCGCAGTGAGTTTGTCATCGAAGTGACAGGCGAGATTTTAGCCCGTGAGCAGGCGAATCCGAACTTGCCAACAGGCGAGGTAGAGATGGCAGTTGCTAGTCTTCGTGTGCTGAACGAAGCCAAGACCACACCATTTGAAATCAAAGACGGTGTTGAAGTCAGTGACGATACGCGCCTGCGCTACCGCTACCTTGACCTGCGCCGTCCAGAAATGCTGGACAACTTCAAACTCCGCGCCAAGACCACACACGCCATCCGCAACTATCTGGATGAGCTGGAATTTATCGATGTGGAAACGCCGATGTTGACCAAGTCAACGCCAGAAGGGGCGCGTGACTATCTGGTGCCGAGCCGTGTGCACGAGGGGCATTTTTACGCCTTGCCACAGAGCCCACAGATCACCAAGCAGCTCTTGATGAATGCTGGCTTTGACCGCTACTATCAAATTGTCAAGTGTTTCCGTGACGAAGACTTGCGTGGGGATCGCCAGCCTGAATTTACCCAAGTGGACTTGGAGACCTCTTTCCTATCTGACCAAGAAATCCAAGACATCGTTGAGGGGATGCTGGCTCGTGTCATGAAGGAGACCAAAGGTATCGACGTTAGCCTGCCTTTCCCACGCATGAGCTATGATGTCGCTATGAACAGCTACGGGTCAGACAAGCCTGATACCCGCTTTGACATGCTCTTGCAGGATGTCTCAGAGCTAGCCAAAACCGTCGACTTCAAAGTCTTTTCAGAAGCAGAAGTGGTTAAGGCTATCGTGGTCAAGGGGGCAGCCGACCGTTATTCGCGGAAGGACATCGACAAGCTGACAGAATTTGCCAAGCAGTTTGGTGCCAAGGGTCTGGCTTGGGTAAAGTACACAGAAGCGAGTCTCAATGGACCGATTGCTAAATTCTTGCCAGCTATTGAGGGTGACTTGATCGCTCGTCTGGAGTTGGCTGAAAACGATTTGGTGCTCTTTGTTGCAGACCGTCTTGATGTCGCCAACAACACTCTCGGTGCTCTTCGTAACCGTCTGGGTAAGGAGCTCGGTCTCATCAACCCAGACCAGTTCAACTTCCTTTGGGTCATCGACTGGCCACTCTTTGAGTATTCGGAAGAGGAAGGGCGTTACATGTCTGCGCACCATCCGTTTACCCTACCAACAGCTGAAACAGCAGGTCTTTTGAACGGTGGCGACCTCAGTCAAATCAAGGCTGTCGCCTATGACATTGTCCTCAACGGCTACGAGCTAGGTGGTGGTTCTTTGCGGATCAATCGCCGCGACCTGCAAGAACAAATGTTTGCAGCGCTTGGCTTCTCCAAGGAAGAGGCACAGGAGCAATTCGGCTTCTTGCTAGAGGCGATGGACTATGGCTTCCCACCGCACGGTGGCTTGGCTATCGGTCTTGACCGTTTGGTCATGCTCCTAGCTGGCAAGGACAACATCCGCGAAGTCATCGCCTTCCCGAAAAACAACAAGGCTTCTGACCCGATGACCCAAGCCCCAAGCCCAGTTGCCCAGAAACAGTTGGATGAGTTGAATATCCAGTTAAAGGATTATGAAGAAGAATAAATATTACCGTTTTTTCCGTAAAAAGGTATTTCGAATGGCTAAAGACCATGAAATTTTGAAGGTGCTGATCAGCATTTCTAAGGAGAAGTATGCGGAGCGCTTGTCTGGAGCTATTATTTATGGTCTTTTGTCTGCCATTGCGGTCAATGTTTTTTATGTGCCAAGTGGAATCTATTCGAGCGGTGCGACAGGGTTAGCACAGATTCTATCCACCATTTCGCAACGCTTGTTTGGAATCCATATTCCGATTGCGGTCGGTTTTTATGCCATCAATGCGCCTTTATTGCTGATGGCTTGGCGGAAAATAGGTCATAAGTTCACGGTCTTTACCTTCTTGACGGTTACCATGAGTGCTTTTTTCATCCAATTTATCCCCAAGATCAGTTTGACGGATGAACCTTTGATGAATGCTATTTTCGGGGCCATTTTCTTAGGGACTGGAATTGGCTATGCGCTCAAAAATAATGTCTCCAGCGGAGGCAGCGATATTATCAGTATCTTGATCCGTCAAAAAACGGGTCGTCGCGTAGGCGTCATTTCCATCACGATCAATGTGATGATTATGGTTATGGCAGGAGTATTGTTTGGTTGGGAGTATGCGCTGTATTCTATGATTGCTGTCTTTGTAACCGGGCGAGTGACTGACGCAATCTATGTCAAGCAAAAGAAAATGCAAGCAACCATTATCACCAACAAACCAGAACGCGTTATTGCCCGCATCCACAAGAAGCTCCACCGAGGTGTGACCATTATCAATGAGGCAGAAGGTGCCTACCAGCATGAGAAAAAAGCTGTTCTGATTACCATCATCACCCAGGCAGAGTTCAATGATTTCAAGCATCAGATGCGTAAAGCAGATCCAGCCGCTTTCATATCGGTGGCAGAAAATGTCCAGATTATCGGACGATTTGTAGAAGATGAGAATTAGGAGAAGAATCAACCTCGTATGAAAGTGAATTACCGCATTTCCCCCTTGAATATCATTATGATTACCATAGGGACAGCGCTTTATGCCTTTGGTTTTGTCAATTTTAATATGGAGAATCACCTGGCAGAAGGAGGTGTTAGCGGGATTACCTTGATATTGCATTCGCTGTGGGGCTTGAATCCTGCCTATACCTCACTGTTGATCAATATTCCAATCCTCCTAATGGGATGGAAATTTTTCGGGCGTAAGGCCTTGGTATTGACCATCTATGGCACGATTGCGCTATCTATTTTTATTGAGATTTTCCAGCGTGTTGAATTGCATATCAATGTCGGCCAAGATTTGCTCATCGCTGCTCTGTTATCGGGGGTCTTTGCAGGGACGGGGCTGGGTCTTGTTTTTCGTTACGGTGGAACGACTGGCGGTTCAGATGTGATTGCCCGCATTATTGAACATAAAACAGGAAACCAAGTCGGTCAGAGTTTGCTGGTTCTGGACTTGTTTGTCATGCTAGCTTCTCTTAGTTACATTGATTTGCGCCACATGATGTATACGGTTATCATGGCTTTTGTTGTCAGCCAGATTATTGACTTGGTCCAAAATGGTGGCTATGCTGTCAGAGGGATGTTGATTATTACCAAGCACCCAGAAGGGGTTGCTCGAACGATCCTTGAGGAATTGGGGCGTGGGGTAACCTATCTTCATGGCCAGGGGGGGTATTCGCAGAAAGATATGCGGTTGCTTTACGTTGTGCTCGGCCCTCATGAAGTCAATACGGTAAAGGCGGCTCTTGGTCAGATTGATCCCCAGGCGTTTGTGTCTATTATTAATGTTCATGAAGTGATTGGAGAAGGCTTTACCTGGGATGTTCCCAAAAAGGTTAAATTGCCTTGGCAGAAGTGAGTTGTTTAGACAGGAGTGATTCGATGACAACATTTCGGTTTGTGTATATCAGTCTCAGTGGCAATACTGCCTCGTTTGTGAAGCGTTTGAGTCAGTATCTGTTGGAAAAGCACCCCGAACTGGAGATTGAGGCCATTGACATCAAGGACTTGGTCAAGGAAGGGCGCCCTTTCTTTGCAATATCAGGTGCCTTTGTTGCCTTTTTGCCGACCTATTTAGAGGGAGGCAATGGCATTGATAACGGGGACCAAGAAATCTTGACGAATCCTTTGGGTGATTTTATCGCTTTTGAAGACAATGCTAGCAAATGTTTGGGGATAGTCGGTTCCGGAAATCGGAATTTTAACAATCAATACTGCTTGACCGCTAAACAGTATAGCCAGCGTTTCGGCTTCCCGGTTTTAGATGATTTTGAAATGCGGGGGATGTTGGGCGACATTAAGCGAATCGCTGAGAAAATCGAAAACCTGTATGGTTTTTAGTAAATGTTACTGAAATGTATTATAATGAAAGAAAATGCTAAAGGAGACAAAAATGGCAATTCTGATTACAGGAGGGGCGGGCTACATTGGTAGCCATACCGTGGTAGAATTAGTTGCAGCTGGCCATTCTGTGGTGATTGTAGACGATTTTTCGAACTCCTCACCAGAGGTATTGAAGCGACTTAAGACTATCACAGGACAAGAGATTCCTTTCCATGAAGGGTCTATCTTAGATAAAGACTTTTTACGAGACGTTTTTCAGCAATATGACATCGAAGCGGTGATTCATTTTGCAGCGTATAAGGCAGTCGGTGAATCAGTCGCCAAACCGCTTATGTACTACC
Organism: Streptococcus ovuberis; assembly: GCF_012396585.1. Lineage (GTDB taxonomy): Bacteria > Bacillota > Bacilli > Lactobacillales > Streptococcaceae > Streptococcus > Streptococcus ovuberis. The sequence goes on from NZ_JAAXPR010000006.1 coordinate 78,490, forward strand.
ATAACAATATTTCGGGAACCATCGCCCTTTTAGAAGTTATGGCGGAAATGGGTGTAAAACACATTGTCTTCTCTTCGTCAGCGACGGTCTACGGAATGAACAACACCGTTCCATTCTTAGAGGATATGCCGACTTCTGCGACAAATCCTTATGGTTACACTAAAGTGATGATGGAGCAGATTTTGAACGATGTGGCTACTTCTGATCCAGACTGGTCTGTGACCAATTTGCGCTACTTCAATCCCATCGGTGCTCACGAGTCTGGCTTGATTGGCGAAGCACCTAATGGCATTCCAAATAACCTGATGCCTTATATCTCGCAAGTAGCTGTCGGCAAGCGAGAGCAGTTGTCTGTTTTTGGTGATGATTATGACACGCCAGATGGAACAGGTGTGAGGGACTATATTCATGTGGTGGATCTTGCTAAGGGGCATGTCCTTGCTCTGGAGAAAAACTTGGCCCAAAAAGGTGCGCAGGTTTACAATCTCGGAACAGGTATCGGCTACAGTGTCCTAGATTTGGTCAAAGCTTTTGAGGCGGAGAACGGAATTGAGATTCCATATGTGATTAGCCCTCGGCGTCCAGGTGATATTGCGACCTGCTATGCTGATGCGCAAAAAGCTAAAGATGACCTTGGCTGGGTTGCTGAGAAAGACTTGCCAGATATGGTACGTGATACCTGGCGCTGGCAAAAAAACAACCCAAATGGCTATGAGAATGCCTAGAAAGAAACCCTCCAGCATGCTTAATGTTTGCTGGAGGGTTTTGAGTTCCGATATAAGACCATCAACGAGACGTTCATACACTAGGAGATTACCGTTAGTGCTGTTTCTTAAATGACATTGATGAAGATGCTTTTTGAGCTAAAAATAAGTTTGATCAGTAAGAACTCGTTTACTTACTAGTGCCAAAACATGATATTTCTTGAGGTTTTTGCTCTGAGGTTTGCTGAAAGAGTAGGTAGCGGTAAAGAAAATCAAGGCTACTAGTAAAAGCTTCGGATGAATGAAATAAGGAAAGCAAAATACTGTTAAAAACTTGTGGAGATCATCTTTTTTAACATTGCCGATGAGAAGGATTATTCTTAACTATAGAGAAGTACGATGTTCCGATCAAAGTCGCTTCAACGGATACGGATTTTTTATACTTACTTTAAATTCAAAATCTGAATATAAGGTCTTCTCTGATGATTTTTGGGTTGGCGTATTACTTAAAAATGTTACTTACCGCCAAATCACTCAGTTTTTTTCGTCTAGCAGCATTACAATAGCGAATGATTTCAAGGGAAGCAAAGTGGCTTTGCACCTCTTTAAACGAGGAACAAAGCCGTTATTTGCTCTTTTATTATAGTGTTATCCACTTAAAAGAAGCTGTTCAGTTCTTTCTAGGAGGTGGTTTTCGCAATCCCTTACAGTTTTACAGTTTACAAAGGACGGTTTTCTTTGTAAGAGAGATAGTTCAACGTATAGTTCTGAAAGCAGAATAACTGGAAAGCTAAAGAATTATTCGGGAGGTTAGTCCTTGCTCCTCTTGATTTGTGCAAGCCCTAATAATGCTAGTAGACTGCTACCTAACAAGGCTAAGATCGACGGTAGGTCACCTGTCATCGGTAGGTGAGCTGTTCTCTGAATAGAAGCCGTCTTCGCTTTAGATGTTAGGGGAATTTGCTTGATTTTTATCTCCGAATTTTCTGCAGGTAATTCCATTTTGTTCGATTTTGTTTGGATTTCCTTGCTAATATCAGAACTCATTGATGTTTTAGGAACAATCGGAATAGATTCTTTAGGTTGTTCATTTTTTCGAGGAAGTGTTGATTTAGGCTTAGGCACTGGTTTCACTTCCGGCACTTGCTTTTTCTCGGTTTCTGGCTTAGCCTCAGGTGCTGGCTTAACCTCGGGTGTTGGTTTTGTTTCAGTTTTTGGCTTAGCCTCAGTTTTTGGCTTAGCCTCAGTTTTTGGCTTAGCCTCAGTTTTTGGTTTTACCTCAGTTTTTGGTTTTGCCTCAGTTTTTGGCTTAGCCTCGGGTGTTGGTTTTACTTCCGGTACTTGCTTTTTCTCGGTTTCTGGATCAGCCTCGGGTGTTGGTTTTACTTCCGGTACTTGCTTTTTCTCGGTTTCTGGATCAGCCTCGGGTGTTGGTTTTACTTCCGGTACTTGCTTTTTCTCGGTTTCTGGATCAGCCTCGGGTGTTGGTTTCACTTCCGGTACTTGCTTTTTCTCGGTTTCTGGATCAGCCTCGGGTGTTGGTTTTACTTCCGGTACTTGCTTTTTCTCAGTTTCTGGCTTAGCCTCAGTTTTTGGTTTTGCCTCAGGTGCTGGCTTAGCCTCAGGTGCTGGTTTTGTTTCAGGCGCTGGTTTAGGCTCAGTCTCTGGCTTAGCCTCGGGCACTGCTCTCTCCTCAGACTTAGGGGCCATCTCAGGTGTTGATTTAGGCTTGGGCGCTGGAGAAATTATTAAGGAGCTGTCTCCTATACCTTTTTCTTCCTGCTTTTCCCTTTCAACTTGTTCTAGTAACTTTTTGACTAGTTCATTTTTGAGGGTGTCTTCAAATTTTTTCTTTTCTTCTTGATTTATTTTCTCACCTTTAAAACGATACCAGTTCCCAGCTCCCTGAGTGATTTGATTTATCCCCGTTAAGAATGGAAGATTTGTGGGATCGACTGTATCAGATAGCTTCGCAGTAATTTGATATCGATACTTATCTGATGTATCCAGATAGGTTTCACCTGTTTTTTTAACGATTAACATAGTGGAGAAATCATTTGGTGAAAATCCCTGTTTATCAGGCTCTACACGAGAAACATGTGTGTCCCACTCACTTTGATAGTTATAGCTACCATTGTCTCGTTTTAAATATCCATAGGTTTGATTGAAATCGCCAGTGAAAAAATGAGAATCCTTTATTTGGAAACGTTCTTTCTTTTTACCAGTCCTTTCAAAATCAATGTTTTCTAATTGAACTCCTTTGGGGAGCATAAAAATCATATTAGGTCCAACCCAATTTTCTCCAGCGTCGTTGAAAGAGACAGTCCAAGTTATATGAGTGATCTTTTTATTGTTGCCGATACCATCATAGTGATATCCTATTTGGTAAGTTACGCTTTTATGCGTATAATTAACATCTTCTTCATAAGCCATTGGAACAGTTGTTGACTTTTTATTAACGATACCATCACTTGCTTGAGGCGATTTGATTTCCTGTGCTTGTATAGAACTTCTTAGGCTCGTTGTTTCTGGCTTTGGCTTAGTTATTTCAGGTAAAGTAGCTTCAGCAGGTTGGGACCGGTCTACTTGAGACGAACTTGGTGTGCTATCGTCGTTACCTTCTCGCTCTAATGTAGCTACGGGCTCTGAGTCTGAATTAATTGTTTCGGTGGGTTTGGTTTCCAGTATGACATCAGTTGTTTCCGAAATCTCGCTTCCTTTGATTTTCGTATCATCAGTGTGATTCTCAGTTTTAGAGATTTCCGCATCCGAACCTATCGCCGGTTGCTCTTCTTTTAGTCGACTGGCTTCTGTATGAGAAAAAATCTCTGCACTGGGTGGTGAACTGATTGCTACTTCATCCTTACCATCAGCTTGAACGAATTGTGTCGGTAGTCCGATCAGCAAGGTTCCAATGAGAACAGACCCGACCCCAACTTGGAGTTTTCGAATGCTATAACGTTTTCGGTTATCAAATAACATAAAGATGTCTCGCTTTCTACCTCTGAAATTAGAAGGTGCTCTATAATTATCATTATAGCTATAAGAAGAGAGAAAGGGAATGGAGGTAATGTAATAGTTACCTAATTTTTGTGTATAGGCAAGGATTAAGAAAAAACAGTAACTAAAAAAGCCCTTCCTAACAGAACTATCAGGAAGAGCTTTTGCTGTCTAATCGTGAAGAACTTGATCTCCAATAGCCTATTCCATGCTATATAAGAGAATCGTTGCACCTTACATTTTTTCAGGAGCAGCAACACCAAGCAAGCGCAGAGCTTCTTTGAGAACAATGCCTGTGGCATAGGCCAGTGCGAGGCGACTGTCGCGTTCTGGGCTTTCGTCCAAGATGCGGGTGTGTGCGTAATACTTGTTGAAGGCTTGTGCCAACTGAATCGCATACTTAGCCACGATAGACGGGTCGTACTTGTCTGCGGCACGCTCAACAGTGGCTGTAAAGTTTTGCAGGTGTTTGATGATGTCCCAACTTTCAGCATCATTGAGGCTGTAAGTTGCGGAAGTATCTGCCTTGAAGGCAGCCTTTCTCAGGATAGACTGGATACGGGCGTAGGCATACTGGACGTATGGTCCAGTCTCGCCTTCAAAGGACACCATGGCTTCTAGGTCAAAGTCATAACCGTTGTCAGGGTCGGTCTTCAGGTCGTAGAATTTAACCGCACCGACGCCGACGGCGTGCGCGACGGCTTCCTTGTTTTCAAGGTCAGGATTTTTGGCCTCGATTTGGCTAAGGGCACGAGCAACGGCTTCGTCAAGGGTTGGCTCTAAGCGGATAATGTTCCCCTTGCGGGTAGACAGTTTTTTCTTGTTCTTAGTGACAAGGCCAAAGCTGACATGGATCATATCGTCTGACCAGTCAAAGCCCATTTCTTTCAGAACGCTCTTGAGCTGTTTGAAGTGGTGAGACTGCTCTTGGCCGACCACGTAGATATTTTTTTCGAAGTCAAACGTCCGCTTGCGGTACATGGCAGTTGCCATATCACGCGTGATATAAAGGGTAGCACCGTCTGATTTTTTAATCAGAGCAGGGGGCAGATCGTATTTTTCAAGGTTGACGATTTTGGCTCCTTTTGACTCTTGCAAGAGGTTTTTGTCCTCCAAGATTTGGATGCCCTCGTCCATCTTGTCATTGTAGAAGGCTTCTCCCTGGAAATGGTCAAAAGAAACCCCTAACTTATCGTAGATACGGTTGAACTCAATCAAGCTCTCATCACGGAACCATTGCCATAATTCCCAAGCTTCAGGGTCACGGTCTTCTAATTTTTTAAACCATTGACGAGCCTGTTCGTCCAACTCTGGATTTTCTTCGGCTTCTGCGTTGATACGAACGTAGAGTTTGAGGAGTTCATCGATTGGGTTGGCTTCAACGGCCTCCTTATTCCCCCAGAGTTTGTAAGCGACAATTAGCATCCCAAACTGCTTGCCCCAGTCTCCTAAATGGTTGATACGGATGAGGTTGTAGCCTAGTTTCTGGTAGAGATTAGCAATCGCGTCTCCGATAACAGTTGACCGTAAATGACCAACAGAGAATGGCTTGGCGATGTTTGGACTGGACATGTCGAGCGTGATGTTTTTACCGTCACCAAGATGTTGCTGTCCATAATTTTCTTTTTCAGCGATGACCTGTTTAAGGACCTCTGCAGAGACGTCTGCCTTATCTAAGAAAAAGTTGACATAAGGACCTGTTGCCACAACCTTGCTAAAGCCAGTCGAATCAATTTTTTCAGCGATTTCAGTTGCGATAGCCTGCGGTGCTTTGCGTTCTACCTTGGCCAAAGAGAAGGCGGGGAAGGCTATATCCCCAAGGTCAGTTGATTTTGGTTTTTCTAGCAGTTGGCTAATGGTTTCTTGGTCTAGGCTCGGAATGACTTCGGCTAGACTTTTTGCAGCAGTAGATTTGTAATCCATAGATGCCTCCTTCACAAATAATCTATGCCTCTATTCTAACATAAATCAGGGTAAAAATACTTAATAATCCTGAAAAAATTCCGTTTTTTTGGTATAATCTTCCATGAGAAAAAATATGGAGTTGCATCATGAGAAAAAGAGAACGCTTGGAGTTGATTAAGGAGTTGGTAAGGAGTAGCCGCTTAAGAACTCAAAAAGATGTCCAACTAGGCTTGGAAGAACGAGGTGTGGAAGTAACACAGACAACCTTATCACGAGATTTACGCCAACTAGGCCTAATCAAGGTTCGTGAAAAAGAGGGTTCCTTTTATACCCTACCAAAATCGGACGATATGGATGACTTTATCATCTTATTGGCACCCTTTATTCAAAAAGTTGAACGGGCTAGTTTTATCCTAGTCTTGCACACGCAATTGGGAGAGACGGGGGTTAGTTCCAATATTATTGATAATGCAAAGCCAGAACAGATTTTGGGGACTGTTGCTGGCGCGAACACGCTGCTGGTGATCTGCCGTGATGAGGCCGCTGCTATGGCAGTTGAAAAAAACCTTAAGACCCAACAAGTCCTTTTAGGTATGGAGATTGACTAAGATGGCAACAGAGAAAATTTCACCAGGCATGCAACAGTATCTGGATATCAAAGCTAACTATCCAGATGCCTTTTTGCTGTTTAGGATGGGAGATTTTTATGAGTTATTTTATGAGGATGCAGTTGAAGCAGCTCAGATTTTAGAATTAACCTTAACGAGCCGTAATCGCAATGCAGAAAACCCGATTCCTATGGCTGGCATGCCGTACCACTCTGCGCAGACCTATATTGACACGTTAGTGGAATTAGGGCACAAGGTCGCTATTGCGGAGCAGATAGAAGATCCTAAACAGGCAGTTGGTGTGGTTAAGCGTGAGGTAGTACAAGTGATTACTCCAGGGACCATGGCTGACTCTGGCAAGGGAGAACATGCTAATAACTTTTTGATTGCTATTGACTGTCAGGATGGGGCATATGGCCTAGCTTATATGGATGTGGTGACAGGAGACTTTTTTGTCACCGAGTTAGCAGATTTCCAAGCCGCTATTGGTGAAATCCGTAATTTGCGGGCACGCGAAGTGGTTGTCGGCTATGAGCTTTCAGAGGAGGCTGAGCAACTCTTATCAGGGCAAATGAATCTCTTGTTGTCACAGCAGTCGGAAACCTTGTCGGACAGCCCCTTAATCCCTTCTAGCCTGACAGCGGTGGAAGCTTGCTCAGCTGGCAAATTGTTGGCCTATGTAGCGCGCACTCAGTTGAGAGAACTTGACCATCTAAAGCCTGCTCGGCCTTATCAGGTTAAGGATGTCTTGCAAATGGATTATGCCACTAAGGCCAGTCTGGACCTGCTAGAAAATGCACGAACAGGTAAGAAACATGGCAGTCTCTTCTGGTTGCTGGATGAGACCAAGACTGCCATGGGGATGCGACTGCTGCGAGCTTGGTTGGATAGGCCGTTGATCAAGCAAGGCCAGATTGAGGCTCGCCAAGAAGTCGTTCAGATCTTTATGGATGCTTTTTTTGAGCGGGCGGATCTGGTTGAAGCGTTAAAAGGTGTCTACGATATTGAACGCTTGGCTAGTCGAGTGTCCTTTGGCAAGTCTACCCCCAAGGATCTCTTGCAATTGGGGCAGACCCTGGGACATGTGCCTCAGATTCGATCGATTTTGGAGGGACTCAATCAGTCTGCCTTAAAGCCTTTGATGGAGCGTTTGGATCCTTTGCCAGAACTTTATGCATTGATTAGCTCTGCCATTGACCCTCAAGCGCCAGCAGTCATTACAGAAGGAGGCATTATCCGAGATGGGTTTGACGAGACTTTGGACAAGTACCGTGTGGTTCTCCGTGATGGGGCGGCTTGGATAGCAGAGCTGGAAGCGAGGGAGCGTGAGGCAACCGGCATTACCAACTTAAAGATTGACTATAACCGCAAGGATGGCTACTATTTCCACGTGACCAACTCGCAACTAGGGCATGTGCCCAGCCATTTCTTCCGGAAGGCTACGCTGAAGAATTCGGAACGCTACGGCACAGAGGAATTGAACAAACTAGAAAGGGATATTTTAGAGGCTAGGGAGCAGTCGTCTACTTTAGAGTATGAAATTTTCATGCGAATCCGTCAGGAGGTAGCCAAGTATATCAAACGGCTACAGGGCCTAGCGAAGACTATTGCAACAGTGGATGTCTTGCAGAGTTTTGCTCAGGTAGCAGAGCAATACCATCTCAGTCGTCCCGAATTTACTGACAAAGCAAATCTAGACATTGTCAATGGTCGTCATGCAGTGGTTGAGAAGGTCATGGGGACCCAGCGCTACGTCCCTAACCATATCCACATGGGACCAGAGACAGCCATTCAGCTGATCACAGGGCCAAATATGAGTGGCAAATCGACGTATATGCGTCAGTTAGCGGTTATTATTATCATGGCACAAGTCGGGGCCTATGTACCAGCTGAGTCAGCTAAGTTGCCTATTTTTGACGCTATTTTCACTCGAATTGGTGCAGCGGATGATTTGGTTGGCGGTCAGTCGACCTTTATGGTGGAAATGATGGAGGCTAATAAGGCTATTCGATTGGCTACGAAAAACTCCCTGATTCTGTTTGATGAGTTGGGTAGAGGAACAGCGACCTATGATGGGATGGCTCTTGCTCAGGCCATTATCGAATATATCCATAACCGTGTCGGGGCGAAGACCCTCTTTGCCACCCATTACCACGAATTGACCGAACTGAGTCAGGAGCTCAAGCAGTTGGTGAACGTTCATGTGGCTACCCTAGAGCAAGACGGTCAGGTGACTTTCCTCCATAAGATTGCTCAAGGACCTGCGGATAAGTCTTATGGGATTCATGTGGCTAAGATTGCAGGTTTGCCAGAGAGTTTACTAGAGCGAGCGGACGGTATCTTGCAACAGTTAGAAAGCCAATCTACTCAGCTTATCCGTCACTCTCAGATACCTCTAGCAACAGATAGTGATCAGCCAGAGGCTGTTCAGCAAGACCTTTTTTCACTGGCTGAAGCCCATCCAGTGGTAGAAGCCCTCAAAGATGTGGATCTCAATAGCATGACCCCGCTTGAAGCCATGAACCTTCTGGCAGAATGGAAAAAAGAAGTGAAATGATATGGACAAAACTGTTCCAAACAAGAAGCCATCGTTGCTTGTTAGGTGGCCCTAAGGACACTGGAAAAAATTAGGGCTAGCCGATTTGAAGGCAGAATGAGTAGCTCGTTTGATCTCCCAGGCGGAGGCGTTTTGGTCAGTCTTATTAAGCACACCCAGATAAATGACCTAAAAGCAGAGCTGCAGGTCCTGCAGAGCCAGCTAGAGATAGCCCCCAAAAGAGTTGGGAGATATCAAACAGGCCTTAGAGAGCGACTTCTGATGGTCGGAGAAACGTTTTCTCTTTGACGTGGTATTGAACGAGGTCTTTACAGATGTCCTGGTCCATAACCAACGGAAGGAATGACGTCAGATTTTGGAACGTCTAGACTATGAACTGAAGAGCGACTTGGCTCAACTTCTGGAAGAAGGCTCCGCTTAGTGCGGGGCTTTTGCCGTTTAGCGTTCACGTTCGACCACATAGGCAAGACCTCTTGAAATCCCTGCTTGAATGAGGTTTAATAGACTTATGAAAGCTAGCGATCATTTAAAACATAAAGGAGAGGATATCGTTGAAAATAGAAGTAAAGATTGCAGGCCATCTCAAGGAGGAGATAGTCAGGGTGGAAGGACCGGTCTATAGCCAAAGGATTAGCCAAGTGGTTGATTTTGTCAAGGGCTTAGACTAGGTCAGGAATCGCCTGAAAGCCAAAAAGGGCCAGGAGGTTCATCTCTTAGAGATAGATCGGATTTATCGGCTGGTTATTGAAGACAAGGTTGTCCATATCAAGACAGCGACTCAAGACTTTACCAGCTCTGACAGGTTATACCAGTTCAAAGGCACTCTGCCAGCACATTTTCTTCAGATTTCCCAGTCCGAAATCATCAATCTCAATCGGTTGGACCATCTCCAGCTGACCCCTAATGGTCTGGTAAAACTGATTCTCAAAAATGGAGAAGTGACCTATTCTTCTAGAAGATACTTATCAAGCATTAAGGAGGCATTAGCATTATGAAAAAATATCTAACTTCAGGAACTTTAGGAATCGCGATTGGCACTGCCATTTCCCTCATCATGTCAATTATTTTTGGTGACGGTAACTACCTGCCAGTCAATCCTTTCTCAACCATGGGAATTTATTATAGCGAGCGGTTTACACCTGTTGCGATCATGGGCATAGCAGTGGTGGTATGGTTTTTGATTGGCTTGCTCTTTCAAGCGGCAGACCTCTGTTTTGAGCAGGAATGGAGCCTCTTGCGAATGAGCGCGACCCACTTTATAGTGGTCAGTATCGGTTTTACGGGATTAGCGATTTTAGCGGGTTGGTTCCCTCTAACGTTTGTTGGGCTACTCTTTTTCTGGCTGGTATATATAGTGGTTTATGTGATTATTTATCTCATCCAATACCGTAAAATGAAAGCCTATGTGGCAAGTATCAATGAGGCAATGGAGTCCTAAAATGGTAAACTCTCTTTCAGGTGCTTTTTTAACAGCACCTGTTTTTGTGGTATAATGGTTAAACGATTGGTGGAATTGTTTAAATAGAAATAAGACAAAAAGAGAATGAGAGGAGTACCATGACAGTGACAAAAATTATGGAGTTACCAGAAGTCTTGGCTAACCAGATTGCTGCTGGAGAGGTAGTTGAAAGACCGGCCAGTGTCGTCAAAGAGTTGGTAGAGAACGCCATTGATGCGGGTGCTGATCAAATTGAAGTGAAGATAGAAGAAGCAGGTCTTAGTCTGATAGAGGTGATAGATAATGGCGAGGGGATGTCTAGTCAAGATGCCATCCTGAGTTTGCGCCGCCATGCGACCTCAAAGATAAAAAGTCAGTCAGACCTCTTTCGGATTCGAACCTTGGGTTTTCGAGGGGAAGCTCTTCCTTCTATTGCTTCTGTCAGCCACTTGACCCTTGAGACAGCTCGGCCAGAAGAGGGTATGGGGACGCTATTACTGACTAAGGCTGGCCAAATCGAAAGCCAAGAGACCATTAGTCGGCCTCAAGGAACAACTATCAGGGTTGAGAATCTCTTTTTCAATACACCAGCTCGTCTCAAATACGTCAAGAGTCAGCAGGCAGAAGTTTCTCACATTGTTGATGTTATCAACCGTCTCAGCTTGGCCCATCCGGAAGTGGCCTTTACCCTGATTAATGATGGCAATACTCTGATCCAGACTGCTGGATCAGGCCAGTTGAAGCAGGCCTTGGCTGGGGTTTACGGTCTTTTGACAGCTAAAAAAATGGTTGAAATTGAGGGTTCTGACTTAGATTTTGAAGTGTCTGGATACGTTTCATTGCCGGAGCTAACTCGTGCTAACCGTAACTATATCAGTATCTTTATCAATGGCCGCTATATCAAAAATTTCTTGCTTAACCGAGCCATTCTTGAAGGGTATGGCAGTAAACTCATGGTAGGACGATTTCCAATTGCGGTTATTGACATTCAAATAGACCCTTACTTGGCTGATGTCAATGTTCACCCGACTAAGCAGGAAGTTAGAATCTCCAAAGAGGCAGAGCTGATGAAACTGATTAGTAAAGCTATTGCAGAAAGTTTAAAGGCTCAGGACTTGATTCCAGATGCGCTAGAAAATTTAGCAAAAAAGACCACCCGATCGATTGAAAAACCTGTTCAGACCAGTCTGCCACTAAAAACGACAAATCTTTACTACGATGCCCAGAAGCAGGACTTCTACTTGAAACCTCAGGAGACTTCTCCACAAATTGCTGAGGAGAAACTGGATTTACAGAAAATTGACAAGAGTGTCAATGTAGTTGACGGCTCCAGTGACTTTGTTGATAAACCTCGGATCAAGGTGGCCCAGCGTTTAGAAGGTGACAACAGTCATGGGGAACATCCAGATTTGACAAAAAAAGAGATTGATAAGGCCCTGAAACGTCTGGAGAACGAGGAAGCTTCAACCTTTCCTGAGCTAGACTACTTTGGACAAATGCACGGAACCTATCTCTTTGCCCAAGGTCAAGGAGGGCTTTATATCATTGATCAACATGCTGCTCAAGAGCGGGTCAAGTATGAGTATTATCGTGAAAAAATTGGTGAGGTTGACACCAGTCAACAACAGTTGTTGGTCCCTTATCTCTTTGAGTTTCCTGCCAATGATGCGCTTTTGCTGAATGAACGGATGGACAGTTTGCGTCAAGTTGGTGTCAACTTAGAAGCATATGGTGTCAATCAATTTATTCTCAGGGAACATCCGATTTGGATGCGAGAAGACGAGATCGAAAGTGGTATCTACGAGATGTGCGACATGCTACTCTTAACAAAAGAAGTTTCGATCAAGCAGTACCGAGCAGAGTTGGCCATCATGATGTCCTGTAAACGCAGCATCAAGGCCAATCACAAGCTGGACGACTACTCCGCACGGGACTTGTTGGTACAGCTCTCCCAATGTGACAATCCTTACAACTGCCCTCACGGTCGCCCAGTCCTTGTCAACTTTACCAAGTCAGACATGGAAAAAATGTTCCGCCGTATTCAGGAAAATCACACCAGCTTGCGTGAGTTAGGGAAATACGAAGGGTGAAGGACATTTGACAAGGAAATCATCAGCGATGTAAAAGAGATGTGACTAGACATGTTTTGTCAATCTCGTGTAAATTAAAGGAGGATAAACTCATGACCTTGGGGCAAGACTTGAAAGCACGGCGACTGGCTGCTGGATATAGCCAAGAAGAGGTAGCAGAGCTCTTGTTGGTATCTCGTCAGACGGTGATCAACTGGGAAAAGGATAGGCATCTACCAGATGTGGAAAATATATCTCGCCTGGCAGAACTATATCAGCTGTCGATGGATGAACTATACGGACAGAGGGAAAAACAGTCGCACTCTTTTACCAAAAGCAGCCACCTCAAGCACTACCTGATCCTTTTAGGCATTCTATTGCTGGGGAGTGTGGTTTCCTTTGAAGGGATTAATTTGATGTTGGTGCTCCTTTTAGTCCAACTCTTGTGCTACATCTGGTCAGAGATTTATCACTACATCATTTAGAAAGAGGTGTTTCATGACTTATCTCAAGCGTTATTGGCCAGTGGTTTACCTGGTGCTCTATCGTCTTTTTATCAGTCGGTATTTCCTGCGAGGGATATTTGATCCGATTTGGTTTGGGGTGTTTGCCTATCTTCTTCTGGCTGGTCTAGGTTTATTGACTTTCCGTGAGGAATGGCGGCGAGGTCTAAAGGTGCTGAAGCGCCAAAAAGAAAAGATAGTGTTTTGGCTGCTTAGTGGTTTTGTGGCGAACTTTGTTTTCCAGATTCTCTTTGGCATCGTTTCACAGTTTTTACTTGCAATGATTGGACAAGCAGACTATGTCCTGCAAAATGAGGAGCATGTGGCACATTTATTAACGAGTGTTCCCCTCCCTCTCGTCCTCCTAGCAGCAGGTATATCGGGTCCCTTGGTTGAAGAGTTGGCTTATCGTGTGGTGATTTTCTCCTATTTGAAAAAATGGCTGCCGCTGGGTCTGGCCATGACGGTTCAGGCAGTGATCTTTGGCATGATTCACATGCACGTGCTGAGCTGGGCGGAATTTCTCAGCGTCTTACCGCACATGGGAAGCGGACTGGTCTTTGGCTATCTTTATCACAAGACAGAGAGCCTGCCAATCAGCTGGGGCGTTCACAGCCTGTGGAATATCATGGCATTATTGCTAGGAGCATAGGGAAGGTAGCGAGCGTTTAGAGCTCGCTTTTTTCAGACCAATTGTGGTACAATAAAAATCCAGTTTACCGACTAGAAAGGACCTACTATGTACGACTATATCAAAGGCACACTGACCAAAATCACCGCCAAGCATCTCGTGGTCGAGGCTTATGGCATCGGCTACCTGCTTCATATCGCCAATCCCTACCGTTTTTCAGACCGTGTTGGTCAGGATGTCCAGCTCTACCTCTATCAGGTGGTGCGTGAGGATGCCCAGCTCCTCTACGCTTTTGCCAGCGAAAGTGAGAAAGAGGTCTTTCTCAACCTCATCTCGGTTACAGGAATTGGACCAACCACAGCCCTCGCCATCATCGCAGTGGACGACAATGATGGGCTAGTTGCCGCCATCGATAGCAGCAACATCACCTACCTGACCAAGTTCCCCAAGGTCGGCAAAAAAACAGCCCAGCAGATGGTGCTGGACTTGGCTGGTAAGTTTGAACCTAGTGCTACTTCGGCTGACGCCAATAGCAGAGCTGAGAAGGCTCTGACCCAAGAAAACACCGCTCTCGAAGAAGCCATAGAGGCTCTTCTAGCCCTCGGCTACAAAGCGGCTGAGCTCAAGAAGATCAAAGCATTCTTTGATGGTACGAATGATACGACTGAGAATTATATCAAGTCAGCCCTCAAAATGCTGATGAAATAGACAGAGGCTGAGATTTTAAGAGAAGAGGCCTGTTTCGCATTTCAGAAAAGCGAGAACCTGCAGAGAACGACTCCTTGTCGCAATAATGGTCCTTGCCTAAGGAATGTTATCAGGAGAAAGAAGGACTGGAGCTTGGAGCTATATCTGACCGTTATACCAGGAAGTAACAGTTGTTCAAAATGTTAGAGTGGTTGAATAATGATTTAGGCGACAGGGAAAAGCAAAAAGCTTGAAGAAGGGATGTCAGTTCTTCGCCTCATTGTCAACTGTAGTGGGTTGACCAATCTAACATCGAGAGAGGACAAGCTTTGTCTTCTCTTGTTTTATGTTTATCGCAATGAAAATGCGAGTTTTGAAGTTTTCAAAGTTCCGAAACCCAA
>NZ_JAAXPR010000007.1 GCF_012396585.1 Streptococcus ovuberis
AAGTCGGAGGTGGCTTGGTAACAGTTATGGTCCGTGGAGATGTTGGTGCTGTTAAGGCAGCGACTGATGCTGGTGCAGCTGCAGCAGAAAATGTCGGTGAGTTGATTTCTGTGCATGTTATCCCACGCCCACATGCAGAAGTAGAAGTTGTCTTACCAAAATAAGGAATAGATAACCAGCCATATCGTAAAAACTATATATAAAAATTGGAGGAATTTATTATGTCAAACGCATTAGGAATGGTAGAAACACGTGGTTTGGTCGGTGCAATTGAAGCAGCAGATGCAATGGTGAAAGCAGCTAACGTTACTTTGATTGGTAAAGAGCAAGTCGGAGGTGGCTTGGTAACAGTTATGGTCCGTGGAGATGTTGGTGCTGTTAAGGCAGCGACTGATGCTGGTGCAGCTGCAGCAGAAAATGTCGGTGAGTTGATTTCTGTGCATGTTATCCCACGTCCGCATGCAGAAGTAGAAGTTGTCTTGCCAAAATAAGGAATAGATAACCGCTTCAGAAGGATTCTATTGCTAAAGAATAGCTAGAATCCTTGAAGCGGTCTGTGCTGGAAGGGAGTGAAGATATGTCAGTTCTTACAGAAGCTAAGATTAGAAAGATGTTCCGTGAAGCGAAGATCGTAGAGCACGGAACATTTGAAGTCGCAACTGATCAAAAACTGACCCCAGCAGCCAAAGGATTTCTGATGGATCACCATGTCGATATTGTATCTGTTTCGTCACTTATTTTAAGTGAGAGGCGTGCAGCAGAGCATAGAGTTTGTGAGGTTAAGACCTTGGAAGACTCTGTTGTTTATTCGCAACTTTACCGCTTACTGAAGCTCTATCCAATCTTTCTTACATGCCAAAGGGAACTTTATTTTGCCTTTCAGGCAGAAAAATGTGATCAAGTAGGGAGTCTCTTGAAAGTTGTAGAACATATTGTTGAAGGGCGTATTTTAGAGGATATTTCCTTGTATGGAGACCAATTTTTGACACATACAGAGTTGCAAGATATTCGCATAAGCAAGCAACTTGATCAGCAGGGTGTTTTGATAGGCTATCAAGAGCCGGTATGGAAGTTGGTGTTGTATACAGCCTATACAGAAGTAGAATTGCTCCGTAGAGAGTTAGAATATCTAGAAAATGGAGCAAAAGATTGTTTTCTTAGTCAAGTTTGTCAGCTTTTAAAATCAATAGAAGTCCTACTTTGGTTGATTACCAGTGAAGAAAGTTAGGAAGGAGGTACGGAATGTCTCTTGAGCAATTAGTCGATAAAATTGTTGAAAAAGTGAAACAAGAAATGGAAAATTCAGCTAGCTTGAGCGTTGAAGTTGAGGCAAGTGGACGTCATGTCCATCTTAGTCAAAAAGATTTGGAATTCTTATTTGGACCTGGCTATCAATTGACGAAAGTTAAGGATTTATCACAGCCTGGTCAGTATGCTTGTTCAGAGCGCTTAACTGTAGTAGGTCCAAAAGGAATTTTTCGAAATGTAGTGATCCTTGGACCGGTACGTCCTAAGTCACAGGTGGAAGTTTCTTTGACAGACTGTCTTCAGCTGGGGATAAAAGCACCAATTCGTGAGAGTGGCGATATCACCGGGACGCCTGGAGTTATTCTCATCAATGGCAATCGATCTCTGTCTTTAGATGAGGGCTTAATTGTTGCGAAACGTCATATACACATGACCCCTGAGGATGCTGAAAAGGCAGGAGTCATTAACAAGGAGATTGTACAGGTAGCAGTAGAGGGAGAGCGTCCACTTGTCTTCGATGATGTTGTGGTACGTGTACACCCTAACTTTGCGACTTATATGCATATTGACTATGATGAAGCTAATGCCTGTGGATTTACAAAAGGGATGCGTGGTCGGATCCTGAAGAAATCGTAAGGAAAGGCAGGGGAAAATGCACGATATTGATAGACTGGTTCAGTTAATTACAGAACGTTTGCTAGAAAAGGGTACGACATTAGAACAAAAATCGACTCTTTATGTCATTGGCGAAAAAAATTTATTGACTGAATTGAAGCAAGCGGGATATGTTATTGTTGAAGATTATCGGGCTGCTGATAAAATAATCGTAGATAACTTATCATTGGATAGTCTTTTAAGGGTAGCAGCTCTTTGTCCTACGACTAATGAAGAAACAGCACTTTTGACAGGCCTTCTAGAAGGAAAGCCAGTATGGGTGTCTGCAAGTATTCTAAATATAGAACGCTACAAGCAAACCTCAAAGTCAAGTCTGTACCGAGATTTGCTGAAACAAAAAACAACCCTAGAGAAATATGGAGTTTCCTATTATGAAGAAGGAGAATTGGGGGCAAAATTATCTGCTGCAGAAATAAAAGCGGAACAGCCTCTACCTGCTCGATTTGAAAAAACTCCTTTAAAGTCAGTAAGCCGTTTGGTAACGGAATCAAGACTAAGGGAAATGGGATTGGCTGAGGGCGATTGTTTCCAATTAGAAAAAGGAATGATTATTACAGCCTTAGCTCAAGATTATTTGAAACGTCATAAAATTACAGTTGTCAAGTAGACTAAAAAAGGAGACAGTACGATGTTTGTTGGGAAAGTGAGAGGTAGCCTTTGGGCCACTCGGAAAGATGAGAAACTAAATGGTTTAAAATTCTTAGTGATAGAACGTCAGCTCAATAAACATCAGGTTGATCCTGTCTTAGTGGTTGCTGCTGACTGTATTGGAGCCGGAGAAGGGGATTTGGTATTGGTTTCCACAGGGAGTTCAGCCCGTGTAAGCCTCTCAAAACCTGATATTCCTGTTGATATGGTTATAACAGCAATTATTGATAAAGTAGATTATCCAGATGAAAATTAATGGAGATGGAGGAAGTTAATGACTCATGAGTATCAATGAAATCATTATCTATATTATGGTTCTCTTCATGTTAATCGGTGCTGTGGATAAGAGCATCGGTGGCAAGTTGGGACTAGGTGAAAAATTTGAAGAAGGTATTATGGCTATGGGAGCCTTAGCCTTATCCATGGCAGGGATTATGGTGGTGGCACCTATTTTGGCCAATGTCCTAAAACCAGTAATTGTGCCATTGTATGGCTTGGTTGGTGCAGACCCATCAATCTTTGCTACAACCTTTATTGCCAACGATATGGGTGGAGCACCTTTGGCCTTGAGCTTGGCAGAAAATCCACAAGTCGGTAATTTTGCTGCTTATGTCTTAGGATCAATGATGGGACCAACCATTGTATTTACTATCCCAGTTGCTCTGGGAATCATTGAAAAAGAGGATCGTCCGCTCTTAGCGCGTGGGATTCTTTATGGTTTGGTGACTGTTCCGATTGGTTGCTTGGTTGGTGGCATTTTAGTTCCAGGTCTTTCATTTGGAACCCTATTGGTTAACCTAATTCCGATTGTTATTGTGGCAGGTTTGATTTTCTTGGGATTGATGCTAGCACCAGATGGTATGATTAAAGGTTTTGAGGTGTTTGGTCAAATCATCGTTGTGGTAGCTACTTTAGGTCTTGCTTTCGGTGCAGCTCAGTTGTTAACAGGTAATGAATTCCTCTTGAGCCTCTATCCAGAAGGTGCAGATTTGCTGATGGAAGCCTTTGGTGTTGTAGGGTCTATTGCAGTGACTCTGGCAGGTGCTTTTGGTCTGGTAGCCGTCTTTACTAAAGTTGCTAACAAACCATTGTCAGCTATTGGTAAGTCTCTTGGCATGAATGAAGTCGGAGCTGCTGGTTTGGTAGCCTCTCTAGCCAACAACATTGCCATGTTCCAAATGTTGAAAGACATGGATAAACGCGGTAAAATCATCAACGTTGCTTTTGCCGTTTCCGCTTCGTTTGTTATCGGAGACCACCTAGGCTTTACAGCGGGTCAGAACCCAGAAATGATTGTGCCGATGATGATTGGTAAGATTGTTGGTGGTGTGACTGCTGTGATTTTGGCCTTCGCCCTCACCAAAAAAGAAGCTGAATGATGCATGAGAGGAGTATGTAATGAGCCATATTGACCGTTCAGAGTTAGAAGCTCTGGTGAAGAAAATTCTCTTAGAGGAATTAGTAACTAAAGATACTGCTAAACGAGTGAGTAAGTCAGGGGTGACCTCAATTGCTCTCCCAACATTGGATGTGCGTGATCAGGATCGTTTGGATACCGGGAATGCAACAGATAAGGTCTATACAAGAGATTTGTTGTCCTTAGAAGAAAGTCCTCGCCTTGGTTTAGGATTGATGACCATGGAGGACA
This sequence comes from Streptococcus ovuberis, assembly GCF_012396585.1. Classification (GTDB taxonomy): domain Bacteria; phylum Bacillota; class Bacilli; order Lactobacillales; family Streptococcaceae; genus Streptococcus; species Streptococcus ovuberis. The sequence continues at coordinate 4,220 of NZ_JAAXPR010000007.1, forward strand.
CAACCTTCCCTTGGCATTTGGATTACGATGAGGTAGATTACGTGATTGATGGTCGCCTAGACATTATTGTTGGTGATGAAGTGATGTCAGCTGGTCCAGGTGAGATACTTTTTATTCCTAAAGGCAGTGACATTAAGTTTTCTGTTAAGGGGAAAGCACGTTTTATCTATGTTACTTATCCAGCTGATTGGCAGAATCAGTAAGCCATCATCGTTTGCCATTTACAATAAATAAAAATGCTATTCATAACTTATACGAGTTATGAATACTTTTTAGAATATATTGTGAATAATGTAACAACTTTCCAAGAAAGAGATTTATGATTTTCATTATTTTATAACTGCTATTTAACCTCTCTAATTTATATAGAATTTATCTTTGGAGATACGAAAGCAAAATATTCATAAGTTATTGGTTTTAATATATAGGTAAAGGAGAATCTCTTATGTCTAAACATGCAAATATTACAGAATTTATCGGTTCCAATCTAACTGGAGAGACAATTGGTTTGGTCATTGCTAATGTCGACCAACAATTACTCGATGCCATGCAGTTAGAAAAAAGGTACCGTTCTCTGGGGGTTTTAGGAGCGCGTACGGGTGCAGGTCCACACATTATGGCAGCGGATGAAGCAGTAAAAGCTACGAATACAGAAATTGTTAAAATCGAATTGCCCCGTGATACTAAAGGTGGAGCAGGTCATGGTAGTTTGATTATTTTTGGGAGTGATGATGTATCTGATGTTAGACGGGCTGTCGAAGTAGCTTTGAAAGAAATTGATCGTACTTTTGGAGATGTTTATGCGAATGAAGCGGGTCATATTGAATTGCAATATACTGCACGCTCTAGTTATGCTTGTGAAGCAGCCTTTGGTGCTCCCATTGGGAGAGCTTTTGGTGTAATCGTAGGTGCTCCGGCAGCGATTGGTGTTGTTATGGCTGATACTGCAGTAAAAGCGGCAACTGTTGATGTAGTATCATATTCTTCACCCAATAATGGAACGAGTTTCTCGAATGAGGTTATTTTGACTGTTAGTGGGGATTCTGGTGCGGTCAGGCAGGCAGTCATTTCTGCGCGTGAGGTAGGTAAACAGCTCTTAGCAACCTTGGGTGATGAACCAATCAGTACCCAACCTTCTTATATCTAACCAGGGGGAATGAAGACATGAGATCCAAACGTTTTGAAGTATTAAGTAAACGTCCAATTAACCAAGATGGTTTTGTGAAAGAGTGGGTAGAAGAAGGCTTGATTGCTATGGAAAGTCCAAATGATCCAAAACCAAGTATTAAGATTCAACATGGTGAGGTAGTAGAACTTGATGGGAAATCGAAAGAAGAATTTGACCTGATTGACCAGTTTATAGCGAACTATGGGATTGACTTGAGTCACGCTGAAGAAGTTATGGCTATGGATTCCAAAGAAATTGCTAATATGATTTTAACGCCTTCTGTTCCCCGTAGTGAAATCGTTAAGCTGACAAAAGCTATGACACCGGCTAAAATTGTGGAAATCGTTAGCCATATGAATGTTGTAGAAATCATGATGGCGGTCCAAAAAATGCGTACACGTAAACAAACGGCGACGCAGTCTCACGTCACAAACGTTAATGATAATCCTGTACAAATTGCTGCAGATGCGGCTGAGGGTGCTCTTCGTGGATTTGCTGAGCAAGAAACAACCGTAGCGGTTGCTCGTTACGCTCCATTCAACGCCTTAGGCATCATGATCGGTTCACAAGTTGGTCGTCCGGGGGTGTTAACTCAATGTGCCTTGGAAGAAGCAACAGAACTGGATTTGGGTATGCGTGGATTCACAGCTTATGCTGAAACCATCTCTGTTTATGGAACAGAAGATGTTTTCACAGATGGTGATGATACACCATGGTCTAAAGCTTTCTTGGCTTCAGCTTATGCTTCTCGTGGCCTAAAAATGCGATTTACATCAGGGACAGGTGCAGAAGTGCAAATGGGCCAAGCAGAAGGGAAATCCATGTTGTATCTAGAAGCCCGTTGCTTGTATATTACAAAAGCGGCAGGTGTACAGGGAACACAAAATGGTTCAGTATCTTGTATCGGCATCCCTGCTGCAGTTCCTAGTGGGATTCGTGCGGTTATCGCTGAAAATTTAATCGCTACTATGCTCGACTTGGAATGTGCTTCCTCTAATGATCAGACCTTCACACACTCTGATTTGCGTCGCTCAGTACGTACTTTAATGCAACTTGCTCCTGGTACAGACTTCATCAACTCTGGTTATTCTTCTACTCCAAATTATGACAATATGTTTGCTGGTTCAAATTGGGATGCGGAAGACTACGATGATTACAATATTCTTCAACGTGACTTGCGTGTGGATGGTGGTCTTCGTCCAGTGCGTGAAGAAGATGTCATTCAAGTTCGACGTAAGGCTGCTCGTGTCATGCAAGCTCTCTTCAAAGGTCTTGGTCTGCCAACTATTACAGATGAAGAAGTGGAGGCTGCAACATATGCTCATGGTTCAAAAGATATGCCTGAACGTGATAAAGTAGAAGATATCAAAGCTGCTGTCCATCTTCTGGAGCGTGGTGTAGAAGGTGTTGATTTGATTAAAGCCTTAGCAAACAATGGATTCCCAGATGTAGCGACCGAATTGCTCAATCTCTTCAAGCAACGTGTAGCTGGTGACTTCCTGCAAACTTCGGCTATCTTTGACCGCAACTGGAATGTTATCTCCGCTGTCAACTCCCCAAATGACTATACTGGTGTTGGAACTGGTAACCGCTTGGTTGGCCAAGAGTGGGAAAAGGTGAAAGATATTCCAAATGCGATTGATCCACGTGACATTTAGGAGGAAATAGGTATGACAACCATTGATGAAACACTGCTACGCTCACTGATTAAAGAAGCGTTGCAAGAAATGCAAGAAGAATCTGATTACTCTACATCCAAATCTGTCCAATCAACTCCATCCCTCCCTGAAAAAGCTATTGTTCGACCAAAAGGTATTGCCAAATCAAGCCGATCAGTTGATGAAGTTGTTATCGCTGTCGGTCCTGCCTTTGGTGTACAACAGGTCAAAACCATGGTGGATATTCCTCATAAGGAGGTGCTTCGACAGGTCGTTGCCGGTATTGAAGAAGAAGGGTTGAAAGCACGTGTGGTCAAAGTATTTCGGTCGTCAGACGTTGCCTTTGTTGCAGTAGAAGGCGACCACTTATCAGGATCCGGCATTGCGATTGGGATTCAATCTAAAGGGACTGCCGTGATTCACCAGCGTGATTTGCCACCATTGAGCAATTTGGAACTATTCCCTCAAGCACCGCTTTTGACAGCTGAAACCTATCGCTTAATTGGAAAAAATGCGGCTAAATATGCTAAAGGTGAGACACTAAACCCAGTACCAACCCTAAATGACCAAATGGCACGTCCAAAGTACCAGGCTTATTCAGCCCTATTGCATATAAAGGAAACTAAGTTGGTAGAAAGAGGGCGTCCTGCAGAAGAGTTGGAGTTGCTCTAGGCATCAGATAAATAGTAAAGGAGGCACATCATGAACGACTCTGTTGAATTATTAGTCAAGAAAATTTTAGAGGAGATGGTAGCAGAGAAACCAATGGCATTTACTCCGACATCACCTACCTCATCTGTTGGTGTAGAAGACTATCCAATTGCCCAAAAACATCCAGACTGGATTGTGGTTGGGGATAATAAAAAATTTGAGGACATTACTCTTGAAAACGTCTTGAACGGTTCTATTACCTCAAAAGACTTGCGAATTAAGCCGGAGATTCTCTTGAAACAGGGTGAAATCGCCAAAGCAGCTGGTCGTGAAGCTATTGAGTACAACTTCTCTCGTGCAGCAGAATTAACCAAAGTACCAGATGAGCGTGTGTTGGAAATATACAATGCCCTTCGCCCCTATCGCTCGTCAAAACAGGAACTATTTGAGATTGCTAAAGAGTTAGACGAACGTTACCAAGCGAAAATCTGTGCGAGCTTTATCCGTGAAGCTGCAGAACATTACGAGCGACGTAAAAAACTTAAAGGCGATAACTAATTGCATAAGAAATCGGAGGAAAGAAGTATGGTATATGTAGTAGGCGTGGATATCGGCAACTCTTCAACAGAATCGGCCTTGGCCTGCATTGATACAAACGGTAACGTGACCTTTCTTTCCCATGCCTTGGCAGATACCACTGGTATCAAGGGGACTAAGGAAAATGTTCATGGCATTTATGAATCCTTGCGTCTTCTCTTTGAGCATGCGCCCATCTCTTTGAAAGATGTTTCCATGATTCGCATCAATGAGGCGACACCTGTTATTGGGGATGTGGCGATGGAAACCATCACAGAGACCATCATTACCGAATCAACTATGGTTGGTCACAACCCTCGGACTCCAGGGGGGCTTGGAATGGGGATTGGCTATACAGTTGATATCCTGAAGCTTATTGAAGAACCCCTTGATCGTGACTATGTAGTTGTGGTGTCTAAGCGAATTGATTTTGATGCGATAGCTCAATTGATTAATGCCTACGTAGCACGTGGTTACAGTATTAAAGCTGCTATTTTACAGGCAGATGACGGAGTATTAGTCCATAATCGTCTAGAACATAAGATTCCAATTGTTGATGAGGTTGCTTATATTGACAAGGTACCTGTAGGGATGCGGGCTGCTGTAGAAGTTGCTTCTGCAGGTAAGGTGATTTCTCAGCTATCTAACCCATATGGCATTGCAACCGTCTTTGAATTAGACGCCCAAGATACTAAGCATGTTGTCCCAATTGCCCGTGCTTTGATCGGAAACCGCTCAGCTATCGTGATAAAAACACCTGAAGGAGATGTTCAAGCACGGAAAATTCCCGCAGGTAGTATCAAGATAATGGGAACTTACCAGACACAGACAGTAGATGTTGCGACAGGAGCTGCTACTATTATGGAGCATGTCTCTATGGTAGACGGCATTGAAGATGTCACTGGTGAGGCAGGCACCAATGTGGGTGGCATGCTGGAAAAAGTCCGCCAAATCATGGCTCAACTGACTGAAAAAAGAGTTGAGGATATTAAAATCCAAGACATCCTAGCAGTTGATACCTTTGCTCCTGTGACGGTAAAAGGTGGTTTGGCGGGTGAATATTCTATGGAACAAGCAGTCGGCATTGCCTCCATGGTCAATTCGGACCGTTTGCAGATGTCGCTTATTGCGGATGAGGTGGAAAAAGAGCTAGGAATTCCTGTAGAAGTAGGAGGAGCAGAAGCCCATTCTGCTATTCTAGGTGCCTTAACGACACCTGGAACATCCAGACCATTGGCTATTTTAGATCTGGGGGCTGGGTCAACGGATGCTTCTATTATGAGTGCCGATGGTGAGATTAAAGCTGTCCATTTAGCAGGTGCGGGCGATATGGTGACGATGTTAATCAATTCAGAATTAGGGTTAGAAAACCGTCACTTGGCAGAAGATATAAAAAAATACCCATTGGCCAAGGTGGAAAGTCTATTCCATATTCGACATGAAGATGGAACGGTTGAATTTTTTGATAAGCCACTCAGTAGCGACTTGTTTGCCCGTGTCATCATTGTTAAAGATAGAGGCGAGTATACGCCGCTAGAGCAGGAGGTTTCTATTGAAAAAGTTAAACTCGTTCGACAGTCAGCCAAAGAACGTGTTTTTGTCATTAATGCTATTCGAGCTCTCAGGAGTGTTAGTCCAACCAGAGACATTCGTGATATTCCATTTGTTGTGATTGTTGGAGGTTCTGCCTTGGACTTTGAAGTGCCGCAGCTAATTACAGATGCTTTATCGCAAAGTTACATTGTCGCAGGTCGAGGAAATATCAGGGGGATAGTTGGTCCGCGCAATGCAGTCGCAACTGGTTTAATTTTGTCTTATTGCAAAGAAAGATGGGGAAAGTACGATGAGTGCCCAAGTGTGTAAACCTGTCATTCTCATCTATGGTACAGGAAAAGTATCAGAAGCTTTGCTGGAGCAGATCCAGTTTGGGATAGAAGAAGAAGGGATCCCCTATTTTTATGAAGAACATCCAGAGAGGACTGGGAAGAATCTCGTATCATTAGCATATGCAGCTGCTCAATCTTCTGCTTTATCTGTGGGGATTGCTTTGGATGAGATGGCAATAGTAGTCCACTACCGAAACCTACGAGAGGAACAATTTGTTTATCAATTAAAGAATTTGAAAGAACAAGAGGCATCAGTCCTTCGAATACTAGGTGGAAATGCGGCAAAATTAGTCAAAGGCATCCCCCTAATTGGACATCTTGCTTTTGAGGTCTCTTTTTAAGAGACAAAGAATAAGGACACTAGAAAGAAGGTGATCTTGATTTGGAACGATGGGAGAAAAACTTAGAAGACTACTGTTCAACTCCTGCTTTTGTTCAACAGGTCGTGGATAGATGCTGCCAGCTTCTGAAGGGAAAAACGGATGCGCAACCGCTCAATATCCACAGTGAGGCTTGGGAGATAGTTTCCCGAGCCAAAGAGAAAGCTCAAGAATTAGGTATTTCCATAGTGATTTCCGTTGTAGATGCAGCAGGTCATGTGGTCATGACCTACCGTATGGAAAATGCTTTGCTGGTTAGTTCAGAGATGTCCTATAAGAAAGCTTATACAGCAGTAGGGATGCGGATGGCATCAAAGGACTTGGCTCCCCTAACCCAGCCTGGTCAATGGCTCTACCAACTAGAAATTATGTCCGACAACAAAATTGTGAGCCTACCAGGTGGGATTCCTATTTTTGAAGGAGAGCGTTTAGCAGGAGGTATTGGCGTTAGTGGCGGTAATGCCCGAGAAGATCAATTAATTGCGGAGTATGCCGTACAGCATCTGCAGGCTGGAAAATAAGGAGAAGTAAAACAATATGCAATACTATATTGGTGAATTTTTAGGCACTATGGTGCTGATTGCTTTAGGGGCTGGCTTTGGCTCCTCCATCAGTTTGAACCATTCCTTATCCAAAAACTTATCTCCTAACTTTTTAACCATCACGATTGCTTGGGGCTTTGCGGTGATGTTTGGAGTATCTGTTGCGGGTTTCTTTGAGACAGGAGGTCATTTAAATCCTGCTGTCACGCTTGCTTTTGCGTTAGGTGGTTTGTTTGACTGGAGTATGGTAGCAGGGTACATTATTGCACAGCTTTTGGGAGCTTTTGTAGGCTCTGCTATTGTTGTTGTTCATTATTATCCTCACTTTATGGCAACTAAACCAGAAGAAGGGAATACAGTTGGTATCTTTGCGACTACTCCAGCTATTTCAACGCCATTTTTTAACCTTATCAGCGAAATCATTGCAACTTTTTTCTTTATCTTCATTCTTCTTTTGATGAATACAGGCAGCTTTGTCGCAGGGGTGGCTCCAATTTCTGTAGCCTTCTTGGTCATGGCAATCGGACTGTCGTTTGGTTCAACAACTGGTTATGCGATCAATCCAGCACGTGACTTTGGTCCGCGTTTGGCTTATGCTATCTTGCCTATTCCAAACAAGGGAGAGGCACATTGGGACTATGCTTGGATTCCAATCCTTGCACCTATTATTGGTGCAACTCTGGCCGTTTTTGTCTTCCAGTGTTTGGTTAGCTAGAGTTAATAGAAGGAGAATGTATGTCCCAGATTTTTGCCATAAATGCAGGAAGTTCCTCTTTGAAATTTCAATTACTAGCTATGCCAGAAGAAAGGATTATAGCTAAAGGAATTTTTGAGCGAATTGGTGAGGAAGATACCCTATTTAGTCTCACGGTAGAAGGCCAAACGGTGAAAGAGTCCCTACCAGGAATAACCCACAAACAAGCTGTTTCTTATTTGTTGGATACCTTACACCAGAAAGAGGTTCTGGGTTCTCTAGAGAATATTACTGGTGTGGGTCATAGAGTAGCACACGGAGGTGTTCATTTTAAACAATCTGCCTTGGTCACACCTGAAGTTTTACGTATTATTGAAGAGTTGTCTTTATTAGCTCCTAGCCATAATCCTATCAATTTGCAGGTCATCAAAGCTTTTCAAGAATTTTTACCGAGTGTGCCAAATGTAGCTGTATTTGATACAGCATTCCACCAAACGTTAGCTCCTGAGCATTATCTCTATCCCTTACCTAAGCGTTATTATGAACAGTATGGCATACGCAAGTATGGTTTCCATGGAACCAGCCATAAATATATTGCATACAAAGCAGAGGAAGTATTAGCGCAAGAAAATTTACGAATTATTTCCTGCCATTTGGGAAATGGGGCGAGCATCTGTGCTATTCGTAATAAAGAGTCAGTTAATACTTCTATGGGCTTTACACCTTTGGCAGGGGTGATGATGGGTTCGCGTAGCGGTGATATTGATCCAGCTATTATTCCATTTTTAATGGAACAAGAAGAAATGAGTTCAAAAGCTATCATAGATATGTTGAATAAAGAATCTGGTTTGTTAGCTGTTTCGGAACTGAGCAATGACTTGCGGGAGATTCAGTTTGCCTATGCACGTGGATCTAGCAAGGCAGCCTTAGCGATCAATATGTTTGTCAATCGAATTGCCTACACTATAGCCCAGTACCATCTAGATTTGGGTGGTGTGGATGCGATTGTTTTTACAGCTGGCATTGGAGAAAATTCTGCGATTATTCGTCAGAAAATTACTGAAAAATTAGTAGCTTTGGGAGTTCATCTAAACAAGGAAGCCAATGAAACCTCCCAAATCTGTATTCATGCACTAAATTCCAGTATTAAGCTTTTAGTTCTACCAACCAATGAAGAGTTGATGATTGCATTGGAAACCCTCGAACTAATTTCATAGTATTTGACTGGAAATAGCTCAGGGGAAACGAATTTTTGTTAGAAAGCTATTAACACTTGGTGTATGCTAATTGCTATCAAGCAAACAATGGCATATAAAAAAATTAAGTAACGGCCTTGTTCCTCATTTTAAGAGGAGCAGGGTCTTGTGTTTTACTTGAAATCGTTCATTTGTAGGTATCCAATGACTGACTCTTCAAAACTTTTTGATTATCAAGTCATCCTTTAGGTGGCAAAATAAATGCGTAATAAGGCTTAATCATGCATTTACTACCTTTATATCAAGAGAGTAGTGAATGGTGCTATTATCTGGGTATTCTCGAGACGTATACTGTGAAACTGGATCATTATGGATAAACAGTGGAAAATATGAATTCGCATAATAGAGCTGTTATCACGATACGTAATGGCACTGAAATAGGGATCCATACAGAATAAAGCTCATATCATTTGAGGACCATTTCTTATTAAGTGCTAGAGTTGTAAACTCAGGATTGAGACTATTTGCAAAACAGATCTCGGTGCACTAAACACGTGGACGGCGAACGATAGAAAAAGGACCAGAATTCGCTTCTTCTAGTCACTTTTCCTGAGTTAACGATTGACAAAAGTGAATTCTAAAATCGGCTTCAGATTGCCTTATAATGCGAGTTACACCATTTGGGTGAAAAGTTATGGGCTGTCCCTGTTCTCATTAAAAATCAACATCTGACATCTTAGTCTTCTTTTAGGCAGACAAAAAACTCCCTTACTAGATTGATTGAGAAAATAGTCACTAAATCTAGTAAGGGAGTATGTTACTATGCTCAGTTGTCAGAGTTTTTGATAGGAGGCTGGGACAAAACTCCTAACCTCTCAAGTGGTTTTTAATTTTCAAGCAAGGCGCAGTGGGTGAGTGGGCTCTAATTCCCTGATTTTATCAGCTTTTACAGCCCTAACGAATGAGGGAAATATCTTTCCCAAATTTCCAACCTCAAACAGTCGCTTCCCTGACTGTTTGAGCTATGCGGAGGTGGGCTAACGACTCATCGAATTCTGGCGAATTGCCGATTTTTGTCCCACTCTCGGAGATATTTGTTTGGTGTGTGAGTTTTACTGGGACAGATGTCCGAGTCTGGGTTAGTAGCTTTTTTTAAAACTTTATTACATTCGTAGCCCATTAAAGATCAATTTCCATGACAATAGGGGTATGATCTTGACGGGCTCCAGAATCGAGCATTTCAGAGCGAGTGACCTTGTCAGCGATGCGGTTGCTAGTCAACCAGTAATCGATTCTCCAGCCAGTATTGTTGATTTTGCTAGTCCGGCTACGTTGAGCCCACCAGGTGTAAGCGCCGGTGATGTTACCGTGCAGGTGGCGGAAGGTATCTGTGAAGCCACGCGCCAGCAAATTGGTAAATCCTTGGCGTTCCTCATCGGTAAAGCCAGGTGATTGGCGGTTGCTGGCTGGATTGGCCAGGTCAATCTCGTGGTGGGCTACATTGTAGTCACCGGTAGCTAGGACTGGCTTGATGCGATCCAATTCAGCCAAGTAATCGGCATATTTTTCATCCCAAATCTGGCGGTCAGCCAGACGGCGCAGGCCATCACCCGCATTAGGGGTGTAGACCTGCGTAACAAAAAAGCTATCAAACTCCAAGGTGATAATACGGCCTTCAGCATCCATGGTTGTCGGTGAACCGATCTCTGGAAAACTGATAATGGGGGTCAGGTCCTTGCGGTAGAGAAACATGGTTCCAGCATAGCCCTTGCGAGCTGGTTCACAGGAAGACCGCCAGACAACGGCATAATCTGGAAAGTAGGTTTCAAGAATTTCCAAATGTTTTTTCGTAGGTCCTTTATCAGATAGTTTGGTTTCTTGAATGGCAATGATATCAGCGTTTTCAACAGCTAAGGTGTTGAGGACCGCACGAGATAACAAAGCACGGGGACTATCAGACGTAAGGGCAGCGTTGAGGGAATCAATATTCCATGAAATGAGTTTCATAAGGGATCCTTTTCTAAATGTTAATGAGAGATCAATGTGAGAATGAAAGAGAATCTGCTAAGACGAGATTGCAATGGATACAGCCTTGACCTAGTGTCTGCTAAGCCACCCTTCTAACCAGTAAAGGGACCTGTTGGTACCTGTTTTAAGAAAAGGCAAATAAGCAGCTTGTTCAGAACTTTCCTAAACTTTGCAAGGTGCATCTTTTGCAAAGTCTAGGGTGCTGAGTGAACCGTTAATAAAGCACATAACCAGTGATCAGCATAACGTCAGGGGACAGTAAATTTGAAATTAGCCTTTACTTTAGCCGGCTAAAGTAAAAGTTGCTTAGTTGATGAATCATTCTATTTCATTATACCAAAAAGTCCTCAGAAGTGAGGACTTAGTGTTTGGGTTTCAGTAAGCCGTACGCCCTAAAATTAGCAACTGAAAAAAATATGAGATAGAGGTACTATCTAGGAAGGGACGCTCAAATAACTAGGTAGAATGGTATTGATGCTACAAGGGATTTTCAGAAAGATCAATCGCATTCTAGACTGGCTTATTGCCAAGCAGGAGCAGTTGTTTCAGCGCTTAACCACTCAATCCATCTATGATCTCTGATATCACAAAGAGAGAGAGAAATGCCTTCCATGTCGAGATTGGTCATAAACCGACCAGAATGGACAAACTCAATCTTTAATCCCTCAATATCCAACAAATCTAGGACTTGTTCCTGGAATTGTTGGATGACGTCTGGAGGAGTTTGCCCTAGATTATTAATCAAGAGCGCAAAGCCTTGTCCCTCTTTCCAGCGGAAAAAGAGTCTGAGCTTGTTGATGAGTTCGATGGCTAATTTTTCACTTGAAATGAAGGGAACAGTTCGATACCCCGCCTCCCCATGTATTCCCACTCCGTAGGAAATGAACCCCTCCTGTAAGTGAAAAAGCGGTTTTTGACTAAGGAGACAATGAGGTGCTCTTGTGGCAACGCCTAAGGTCGCAATGGAAGGGGCAAGCTTTAATGCGAGCTGTTCTAAATGCTCTAGACTGGCGCCTTCTTGAGCCGCTTGCCCTAAAATTTTATGGAGGAAAAGGGTACCAGCTACCCCGCGATGTCTGATGGAAAATCTTTCTTCGACAGAGATGTCATCATGGGAAATGATATACCGAATATCTCTGCCTTCCTGCCGACAGACCTCAATAGCCTTTTGAAAGACTTTTATATCAGCTAAAAAATTCTTAATAATGACAAAGACTCCCTGGCCCTTATCAAGGAATCGGATAGCTGCGATGATTTCTTGTGGAGTTGGAGGGATAAAAAGATCTCCGGCTATGGCACCAGCTAACATGCCCTGCCCAATATAGCCAAAATGGGCAGGTTCATGGCCACTTCCTCCACCCGCGAGGAGCGGAATACATTTCTCATCTCGTTTGGCATTGTAGAGAAAGCGGGACTGGCCGAAGCGTTTAATGTGGGGGGAATCTTTTAAGAAGCGCTGAATATGTTCTTCAATATAATGTTTGTGTTTATCCATGGATAGCCCTCCTATGGTCTGAATGATAGTCTAAAAAAGAGAGGAGGAGATCCTCGGTGTGCTGAGCTAATTGAAAAAAGTCTGATGTCTCATCATTGAGATTGGACTTTATGGTTTGGGCTAGCGCAGCCGCATGGTAGTGAAAAAAGAAATTTTTTTCAGCTTGTGGCAGATGAATAGAATGCTCTTGACTGTGTTCGGCAACAATCTTGACGACGAGCTGGAGGCAATAATCTTGAAAGTAACTCAAGAAATCATTTTGTGTTTGTACTGCAAAAAGGGCCTTGTAAAAGGTTCGATTCTGGTCAAAAAAGTAAAAAATCTCATGTAAAAGACCGATACCAGAGATATAGTTGAGATTATCTATGATTTGCTCTTGCAGCTCGGTTCTGAAAATCCACTCTAAGAGTTCGTATTTATCTAAAAAATGGCTGTAAAAGGTCTGGCGTCTCATCTGAGCTACTTCCATGATATCTGTCACAGATACCTTTTCAAAATCTTTGTTTTTCAAGACGCTCTTGAAGGCTTTGGCGATTCTTTTTTTGGTGATGATAGAGGATGTCATTTGATCTCCTATAACTTGATCTATTTCAGTTTATCACGCAATGGTGACACGTCAAAGGGACAGATTAGCAAAATTGTCCCTTTTAATTTGAAGCGCTTTCTTTTATACTAATTATATCAAAGCGAGCGGTTTTTAGCTGTTTTAAAAACCCAAAAATATAAAAAGGAGTTTTGTCATGAAAAAAATAATCAACCAGCCAACAGCAGTTGTTGATGAAATGTTAGAAGGTCTTTGTTATGTTCACAGTGATTTGGTGGAACGCTTAGAAGGCTTTGAAGTCATCACACGCAAGGCAGAAAAAACAGGCAAGGTCGGCCTGATTTCTGGCGGTGGTTCAGGACATGAGCCGTCTCACGCTGGTTTTGTCGGTGAGGGCATGCTATCAGCTGCTGTCTGTGGTGCAGTCTTTACCTCTCCAACACCAGATCAAGTACTAGAAGCGATTAAGGCAGCAGATGAAGGAGCAGGTGTCTTCATGGTCATCAAGAACTATTCTGGGGACATCATGAACTTTGAAATGGCTCAAGAATTAGCTGAGATGGAAGGCATTGACGTCGCTAGCGTGATTGTTGATGACGATATAGCAGTGGAAGATAGCCTCTACACCCAAGGTAAACGAGGTGTGGCAGGAACGATTTTGGTTCATAAAATCTTAGGTCATGCTGCACGAGCTGGTAAAACGCTCGCCGAAATTAAGGAATTAGCCGAAGAATTGGTCAAAAATATTCACACTATCGGTGTAGCGCTTAGTGGTGCCACAGTCCCAGAAGTTGGCAAACCTGGTTTTATCTTGGAAGAAGATGAAATTGAGTACGGAGTTGGAATTCACGGTGAGCCTGGTTACCGTAAGGAAAAATTGGCCTCTTCTAAGACTTTGGCGGAAGAATTGGTTGGTAAACTTCTTGACTCTTTTGAAGCAAAAGCAGGAGACCGCTATGGGATCTTGATTAACGGTTTGGGGGCAACGCCGTTGATGGAGCAATATGTTTTTGCTCACGATGTCGCAACTCTTTTATCTGAAAAAGGTGTTGAAGTGATCTATAAAAAATTAGGTAACTACATGACTGCAATTGACATGGCAGGCCTATCTTTGACCTTGATTAAATTGGAAAATGACGCTTGGCTAGAAGCCCTTAATAGCCCAGTTACAACAGCAGCGTGGGGTTAAGATGATGAAGACAGAAACAAGTATTAAATGGTTAACGCTCTTCAATGAGAAAATCCAAGAAAATAAAGACTACCTGAGTGAGTTGGATACGCCGATTGGAGATGGTGACCACGGTGGCAATATGGCTCGTGGTATGGCTGCTGTGATGGAAGAGCTGGCCACTAAATCACCGGAAACCGCAGCAGATGTTTTCAAAATGGTTTCTATGCAATTGCTCAGTAAGGTTGGAGGTGCCTCAGGTCCGCTTTACGGTTCTGCCTTTATGGGGATTATGAAGGGCCAACAAGCAGGTGAATCACTGGTAGATAGTTTAGCGGCTGGACTAGATATGATTCAAAAACGAGGCAAGGCAGAAATCGGTGAAAAGACCATGGTAGACATTTGGAGCAAGGTCATTGATAGCCTCCGGTCTGGTGAATTAACACAAGAATTGATCGATGAGACTGTCGAAGCTAGCAAGGCGCTTCAAGCGACAAAAGGTAGAGCGTCTTATGTGGGCGAACGTTCTGTCGGTCACATTGACCCAGGTACTTATTCATCAGGTTTGCTCTTCCAATCCTTGATTGAAGCAGGTGGTTTGGATGAGTAAGGTTGGTATTATTCTCGTCTCTCATTCTAAACATCTAGCTCAGGGAATCGCGGATTTGATTGCTGAAGTCGCCAAAGACATTGACTTGACCTATGTTGGAGGAACACCTGAAGGAGAGATTGGCACCAGTTTTGATCAGGTGCAAGAAATTGTTGACAATAACCCTTGTGACACACTTTTAGCCTTTTTTGATCTGGGGAGTGCCCGCATGAACTTAGAAATGGTGGCGGATTTCTCAGAAAAAACCATTCTGATTCAGCAAGTGCCAGTGGTTGAAGGAACTTACACTGCCGCAGCACTCTTGCAGGCAGGAGCTGATTTAGAGGCTATTTTGCCCCAATTAGACGAATTGAACATCAATAAATAAGCACAATGCGCTAAAGGAGAAGACCTATGTCTCAAGAGAAATATATCATGGCTATTGATCAGGGCACAACGAGTTCGCGTGCCATTATCTTCAACCAAAAAGGAGAGCAAGTTGCTTCCAGTCAGAAAGAGTTTACTCAGATTTTCCCACAGGCTGGCTGGGTTGAGCACAATGCCAATGAAATTTGGAACTCCGTCCAATCTGTGATTGCAGGCTCTTTCATCGAAAGTGGTATCAAGCCCAATCAGATTGAGGCAATCGGGATCACTAACCAGCGGGAGACCACAGTGGTTTGGGATAAAAAAACGGGTTTGCCGGTCTACAATGCTATCGTTTGGCAATCTCGACAGACCGCTTATCTAGCTGACCAGCTGAAAAAAGACGGTTACGAAGAACTCTTCCATAAAAAAACGGGTCTTGTGATTGATGCTTATTTCTCAGCAACTAAAGTCCGCTGGATTTTAGACCATGTTGAAGGGGCTCAAGAGCGTGCAGAACGTGGCGAACTCCTCTTTGGGACGATAGATACTTGGTTAGTGTGGAAGCTAACTGATGGCAAGTCTCATGTGACCGATTACTCTAATGCTGCCAGAACCATGCTTTACAATATTGAAGAGCTGAAGTGGGATGATGACATTTTAGAAATTCTCAATATTCCAAAGGCGATGTTACCAGAGGTTAAGTCTAATTCTGAAATTTATGGCCATACAGCATCCTTCCATTTCTATGGTGGTGAGGTGCCGATTTCAGGCATGGCAGGTGACCAGCAAGCGGCCCTCTTTGGTCAGTTGGCTTTTGAGCCTGGTATGGTGAAAAATACCTACGGGACAGGTTCCTTCATCGTGATGAATACAGGTGAAAACTTACAAATCTCGAAGAATAAGCTCTTGACGACGATTGGTTATGGCATCAACGGTAAGGTCTACTATGCTTTAGAAGGTTCGGTCTTTGTGGCTGGTTCAGCTATTCAGTGGCTCCGTGACGGTCTCAAGATGGTCCAAGCCTCTCCAGAATCAGAAAGCCTGGCCCGTGCGTCTAAGAATGATGATGAGATTTACGTGGTACCTGCTTTTACAGGCCTAGGTGCACCGTATTGGGATTCAGAAGCTCGAGGCTCTGTGTTTGGATTAACCCGTGGCAGCAGCAAGGAAGACTTTGTTAAGGCGACTCTTCAGTCTATTGCTTATCAGGTGCGTGATGTGATTGACGCCATGAAGGATGATTCTGGTATTGATATCCCTGTTTTGAAGGTCGATGGCGGCGCAGCCATGAACAGTTACCTCATGCAATTCCAGTCTGATATCTTAGGCATTGATATTGCCCGTGCCAAGAATTTGGAAACAACAGCCCTCGGTGCAGCCTTCTTGGCAGGTTTGGCAGTGGGTTACTGGAAGGATTTAGAAGCACTCAAGACCCTTAATGAGACAGGTGAGCGCTTTACCCCTAGTATGAATGAATCGCGCAAGGAAAAACTGTATAAAGGTTGGAAAAAAGCAGTCAAAGCAACCCAAGTTTTTGCAGAAGCAGAGTAGTACAGTGATCAATCAGATAGACTACTCATGGATGGTTTTTAAGCAAAGACCTTTTTATCCGTAAGGGAAACATATCAAGGAAAGGAAAAACAGATGGTATTTTCCAAACACACAAGACAAAATCATTTGAGGGCCTTGCAGGATACTACCTTGGACCTATTGGTCATTGGTGGAGGCATTACAGGTGCTGGGGTGGCCTTGCAGGCTGCCGCCAGTGGCCTATCAACAGGGCTCATCGAGATGCAGGACTTTGCAGAAGGAACGTCAAGTCGCTCAACCAAGTTGGTTCACGGTGGTTTGCGCTACCTTAAGCAATTTGACGTAGAAGTGGTGGCAGATACAGTTTCTGAACGGGCAGTTGTTCAACGCATCGCCCCCCACATTCCAAAACCAGACCCCATGCTCCTACCTGTTTATGATGAAGCTGGATCAACCTTTAGCCTTTTCCGCCTCAAGGTGGCCATGGACCTCTATGATCTCTTAGCCAATGTGACCAATACACCTTATGCCAATAAGATGCTTTCTACGGAAGAAGTACTGTCTAAAGCACCTGGTCTGAAAAAAGAAGGCCTGATTGGTGGAGGATATTACTTAGATTTCAGGAACAATGATGCTCGTTTAGTCATTGAAAACATCAAAAAAGCTCATGAAGATGGGGCCTTTATTGCCAACCATGTCAAGGCAGAAGGTTTCCTCTATGATGCTGCTGGTAAGGTTGTTGGCATCACTGCCCGAGACTTCCTGACAGATGAGACTTTGATTATCAAGGCACGCCTAGTCATCAACACAACAGGTCCTTGGAGCGATGAGGTGCGCAACCTCAGCAATGGGACGGATATACACCAGATGCGTCCGACTAAAGGGGTGCATTTGGTGGTGGATAACAGCCGTCTCAAAGTTAACCAACCGACCTATTTTGATACTGGTCTGGGAGATGGGCGGATGATTTTCGTTCTTCCTCGTGAAAACAAGACCTACTTCGGCACGACAGATACCGACTACAAGGGGGATTTAGCCAACCTGCAAGTGACCCGAGAAGATGTGGACTACTTGCTTGGCATTGTCAATAACCGTTTCCCAGAAGCCAACTTGACCCTTGAGGACATTGAGAGTGGCTGGGCAGGTTTGCGGCCGCTTCTATCTGGCAACTCAGCCTCTGACTACAACGGTGGCAATAGTGGCAAGATGAGCGATACGAGCTTTGAAAACTTAATCGGTGTTGTCAAAGGCTATTTAGCAGATGAGCAGACCCGTGGTGATGTGGAATTGGCTGTTCAAAACTTGGAAGGGAGTCTGTCTGAGAAGACCCTAGATCCATCATCGGTTTCTCGTGGGTCTAGCTTAGAGCGAGATGACAATGGCTTAATCACCCTTGCAGGTGGTAAGATTACCGACTATCGCAAAATGGCACAAGGTGCTATGGAGCTGATTATCAAGGTCTTGTCGGAAGAATTTGGTCGCAGCTTCAAGCTGATCAATTCGAAAATTTATCCAGTCTCAGGCGGTGAACTCAACGCCAATAACTTGGAAGCAGAGATTGAAACGCTGGCTCAGCAAGGTTTGACCATTGGTTTGACGCATGAAGAAGCGCTTTACTTGACCAATTTGTATGGCTCTAATGCACCGACGGTTTTCGCTCTGGCAAAAGAGCTTCAAAAAGCAGAAGGTTTGACCCTAGCAGATACACTCTCGCTTCACTATGCTATGCGGTATGAGATGGCGCTCAGCCCAGTTGATTTCTTCCTGCGTCGGACCAACTACATGCTCTTTAAGCGTGAGCAGGTCGATGCCCTTATCCAGCCTGTCTTGGACGAAATGGCTAAGTACTATGGTTGGAGTGCCGAAGAAACAGCTGCACAAAAAGAACACTTGCAGACTACACTAGCCAATAATGACTTGGCACACTTGAAGTAACAAATAGAAAAGAGAAAAACGATGTTAATGAATGAATTAATTGGTGAATTTCTGGGAACAGCCATGCTTGTTCTCCTAGGTAATGGTGTTGTAGCGGGCGTTGTGCTCAATAAGACCAAAAACAATAATGCAGGTTGGATTGTTATCACGATTGGCTGGGCAATGGCTGTAACGATGTCAGTCTTTACTTTCGGAAAATTAACACCGGGTGCCCATTTTAACCCTGCGGTGACCATTGCTATGGCAGTAGCAGGGAATACGCCTTGGAGCTCTGTTATCCCATATATTATTGCGCAGTTCTTAGGAGCCTTCCTCGGTCAGTTGATCGTTTGGCAAATGTACAAGCCACATTATGATGCGACCGAAGACACTGGTGCTGTTCTAGGCACCTTTGCCACCGGCCCAGCACTTTATGACAAGGCGTCTAACTACATCTCTGAAATTGTCGGCACGTTTGTTCTGGTATTTACCATCCTTAGTTTTGGCCTGCAAGAATTGGCTGCGGGCTTGACTCCACTTTTAGTAGGTGGTTTAGTTCTAGCTATCGGTCTATCCCTTGGTGGGACAACAGGTTATGCTATTAACCCTGCGCGTGACCTTGGGCCTCGTATCGTTCATCACTTCCTACCGCTCAAACATAAGGGCGACTCTGATTGGGGCTATGCTTTGGTACCAGTCCTTGGCCCAATCATCGGAGCGGTTTTAGCAGCAGTTCTCCATGGTTTGATTTTCTAAACGAATCGCAAAGCTGTCTATCTTATATTAGATGGACAGTTTTCTTGTTTTGCTGGATAATAGTGAGACTTTTCAGGAGTAGGTCAGATGGAAATCAGCACTGCTGCTAGAATTAGTATAGGTCAGACATTTTTGAAGTGATCCGATTCTAGGCATAAAAACAGTTAACCGTTCGCTCTACAGGTATAACAGAGCGAACGGTTAACGGTTTTGGTTTGGAATGCTTTAGGCAAAATGATTTTATCAAATATTGATGGATTGATAGAGGATATCCGCTAACATTTTAGGGGGTTCCTCGTAATCGTTGCGTATCCATGTAAAGATAGTTCTTAAAATCGTATTGACGTAATATTCGAGAGCGTACTTAGCTGGAATTCTGTAAGCCTTTTCCAACTGTAAGTTGAGAACCTGTATTCACAAAATTATAGAGCCCTTAAAAGACAACTAATATGAGATAGTTTTATAAAAGCCACCTCTGACGATACGGATTTTTCAACATCCTTGGCTAATCTTCGAGAGTGGTTCAACCAAGCCAAAGTTCGCTCAACAACCCAAGGTTTGGGAATGATTTGCCAGCTACCTTTGATTTTTTCAGAAATATCTACTGGGCAGCCAAACTCCTCAATCATCATCTCTTCAAAACTTTTCCGATAACCAGCATCAGCTGAAAAAGCCTTGATGGTCGGACATTGTACCATCACTTTACGAGCCACTAAAATGCCTGATGTTGTGTCGTGTAAATTAGCTGCATGAACCACCACATCAAGAAGATTGCCCATTGTATCAACAACGATGTGGCGCTTCCTCCCTTTGACTTTTTTACCGCCATCAATCCCACGTTCCTCTGCAACATCTGTTGTTTTGACGCTTTGAGAATCAATGATAGCATAGGTTGGAGTAGGTGCTCTATCAGCTTTCAGTCGCTTTTTTAAACCAGTTCCGTCAAAATGGTGTCCCACAAGCTGCTCTCCTTGGCAAGACGAAAGACACTCCAGACAGTTGGGTAAGGAGGGAAATCATGAGGGAGCATGCGCCATTGGCAGCCTGTTTTAGTGATATACAAGGTTGCATTGACGAGTTCTCGTTTAGACCATTTATAGGTGCGGTGTTTGGAGAAATAGGGTTCAAGTTGAGCCCATTCTTGATCGGTTAAATCGGTATCATATGCTTTTCGTGCCATATCTTTAGTTTAACATTTTTTTGTGAATACAGGTTCTTACAGTGATAACTCGTGAAAATGTAACATTCTTGAAACTCTAAAAAAAGAGGTATAAGCAAAAGAAAGCTATATCTCTTTTTTATCAATAGGAAAGATTTGGGTATTCAGGGTAGTCACATGTAGAAAATCATTTGTTGAAAAACTTTTGAAACTGTTAAAACCTCAATTTTTTAGATGTTTCGAAAGAGTTTACTCAAACATATTTGTCTTATCTTCTTGGCAATAGCGCTTGAAAAAATGGCTTTCTTTAAGCACTGTTCTTGAACCCTAACTGTTCAGGATAATTTTCTGTCTTTCAGAAATTGATTAGGAATTTTTTCTTCATACGTACGGTGTGATTAGCATTAACATTAACTAGAGTAGGATTCATTTTTATGGTATAATGGAGTGTTACTAAAACGGCCTCTCATTTGGGCTTAGAAGGACGAAGAACATGACTGAAAAGAATTTTTACATTACCACCCCGATTTACTACCCGTCTGGGAAGCTCCATATCGGTTCGGCCTATACGACCATCGCTTGCGATGTGCAGGCCCGCTACAAGCGTCTCATGGGCTACGATGTCTACTACCTGACTGGTCTTGACGAGCATGGTCAAAAGATTGAAGCCAAGGCAGCTGAGGCTGGTCTGGCTCCCCAGTCTTATGTGGATGGCATGGCAGAAGGCGTTGAGAAGCTCTGGGACCTGCTAGACATCTCCCACGATGTCTTCTACCGCACGACCAATCCAGAACACGAAAAGGCTGTTCAACGGATTTTTGACAAACTCTTAGCCCAAGACGATATCTACCTGGGTGAGTATTCTGGCTGGTACTCCGTATCAGACGAGGAGTTCTTCACAGAAAGTCAATTAACAGAAGTTTTCCGTGACGAAAACGGTAAAGTGACAGGCGGTATCGCTCCGTCTGGCCACGAAGTCGAATGGGTGTCAGAAGAGTCTTATTTCTTCCGTATGGGCAAATATGCTGATCGCCTCTTGGCCTTTTACAAGGAAAATCCTGATTTTATCACCCCAAATAGTCGGATGAACGAGATGATCAAAAACTTCATCGAGCCAGGTCTGGAAGACTTGGCGGTGTCACGGACCAGCTTTACCTGGGGCATTAAAGTTCCAAATAATCCGAAACACGTGGTCTATGTCTGGTTGGATGCCCTCTTTAACTACATGACAGCTCTTGGTTTAGAAAATGATTTGGAAAACCGTTTGGACAAATTCTGGCCAGCTGACATTCACATGGTTGGTAAGGATATCTTACGGTTCCACAGTATTTACTGGCCAATCTTCCTCATGGCACTTGACTTGCCCTTGCCAAAGCGCTTGGTCGCTCATGGCTGGTACGTTATGCAAGATGGCAAGATGTCTAAGTCAAAAGGTAACGTGGTTTACCCAGAAATGCTGGTGGAGCGCTACGGTTTAGACCCGCTTCGCTATTACCTCATGCGTAGCCTTCCGGTCGGTTCTGACGGAACCTTTACGCCAGAAGACTACGTTGGTCGGATCAACTATGAGTTGGCCAATGACCTTGGAAACCTCCTCAATCGGACAGTTGCGATGATCAACAAGTACTTTGACGGAAAAGTACCAAGCCTGTCTGCTGGTCAGACGGACTTTGACGCCGACTTAGAAGCTACGGCGACACAAGTTATCTCAGACTACCACAAGTACATGGACTTGGTCGACTACCCACGTGCTCTTGAGGCTGTTTGGAGCTTGATTGCCCGCACCAACAAATATATTGATGAGACCGCTCCTTGGGTGCTGGCAAAAGATGCAGACCAAAAAGGCAACCTTGGCTCTGTCATGGCGCATTTAGCGGAAAGCTTGCGCGTAGTTGCTCATTTAATCGCGCCATTCATGATGGAAACAGCAACCGGCATCGTTAGCCAATTGGGCCTCGGTGACGTTGAAGCGATGGAGAATCTAACTTTTGGTCAGTTCCCAGAAGGCGTGACAGTGGTGGCCAAAGGGACCCCAATCTTCCCACGTCTCGATATGGATGAAGAAATTGCCTACATCAAGGACCAAATGGCTGCTGGTAAACCTGCAACCGAAAAAGAATGGGTGCCAGAAGAGGTTGAATTGGTCCTTAACAAGCCTGAAATCAAGTTTGAAGATTTTGACCAGATCGAAATCCGTGTGGCAGAAGTCATCGACTGTCAAAAAGTTGAGGGGTCTGATAAATTACTTCAATTCCGACTGGATGCAGGAGATGCCGAACACCGTCAAATCTTGTCTGGCATTGCCAACTTTTATCCAAATCCAGAAGCATTGATCGGTCTCAAAGTCCAGATTGTAGCCAATCTCAAACCTCGTAAAATGATGAAAAAATACGTCAGCCAAGGCATGATTCTCTCTGCAGAACATGACGGCAACTTAACCCTCTTAACTGTTGACCCATCTGTGCCAAACGGCAGTGTGATTGGGTAGGAAACATGAAACTTTTGCTTTTAGGGGATAGTTTGTTTGCCCGTTGTGAGGGCAAACAAATTCCCCATATAGAATATTCTCTCCATCAGCTAGCTACTGATCTGAGCATCGAGAACTGGGCGGTGCCAGGGGATAACTCCTTTGATTTGTTGGCGCACTTGGTTGAGCGGAAGTTGCCAGATTGTGATCGAGTAGTGGTTTTTATTGGGGCCAATGATTTAGCTCAGCACAAGCAAGTGTTTTTGGGAGAGTACCAGGCCAACTTGGGCCTGATTGTTCAAGAGCTGAAAAAGCAGTTCTCTTCGGAGCAGATTCTTCTGATGACACCTGCGCCGGTTGACGAGAAAAAACAAGTCTATCGAACCAACCGCTTGGTCGCTCTCTATGGGGAAGTGGTCAAAAAGATGGCTTGTCAAGAAGGGGTCGACTTGCTAGATACAGTCGCTCTTTTTGATGGGCAGGCATTGCCAGTTTCGGACTTACTCAAGGGCCAGCTGGATGATGGGGTGCACTTTGGTAGCCTAGCTTATGGCCTCTTGGCAGAAGGGATATTAGCAAGGATTCTTGAACGAACATAGACCCTGTAACGTTCGTGTCTTCCTCAAGTGACCGGTTATAGTTCCTCATTCAAGGCCATTTTTTCGGATATTCAATAGGCTTGAAAAAAGAGTAGACTTAACTGCTCCAGTCAAGCGTTCTGCTAGTGGATACAGGTTCTCAATTTTCAGCAGGTTGCCTTAGAGGTGACCTGTTTTCTCAAGACAGAAAGGTATGGTATGCATAAAATTTTATTGGTAGAAGATGATCCGACGATCAGTAACTTGGTCAAGAAAAACTTAGAGCAGTGGGGCTTTGATGTAATAGATATAGCTGATTTCACCCAAGTTTTACAGGTTTTTACTCAGACGGAGCCTCATTTAGTTCTATTAGATTTGACCCTACCTTTCTTCAATGGCTATTACTGGTGTCAGGAAATCCGCAAGCTATCAAAAGTTCCGATTGTCTTTTTATCCTCGCATGACCAGGCGATGGACATTGTCATGGCTATCAATATGGGGGCGGATGATTATGTGACCAAACCTTTTGAAATGACTGTGCTCTTGGCTAAAATTCAAGGGATTTTGCGACGGTCTTATGAGTTTGCCGGAGAAGGTGATGCTAGTTTACTGGATTACCAAGGGGTCGTGTTGGACTTAAAAACCGCTCAGCTTCGCTACCAAGGACAGGCTTTTGACCTGACGAAAAATGAATTTCAGGTGATCCAGGTCTTGTGGCGTCACGGGCAAGAAGTCGTCAGTCGTGAGGAGTTGATGCAGGCGCTTTGGCATAGCGATGTCTTTATTGATGATAATACGTTAACGGTTAATATGACCCGGCTGCGCAAGAAATTGAGAGATATTGGTTTGGGTGATCTGATCGTGACTAAGAAAGGATTGGGCTATTGTCTGGCCAAACTGGAGGAAAGAGAGTGATGCAGCGATTTTTAAACGCTTATTTACGGTCGCGTTTCTTATGGATAGGGAGTGCTGTGTCAGTAGTTTTCTGTCTATTCCTCTTTTCAAAGGTCTTTGAAGCTGTACAAGACCTCCTTATCTATCAATTGAGCCTTATTGTCCTAATGATTTCCGTGGTAGTTAGCATGGATATAGCGAGGGAATGGCGTAAATTTCGAGACAGTCAAGAGAATCGGTTACTGGATGAAGCCTTTTTAAGTCCAAGTGAAAGGGTCCTTCAAAGCCAATTGAAGGCTAAACAAGAAGAACTCAAGATGATGCAACTTCGGACAAGAAAAAATCAAGAAGAGACGATGGATTATTTTACCCTATGGGCACATCAGATTAAAATTCCTCTGACAGCAAGCAACCTTCTCTTGAAAGAATTAAAGAAAGAGCCGAACGTCAAACAATTAGAGCAGGAATTGTTCCGCCTAGGACAATACGCAGATATGGCTATGGCCTACTTGCGGTTGGAGAGTTTCCATGAGGACTTGGTGTTGGAGAAGGAGGATGTCCATGTCTTGGTTCGAGAGGTCTTGAAAAAATTTACACTCTTTTTCATTCGCAACTCCCTTCGTTTGGAATTTGCTGATTTTGAATACTGGGTCGTGACTGATCGCAAATGGCTCATGGTGGTGCTTGAGCAGGTCTTATCCAATGCTATCAAATACACACGATCCGGCACCATTTCGATCTATATGAAAGGGGATACTCTCGTCATTGCAGATACGGGTATAGGGATTCAAGTCAGTGATGTGCAGCGTGTCTTTGAACGCGGTTTTTCAGGATTTAACGGCCGTGTGAACCAACAGTCATCCGGCCTAGGGCTTTATCTCTCTAAAACCATTATGGAAAAATTAGGACACCAGATTGAATTGACTTCTCAAGTTGGTCAAGGAACGCAAGTAAAACTGCATTTTCCACAACAAAGTCTGGCTCAAGATTGATACCTTACAAAATTGTAAGAATAGACGGACAAAATGAAAGGTAAAGTTAAGGTAAGAACTCCGAAGATAAGGTAGACTAGTATCAGAACGATGGGAAATCCCCAAATGAGAAAAGGAGAATCTTATGCCACTTTTAGATGTACAGCATATTCAAAAAATCTACAAAACACGGTTTTCCAGTAACCAAGTAGAGGCCCTAAAAGACATTCATTTCACGGTTGACGAGGGCGAATACGTCGCCATCATGGGGGAATCTGGCTCAGGGAAATCGACCCTGCTCAACATCCTAGCCATGTTGGATACACCAACTGCAGGACAAGTCTTGCTCAATGGAATGGACACCCAGTCCATTAAAGCAAAAGAGGCTTCCGCTTTTCGGCGGGAAAAGTTGGGATTTGTGTTTCAAGATTTTAATTTGCTGGATACGCTCTCTGTTAAAGACAATGTTCTTTTGCCCTTGGTTTTGTCGCGTCGGCCGATTGGAGAGATGACCAAGCGGCTTCTAGAAGTTCTCAATATGCTTGGGATTGCTAGCCTTAAGGACAAAATGCCTTACGAATTATCTGGTGGCCAGAAGCAGCGGGTAGCCGTAGCGCGTGCTATTATTAGTAAACCTGAAATCCTTCTGGCGGATGAGCCGACTGGAGCTCTAGATTCCAAATCCTCAGCCACCCTCTTGGATGTTTTTGAGACCATCAACCAGACAGGGCAAACCATCCTTATGGTGACCCATTCAACCAGTGCAGCCAGCCGGGCTAACCGTGTCCTCTTTATCAAGGATGGTAGACTCTACAATCAAATTTTCCGTGGTGACAAGACGGAACGCCAAATGTTCCAGCAGATTTCAGATACCTTAACCGTTATGGCAGGAGGTGAGTAGCATGTTTGGATTGATTCGCCAACTGGCTGTCAGCAACCTTCTCAAAAATCGCTCCCTCTATTACCCTTTTGTGCTTGCGACCAGCTTAACCATTGCCATTTTTTACATCTTTATGTCCTTGACGTTTAACCCTGGCCTCCAAGAAGTTTATGGCGGTGCTCAAGTGATTATGATATTAGGCCTGGGCTCCTTTATTGTCGCAGTAGCTTCTCTTGCCATCATCCTTTATGCTAATAGCTTTGTCATGAAAAATCGTACCAAGGAATTGGGGCTTTATGAGATTCTAGGGCTGAACAAAGGCCATCTAGTTCAGATGGTAGGATTAGAGTTGCTCTTATTTGGAGTGATGAGTACAGGCCTTGGTCTTGGGTTAGGGCTTCTTCTGGACCAGCTGATTTATGCTATTCTCCTAAAAATGATGGATTGGCCTGTCGTTTTAGCATCAACCTTCCAGTGGTCGAGTGTGCTTGCGACTATGATATTGTTTGCTGGGATTTTCTTTGTCACTTTTCTTCTCAATGGGGTTAAGCTGATTCGCCTCAAGGCTTTAGAATTAAACAAAGAAAGCAAAAAAGGAGAGAAAAAAGGACGTTTTCTGGGCTTACAGACTTTTCTAGGACTTGGTCTTTTAGGCGCTGGCTACTATATGGCCAATACCGTCAAAGATCCTGTGGCAGCAATCAGCATGTTCTTTATCGCTGTCCTTCTCGTAATGGCTGCGACCTACCTACTCTTTAATGCCGGCATAACAGTCTTCCTTCGTTTTTTGAAAAAACGTGAGAACTATTATTACCAGCCAAAAAACTTTATTTCGACTTCTAACCTGATCTTTCGGATGAAGAAAAATGCTGCTGGTCTTGCGACGATTGCCATCTTGTCCACCATGGTCTTGGTCACCATGGCCGGAGGGAGTAGCATCTACATCGGAACCAATAGCTTCGTTGAAAAGAGCAATCCGCATGACATTGCCTTGTTGAAGTTGGCCAAAGAGCCGCAGGATACAACAGCATTAAGTGATTTATCCCGTCTCTTGGATGACTTTAAAGAGCAAGAGCAGATGCCTACGACCAAGCAAGTCGCTTACAGCTATGTCATGGGTTCTATCGCAAAGATGGAGGGCAATACGCTCATTCCCTACAACGCTGAAACACGTGGTCTGCCAGAAGGGGCCATCTTTATGGTTGGGACTGGCGATTACCAGGCTATGACAGGGGAGCGGGTCGAGCTGAAAGAGGGAGAGGCCATGCTCCGAGTGGAAGGGCATCAGATAGATAAGAACCAGCCCTTTGTCTTGGATGGTCAGGCTTTCCAGATTATTGAAGAAGATGTGCAAAACTTTATCAAGGGCAATGTCTCAGATAATCTAGCAGGGATTTTCAGCAAGAATGTCTATATGGTTGTCGCAGATGCTGAAGAGGTCCTCAAAACATTACCGAGCTATGACCTCACTAGCGACCAGTTGACCGGTCTGACTCAGTATTATTATGCTGGTTTGGACACTGATTTATCATTAGAGCGACAATTAGCCCTTGAAGAACCGCTCAATGCCTTCATCAAGGAGAGGTTCCCGGAACAGATAGAAGTGTATAGTTCTTTTCGGGCACGCAATCAAAAAGAAATCACAACCCTTTTTGGTTCTCTCTTCTTTATCGGTATGCTCTTGACCGTCATCTTTATGCTTGGGACAGTCCTTGTTATCTACTACAAGCAGGTATCTGAAGGCTACGAGGATCGGGAAAATTTTGTCATCTTGCAAAAAGTTGGTTTGGATGAAGATCAGGCCCGTCAAACAATCCGTAAGCAAGTGTTGGTTGTCTTCTTGCTCCCCTTAACTTGTGCATTTGTCCACCTGACAGCTGCCTTTCAGATGCTGGATAAGATTTTGCACCTATTTGTCCCTATGTCAACTTTGCAAATTATGCAAGTGACCCTAGGGGTCTGCACTATTTTCCTAGTGGTTTATCTGGCTGTTTTCGCTATTACCTCACGTAGTTACCGCAAAATTGTTAGTCAGTAAGTCAGTCATATGTTTTGTTAAGGAAAATAAACTGGGCAATAGGTCCAGCCTAAATTGAAGAGTCTGAGAAAACTTTTGTTCTCAGGCTCTTTATCTTCCGTCTTAATAAGAAACGCCAGTAAGTCTCTGTTAAGTGTTCTAAAAAGTGGTCAATATTTAAAGCAGGCAGTTTCTTACAGCTATATAAAAGGTATTTTTGCTTTTTCAATTGCCTTGAAGTCTTTCTCGGTGTAGCTGCAAATGTGCCAATTCAGAAAATTTAAGGGAAAAGAGAGAAGAGCACAAATGAGAAGCCTGATAAATAACGATAAAGTAGCGCGAAAACATACTCTAAATGGGCACTATGGAAATGATAGGATAGCCATTGCGCAATCACAACTTCTCAAGGCATAAGATTTTCAACATTTTTTCAGCGATAGAAAGTATCTGCCGTAGCTTTATTTTTGTTAAATACTCAATCAAGTTTATTGGAAGCATAAAGAAATTCAAGTATGTAGTGGTAATAGTCGTATAAAGATAAATCTCATATAGAGCTCAGATTTAGGATACTACATTAGTCATACATCTCATTGGACAAAAGAAAGAGATGTTCCTGCTTATCCCGCTCAAAAATGGCAATGTGATCTTTGTGAACTTTGGGAAAACGTATTTCATTAGCCAGTTGTTCAAAATATTAAACTGGAAAGCACTGAAAACTTGGATGAATTTCTTAAAACCTGGCCTTACTCATATAGCCAGTCGTAAGAATGAAGAAAATGCATGCAACTTTTTGAGTTACATGCATTTTTTAGAGTTTTTCTTAAAGAACCTTAACAATTAGTGATAATCATTTCATCTTGCCAACTTTATACCACAATTTTCCATGCAGCTGTTATGTATTATCGCTTAAGTGCTAGTAAATGATCGCCGACCTCAACTGTTTTTGTTTGGCTTGGTAAAATTTCCTTATAGTCCGCTGAGTTGGTAATGATGACCATCGTTGTTGCTTCCAGACCAGCAGTCCCAATCTTATCCAGATCAAAAACTCCTAACTTGTCCCCTGCTTTGACTGGCATACCTTCTGTGACTAATCGTTCAAAACCATCTCCTTCCATTGAAACCGTATCAATCCCAATATGAAGTAAAATCTCAGCTCCATGAACTGTCTTTAAACCATAGGCATGTCCCGTCTCAAAAGCAATCGTTACCTCTGCATCTGCAGGTGCATAAAGCACTCCTTGTTTTGGTTGGATAGCAATTCCTTGCCCCATCATACCAGAGGAAAAAACTGGGTCATTAACTTTTGCTAAGTCCACCAATTGTCCACTTACAGGAGATAGGATGATGTCTTCATTTTGCATAACCTCAGTGGAAGCTGTTGAGGTTTTTCCTTTTGAAAACCAACGTGAAAAAAAGCTTTCTGTCATAATAAATTCCTCTGCTCTCGTTTTTAATCCTTGTCATAATACTATTGGGGTTACAAATTATAATTAGTCTGAGCAAGTGTCTCTAAAAAGTGTTGTGCAGCTAATGCAAATGAATCAAAAACATATGTTGCTTCAGTTTGTACTTGCTTAGGTGCTGATGACATGCAATAAGAAATATCTGCTGCTTGAAACATGGAAATATCATTTCCTGAGTCACCAAAAGCAACAATCAAATCATAATCAGACTTCAACAGCTCAAGACTGCTACCTTTTGAAATTCCTGTAGCAGTGACTTCAATGCGTGTAGCTCCAGCTTTGAAAACTTCTAAGTGCGGAAATTGTAACTGCAAATGTTTGAAATAAACTGCCCCCAACTCTTTTTTCGGTCTCACATTAAATTTATAAATCGTTTTAGTTTTGAGTATGTCAAACGGATTGCTCAAAGAGAGCAAATCCATATTCCAAAGATGTTCAGCATGTTCATGAACAAAATTACCAATCCTTGATTGACCATCTAGGGCGTCAAAAATAAGATTTTCTTGTTTGAGATAGGCTAAGAGGTCATGAACATCTTTTTGGACAAGAGGCCGAGAAAAAATCACTCTATCTTCTGACTCAACTAAAGCACCGTTAAACCCAATCAAATGTTTGAATTTAATGTTATTTTTCTGAGAAATATAATGAATCTCTTCAACGGAACGCCCTGTTGCCACAGAGAAATCACCGATGGAACAAAGCTGGTAACAAGCCTGCAAATCCTCACTATCTACATCAACTGAGTTTTTCACAAAAGTACCATCAAGGTCTGTCACACATAGAATACGGCGTGCCATCCTACTCACCAATCCCTAATATTTCTTGAATTTCCATCTTTAATACATTAGCGTAAGCACCGTAGATAGATTGCATCTGCATCCCATTCTCTGCAAAACCAAGAGCCTCATATTTTTTGAGGATCGTATCTTTATCCACAAGCGATTTATCCTTGACATCTATACGCAAGCGGGTAATACAGGCGTTTACGTCAACAATGTTCTCAGGTCCACCATGTGCTTCGATTAAACCAAGGGCTTGCTGATGTGTTTTTTCTTGCTTGCTGAGTGGTTTTTCAGAAGGGTTTTCATTTGTCTGACTAGCATGTTCTTCTTTACCAACAGATTGAATTTTCAAACCGTATTTTCCACGGGCTTCTTCTTTGGTAGCCAAACGAACTTCATCAATATCTTCACGGCCAGGTGTTTTAAAATTAAATTTGATAATCATAAATTTGAAAACAAAATAGTAAATGAAGAAATATGGAATTCCCACAAGGAAAACAAGCCACCAATGTGTTTTAGGCCCTTGTAAAACTCCGTAAATAATCAAATTGATTAAACCATGACCTGTAGGAGTTGCAACACCTGCTCCCAACATATGCATAACAAATAATGCTGAACCAGCAATCACTGCGTGAACAGCATATAGCATTGGTGCGACAAATAAGAAGGTAAATTCAATTGGCTCCGTGATACCTGTTAAGAAAGAAGTTGCTGCTGCAGCAAAAAGAAGAGAGCCAGCCATTTTTTGTTTTTCAGGTGTCGCTGTTTTATACATTGCGTATGCTGCCCCGGACAACCCAAACATGAAGTAAACAAATTTACCGCCATTAAAGCGTGTAATAGCTGGATCAATTGAATGGATAGTTGAGTCTGCCAATGATGCAATGTAAGCATTCACCGTTCCCACAACATGCTGACCGTTAATAATCCACGATCCCCCTAATTCTGTTGTACGCACCGGCCAATTTAGACCATGATGGAGCCCAAATGGTAATAAAGCGCGTTCAATCAAACCATAAAGGAAAGTCCCGATTGGTCCAGATTTCAAAATCATCACTGATAAGGCACTAATTCCTACTTGAATCGTTGGCCATATAAAGAAGACACCTGTAGCAACAAATGTCATTACTACCATTGTCACAATAGGGACGAAACGTGGACCACTAAAGAAACCAATGACTGTTGGCAGTTCTTGTTTAACCGCCCATTTATGCACAAAATAGACTGTAAGTCCAGCAATAATCCCCCCAAAGACACTCAGATCCATTGTTTGAATTCCGAGGACCTTTGTTTGCATGGCGTTGGCCATGAGCAATTTTGCTTGGACTTTATCAACACCAGCTGTATCAACTAACTGTCCTGTCGTAGTTAATAAGAAGTTAAGAATATAGTGTAAGACAATAAATCCAAGCAAGCCAGATAAAGCCGCAGAACCTTTTTCACGTTTGGCTAATCCAACTGCTACCCCTACAGCAAAGATAACAGGTAAGTTATTAAAGGCTGTATCTCCCAATACAATAAAAAGTTTCATAATGAATTGGAAGATGTTATTCGTCAGAATTGGAAACATGTTCAATGTGTTTTCATTTGTAAAGGCAGTACCAATGCCCTTTATAATTCCTGCTCCCGGTAAAACTGAAACAGGTAATAAAAACGACCGCCCAAATTGCTCAAATGCAGAGATTAGTTTATTTTTCTCTTTCATTTTTAGCCTCCTATATATTTTTTACACATTCATTTTAACAAACATTCTCTAAAAAACGTTTTTTTCGAACAATTTTCCTATCTTGAATGTTTTTTACTTTTAGGGTAAAATTTTACTAGTAAATCATTTTATCCCAAACATTTTTAGTTGACTTATCTGTCAATTTGCTAAAAGAGCTAACTGTATTAGCAAAAGAGGTACTTATGTTTTTAAACAATTTAAAGAAAAATTATGAGAAACTTTCGATAAATGAACAGGAAGTAATTGATTATTTGATGCGTCAAGAAGAAGTTGAGACGATCACCTTGAAAACCATCTGCGCAGACCTCTATACTTCCAGTTCAACAGTCGTCCGCGCTTGTAAAAAAATGGGATATCGGACCTATAACGAGTTAAAATATGATTTAAGGTTATCAAAAGAACTACGAAGTGCCCTAGCAAAACGCGAACAGAACTCTTTTGAGCAAGTCAAAAATCAGCTAAACGTTGAATTCCAGCAGACCTTAGCCATTTTGACAGAGGAAGATTTTAATATCTTTGCTAACTGTCTTTTGAATGCGAGACGAATATTCTGTATCGGTGTCGGTTCGAGTTATATGGCTATGGCTGATTTTAATCGAAAATTAAAATTAATTAATGTGTGGTCAAATGACTATTTTGAGCAGCATAGCATTAAACGAATTAAAGATATTTCAACACAGGAGGATGTTATTTTAGTATTCTCCTTGGGGGGAAATAGCCAAGAAGTCAATGAAAGTATTTTAGCTGCTAAACGAAATGGAACTCTCATATTGTCTATCACCACACTTGGAAATAGCCTATTATCCAAGATTAGTGACCATGTCATCTATATTTATGATGCGCCTAAAAAGCGTGAAAAATTACGTTCACGCTTAATGTTTAATCTTGTCAGTACACTGTTGTTTGAAGTGGTTCTTAGCAAAATAAAAAATTAGACTGGGAAAAATCCTAGTCTAATTTCAGCTTGAGCCCCTATTCTAGCTCATAAGCGATATAGTCATGTGAAAATTCATAGCTTAATTTCTCTGCTAACTCCAAGGAAACCTTGGTATGGGCATCCCAACTAGGATAAAGTCCTCTGTCTAAACAAGCCAAGATCAACTTAGCTGCGATAGCTTTTGCCAAACCCTTCCGCCTAAAATCGGGGTGAGTATCTATCTCAATTTCAATCCCATTTTCATAGGTTGAGTAAGACGAGGCACCGCCTACCACCTTTCCTTGATAAAGGGCGACCACTCCTAATCCAAGTTGAGCGTAGTGCTGGTAATCATCGTAATTTGCAACCAAGTCTTGTGACCAGCCTTCGGTCAAACAAACTTTATACAGCTGTTCATCAATCCATTGCAAATCAAATTCTTCTGGCAAGCTAGTCACAAATTCTTCTAATTTGTGACGATCAAATTTGGTGTCCTTCTTGGTTGCATAGCGTGTAAAAGCATGAGCCTTTGACCTGTAAGTCGTTTCGATTAAATCCGACCAACCTTGATGTTGCGGAACAAGGATAATATCCTCTCCTCGACAAGATTCGAGCAATTCTATGTTTGGTTGACCTGCTAGAAAACCAAAAGAAGCCTTTTTCCCTAGTTTTGCCAAGGCTGATTGTGGGTATTCTAGGTTATCTACAAAAATCTCACCCATCACCCCCTGCAAACAGGACCAGATGATAGTTTCTTGCCAATCCTTAAAAAGTGAGTTCACTGACGATGCATTATTGAGTAATTTCATATTAGCGTAACCAAAAGCGTAATTTTGAGAAGGTTTTGAGCGTGCTGGGAGCGAAGAGAATCAGCATGGGATAAATCTCTAGGCGACCGGCTAGCATGGAGAAGGTGAGCACCAGTGTATTCCAGTCTGAATAGGCTGAAAAATTAGATGTTGGTCCCACAGCACCCAAACCAGGTCCGATATTGTTAAACGTAGCGGCAACAGCCGTAAAAGCAGTTGTCAGGTCTTTGGATTCGAAAGAAACACTAAAGAGAATTAGGCCAAAGACTAAGATATAGACTAAAAGATAGTGAGCGAGGTTAATCTGACGCTCTTTTTCAATGATTTTTTTATTAAAGAGAGGGGTCACAACGCGTCTAGGTTGTCCGACTCGTCGCAGTTCTGACAAGGCCATTTTAATATAAATCAGTACCCGAGAGACTTTAAGGCCACCAGCGGTAGACCCGGCACTTCCTCCAATAAACATCAGGCTGATAAGGATTAGATGACTGATGATATTCCAGTCGTTAAAATCTGCTGTGGCATAACCAGTTGTCGTAAGGATAGAAGAAACATTGAAGAAGGCAATACGAAGGCCATCCCAGATATTCTGGTAATGGGGGAGGATATTGAGGAAAATACCGATTGTAGCGGCTAAAATAATCCCGAGATAGGTCTTAAACTCCTCGTCTTTTAGAGCCTCAAATCCAGATCCAATCAGAATAAAGTAGTAGATATTAAAATTGACCCCAAACAGCATCATGCCGACTCCAATAATCCATTCGACTAGCTGGGGATTGCTATAAATAGCAAAACCTGCATTGTTGATTCCAAAACCTCCAGTACCAGCTGTACCAAAGGACAAGAGCAAACTGTCAAAGAGCGGAACGCCCGTCAGGCAGAGAATGAAAATCATGACAGCTGTCATGGAAATATAGATAGCATAAAGAATGCGAGCCGTCTGGGTCAATTTGGATACAATTTTACCAAAGACAGGGCCAGGGACTTCAGCTCGCATGAGCTGAACAGTGTCCGAACCAGCATTTGGCAGAATGGCCAGTGTAAAAACCAAAATCCCCATTCCACCGATCAGATGGGTAAAACTCCGCCAGAAGAGAGAAGACTTTTCCAAAACGGAAAGATCAGAGAGAATGCTTGAACCAGTTGTTGTAAAACCGCTGGAAATTTCAAAAAAAGCGTCAAAAGGATTGGGGATTTCACCGCTCAGAACCAAGGGCAAGGCCCCAAATAAAGACAGAAAAATCCAAGCCAAGGCAACAGTGAAAATCCCTTCGCGAGCGGTGAGCTTGAAATGCGCAGGTTTTTTAAAACACAGGAGAAAACCAACGAGATAAAGGCTAATTACAACACTTCCATAGGCGAACTTCTGCTTAAGGCTTTCCCCATAGAGAAAACTGACCAGGAGGGGCAGGAGTAACAGTCCAGCCTCTATTTGCATCAATTTTCCAATAAAATAACGAATGAGAGACTGTCGCATATTAGGCCTCCAGGATATCGTTGATATCGGTTAAATGGTTGTGGGTCGTCACCAAAATCACACGGTCATGTGGTTGGAGGCTATCCTGACCGGCAGGAAAAATCAGTTCCTCGTTGCGGATGATACTGACGATAAAAAGATCCTTACGGAGTTTGAGTTCTTGCAACGGAATAAAACAAACTTTGGATTCTTTTTTGACCCTAAATTGAAGGGCTTCAACCTGATTATCTGCTAGGCGATAAAGTGCTTCGACATTGGAGCCTTGGAGATTGGTCCGCGAGCGAATGAATCGACTAATGTCGTTAGCGATCAACTGTTTTGGGGTAATAATGGACTTAATTTTGACATCTCCCAAGATTTTGAGAATCCTAGTGCGGTTCATTTTAGTGATCACTTTTTTGACGCCAGAGTGTTTAGCATAGACAGAAGTGATTAAGTTTTCCTCGTCAACACCAGTCAATGACACAAAGGCATCGTACTGGGTGAGGCCTTCCTCTTCCAACACGGTAGGATCTGTCCCATCTCCCCAGACGATGGTCGTTTGAGGCCATTCAACACTAAGGAACTCACAACGGTCTTCATCTTGCTCAATAACCTTGGTATCAATCCGACTCTTTGAAAGGAGCTTGAGCAAGTAGTGGGCGATCCGTCCACCTCCGACAACCATGACACTCTTGATCTGACCATCACCGTCTAAGAGGCATTGGCGGAATTTGAGCATATCATTGACAAAACCTGTCACATGGACTCGATCACCGACTTGGAGGCGACTATCTGCTTTAGGAATCATGACCTCGTCACCACGGTGGATGATACACACCCGCAAACTCCCAAATTTGCTCTTATAGTCATATAAGGGAATGCCGACAAGGGAAGAGCGATCTGAAATTTCAAATTCAACCAAATTGATCCGCCCGCCCATGAAGGTTTCAACACTGAGTGATGAGGGATATTTGATGATGGCAGCAATGTCACGGGCTGCTGAAAAATCAGGATTGATGAGGAGGTCAATGCCTAAGCTGTCCCTAACGAAATCAAACTGAGTAGCATACTCAGGATTGCGGACTCGAGCAACCGTGTACTTAGCTCCAATTTTGCGGGCCATAATAGCTGAGATAATATTGATCTCATCGGTTTCGCTTGTAGCAATGAAGACATCAGCATCTTTAACACCAGCTTCAACCTGGATATCGTAAGCAGCAGCATTGCCTACAAGACCTGTTATGTCGTAGTGATCCAGCAAATGTTCTAAAACATCAGGATTTTTTTCAATTAAAACCAAATCGTGATATTGATTAGCAAGTTCCTCGCAAAGCAACTCTCCGACCTTGCCGCCTCCGGCAACAATAATTTTCACAGTGTTTCCTCCATATGAATCATAGAACTAGAAGTTATGATTCAAAAAGACTTTCCAAATAGAATAGAGCTATTATAGCATAACCGGTGGGAGAATACCAATAAAGCTGTTGACATGGATCGCCAATAATAAGAAACTTTTCGTTGGCTATTTTCAAGTGTGCAACCACTTTAGTTTGATAGACCTTTTTCAGAAGAAGATGCTTTGTTCTATGAAGCAAAACTAGTGGCTACTACAAGGGTTAATTCACAGGATGCTTTTTTCATAAAACGCCTCTTGTGAGTGCAAAAAGGACCATTATTGGATTAAATGACGAGTATCTGAAGAAAAACAAGCAAAAAGATTGTAAGCGATAACTCTTTATAGTATAATAGATGATATAACATTATATTTTATGAAAGAGGAACTTTTAATGAGTAAAATCGTTGTTGTTGGTGCAAACCACGCTGGTACAGCCTGTATCAAAACTATGTTGACAAACTACGGCAATGCCAATGAAATCGTAGTGTTTGACCAAAACTCTAACATTTCTTTCCTAGGTTGTGGGATGGCGCTTTGGATCGGTGAGCAAATTGCTGGTAGCGAGGGTCTCTTCTACTCTAATAAGGAAGAATTGGAAAGCCTTGGCGCAACAGTTTACATGGAGTCACCAGTGCAACACATCGACTACGATGCTAAAACTGTCACAGCTCTTGTGAATGGCCAAGAACATGTGGAATCGTTTGACAAATTGATCTTTGCAACTGGTTCACAACCAATCTTGCCACCAATCAAAGGTGCTGAAATCAAAGAAGGTTCATTGGAGTTTGAAGCAACACTTGAAAACCTTCAATTCGTTAAATTGTACCAAAACTCAGCAGACGTGATCGAACGCTTGAAGAACAAAGACATCAACCGTGTGGCAGTTGTAGGTGCTGGTTACATTGGGGTCGAACTTGCAGAAGCTTTCCAACGCAAAGGTAAAGAAGTCGTTCTGATCGACGTTGTAGACACTTGCTTGGCTGGTTACTATGACCGCGACCTTAGCGATTTGATGGCGAAAAACCTTGAAGACAACGGCATTCAGTTAGCCTTTGGCGAAACTGTTAAAGAAGTTGCTGGTGACGGTAAAGTTGAGAAAATCATCACTGATAAGAACGAATACGATGTAGACATGGTTATCCTTGCAGTTGGTTTCCGTCCAAATACTGCCTTTGCAGGTGAACAAATCGAGCGTTTCCGCAACGGTGCTTTCCTTGTTAATAAACAACAAGAAACTTCAATCCCAGGCGTTTACGCCATCGGTGACTGTGCGACAATCTATGACAATGCTTTGAAAGACACTAACTACATTGCGCTTGCCTCAAATGCTGTTCGTACAGGTATTGTAGCTGCTCACAACGCATGTGGTACTGAACTTGAAGGTATTGGTGTACAAGGTTCTAACGGTATCTCAATCTACGGCCTTAACCTGGTATCAACTGGTTTGACTTTGGAAAAAGCGACTCGCCTTGGCTTTAATGCTGCGGTAACGGAGTACACTGACAATCAAAAACCTGAATTCATGGAACATGGTAACTTCCCAGTAACCATCAAGATTGTTTACGATAAGGACTCTCGTCGTATCCTTGGTGCTCAAATGGCTGCGCGTGAAGACATCTCTATGGGGATTCACATGTTCTCACTTGCTATCCAAGAAGGTGTAACGATTGAGAAATTAGCCTTGACAGATATCTTCTTCTTGCCACACTTCAACAAGCCATACAACTACATCACTATGGCTGCCTTGAGTGCTGAATAACCTCAACGGAAAGAACCTGCTGCGTCAGGTTTTTTCGTTTGCCTTGGAATTTTGGTATAATGAAGAGAAATGTTTAGGAGGATAGAATGAATCAGATCAAGTGCCCCCATTGTGGAACAGCGTTTCAGGTTAATGAGACAGCCTACAGCCAATTATTGAGCCAGATTCGGACAGCAGAATTCGAACAGGAAATCCATGACCGCTTGGCCAGAGAGTTGGAACTGGTACAGGAAAAAGCCCAAAATAAGCAACAGCAGCTTTTGGAAGAAAAGAATACAGCTATCCAAACCTTGACCAGTCAGATTGAGCAGTTTGATACCGAGAAAAAACTGATTAAACAATCAACGGAGCAAGAGATGGCAGACCAGTTAGCTCAAAAGGAACAGACTATCATAGCCTTAGAGGCTCAACTCGATCGCCTGCGGCTGGAGCATCAAAATCAGCTTCAGACAAGCTTGATCGAAGTTGAAAAAGAACGAGATCAGATGAAACATCAACTCCTTCTACAAGAAAAAGAAAGCCAGTTGGCGTTGACTGCTGTCCAAAATGATTATGCCATTCAGCTAAAAGCAGCCAATGAGCAGGTTGAATTTTATAAGAATTTCAAGGCTCAGCAATCCACTAAGGCTATCGGAGAGAGTCTGGAAATCTATGCGGAGACGGAGTTTAATAAGGTTCGGGCCTATGCCTTTCCTCGAGCCTATTTCGGGAAAGATAATGAGGTCTCAGGTTCTGGTTCAAAAGGGGATTTTATCTTTCGTGAGGCAGATGAGAATGGGATCGAGTTCATTTCCATCATGTTTGAGATGAAAAATGAAGCCGATACCACTAAAACAAAGCACAGAAATAGTGACTTTTTCAAGGAATTGGACAAGGACAGACGAGAGAAAAAGTGTGAGTATGCGGTCCTTGTCACCATGCTGGAAGCGGACAACGACTACTACAATACCGGTATTGTAGACGTTAGTCACGAGTACGAGAAGATGTATGTGGTCCGCCCTCAGTTCTTTATCCAGCTCATTGGGCTTTTGCGAAATGCTGCGCTCAACAGTCTGGCCTACAAGCAGGAGCTAGCCCTTATCCGAGAGCAACACATTGACATCACCCATTTTGAGGAGGATTTGGAGACCTTTAAGACAGCCTTCGCCAAAAACTACAACTCGGCCAGTACCAATTTCAGCAAGGCGATTGATGAGATTGACAAGGCCATTAAGCGCATGGAAGAAGTCAAACGCTTTTTGACTACCTCTGAAAACCAGCTTCGCTTGGCGAACAACAAGTTAGAAGACGTCTCTGTCAAGAAATTAACCCGAAACAATCCCACCATGCGGGAGAAATTTGAGGAGTTGGCAAAGCAGAAGTAGCATGACGAAAGTCGCTGAATGCTAGAAACCCAAGAAGCAAATGTGTTAGACATAGTAGGTCTTTTGTCATTCGTTACACGACATTGGCATAATGATCAAAATTACTGGTAAAATAGATTATGCCAAACGCCTGAGACAAACGTCGGTTTCAGCTACCTTGTTTTCGTAGACAGTTATATTTTTAGGATGACATTTTGGTATCTGTCATAAGGAAAGTCAGTGATCATTAAAATGTAAAACCTGTGAAGATGTTTAAAAAATGGATGGACTAGAAAAAGGCTACATCCATTTTCTTTCACGAATAGTCACGCCAAACACATGAAGCAAAGATGGTTTTAGAAAACAAATTTTCGGGGAATTAGTGTGCTTTGCTTTTTAGATAAAATTTGTGGTATCATTTCTGTGAGATGAACAGACTGGCACCGATTATAGGGATATTTTCAAGAATTTTTTTGAAAAAATGCAGGTGACTAGAAAATAGTTGCATGCATTTGGCGTGCAAAAATGATTGACAACGCTTTCTTTTTGTGTATAATAACTTTGGAATAGAAAACAGAGTATCCCGTTGATGAAAGGAGGGTAACATTGAGAAAAACGGGAAATGTTTGATAGGAATCATTAGTTATAGAAAGGAATTCAGTCAATGTCTACTAAATCTAATATTCTCAAACTGTTTTTGGGTGTTTCATTTGTCTTAGGAGTTGGAAGTCCAGTTTTGGCCGTGCAGAACGGTGGTTACTGGTCTTATGGAGGCCATCACGATCCCGACAATTGGGGAGCTTTTTCTAGCTATCGTCACGATTATATGTGGCATTGGGCGAGCGTTACCAGAGCTAGTGATAGCAGAGGGGATTATAAAACAGCCGATAGGCATTATACAGCATATGCCTTCGTCAATACAAGCTTTGGCGAGCATGCTTGGTTTGATTGTGGGACAAACTAGCTTGGTTTTTAGAGGGAGTGGGAAAGAACGCCAACAAACGAAAAAGAGTATAACAGTCATGCAAAAGGCTGTTTGAGATTGCAAAATGTAGGGTAATAAGTCTATCCACCTAAACTGATTTCAAAAAATGGGTGTGACGAAAAGGAGATTAGATTGCCTAGAGTTAGGCAGTCTAGTCCCTTAACTAATGCGCTTTGCTTAACCAATTTAAAATCGAGTGGAGTGGTCAGGACTTTTTATCCCAGACTGGCTTTACAGATGGAGAGGTAAAATGAAACGATTCTTTCTTTTATTTTCAAGTCTACTGTTAACTGTTTTTGTAGTGTGGCTGATTAGTGGACGTGTTACTCAGTTACGGTATGGAAGCTATCCTAGCTTATTTATCCATCAAATAGTGACAGAATCTCCAGCAAATTTAGAAACTCTTGATGCTGAATTAGAGAAGCTTGCTGTAAAAACAGATAGCACGATTGCGAAAGTTTTGGCTGTTCCGCAAGAGAGTGGTGAGGCTAATTTTTTCTATCAGGTTTATGGCCACGGAAAATTACCTAAGGAATTACCACTTGCAACGGAGCAAATGGTCGTTACCTATCAAAAGCAAGCTACCTCTTATGCTATTATTGATGGTACGTTGACGGTTCAGGTGCTGGC
Source organism: Streptococcus ovuberis (assembly GCF_012396585.1). Classification (GTDB taxonomy): domain Bacteria; phylum Bacillota; class Bacilli; order Lactobacillales; family Streptococcaceae; genus Streptococcus; species Streptococcus ovuberis. Next base: position 45,598 of record NZ_JAAXPR010000007.1, read on the forward strand.
TGACTTTTTTTTACGTTTGGGTTATCAAGCAATTCCCAAGTTACCTGAGTCACCTTGGTTATTCGCTTTGTTCGCGTTATCTCGAGGATCTCAGCTACTAGCAGTTTTGATTTGTATATTGACTTTTACGGCTTTGACCCTGATTTATCGGATTACAGAGCTGAAAGCAGTTGGAATTAACCTTTTATCAGGCCGGCCGTTACTCAGCATTAGTCTAGCGAGTATTCTAAAAGATATTATAGGGACAAGTATAGCTACCTTGGTCTCGCTGTTACTTGGTAGCGCTTGGTTATTTTATAGAGGATTAGGGGAATGGTTTTTTATATCCTTTTTATTAGCTAGTTTACTTATTTATCAATTCATTTTGATTTTAATTTCTTCTTTCCTGACACTTGTCTATGTTTTGGGTGTCAGAAAGAACCATATTCTTCCCATTATCAAAGGGAGGTTACCCTTACTCGGTTTGTTGAGTCTAATGTTGGGAGGACAATTTTTAGCCATTACTATTGTTGGAGTAAGCCTTAATCGTGTCTTTATTTATCAGAATGAAATGAGCTTGCAAGAACAGTCCAAGTCAGATTGGGCCAAGGAGCCAGACCTTGTCAATATGAGTTTTAATTTAGCAGTTGGAGAAAGGGATAAACAGGCTACCTATTTTGATAAGTGGTATCCGTTTATCAATAAGGCAGTTGAAGCCAATGTTGCTATGCTGGTTCAAAACAATTTGACACAGTATGTTTTTTCAGATCAGAATAACCAAGGTGTAAAAAAAACAGATTATCATCCGGATGGCAACACCCTCTATGTTACTGCGAACTATCTTGATAAGCAATCCATTGATGTAGATGCTAAGGTACGACAACAATTAGAAGAACTTTCGCCGGGTTAGTATGGCCTTCTGTTGCCTCATTCTTTGAAAGATAGAGCTAATGATTACATAGAACTTTACAGTAAACAGTTGAACGATAGATTCAAGACTGATGAATCAACAGCTCTTGAGCTAATAAATCCAATTGTCGGCTATCTTTCGGATGGGAAAGAATACTTTTTGTATAATCAGACGGCCATTACTTCCCAACAGTATCTAATCGATCCAATTATTGTGGTGATAACCCCTAAGTCAACAGGAAGTAGTTCATTAGCACGGCAATTTTGGGGAAATGCATTTACCAATCACCTATTTTTTAGTGATTATGCAACCGCTAAACACCTGCTTGAAGAGGAACAGTTGTTACCTTACATTTCCTATATCGAAAATAGTCGCTTGCTTTATCAGAGACAACTTGAACACATCGCTTCGGAACGATTACTCAGTCTAGGAGGCAGTATTCTAGGCATAGCGACATCAGTTCTTCTATTTCAGTCAATGAATCTTCTTTATTTTGAGCAATTTCGCAGAGAGATTTTTATTAAACGTCTTTCAGGTCTAGGATTTCTTCAGCTACATAGAGACTATTTGACTGCCCAATTAGCGATATTCTTTTTGGCATTTGCTGTATTGGTTTGGTTAAGGATTCCTTTATTTTTAAATAGTTTGACATTTTTGATTTTCTGGTTAAATGCCCTCCTTACGCTAATTTATAGAGCGCATCGTGAAAAATTGAGCCCAGCAACCGTTTTGAAAGGAGCTTAGAGATGATTACACTTCAATCTATATCGAAATCATTCGGGCAACGGCAATTGTTTCAAAAACTCAATTTAACCTTTGAGGCAGGTAAGGTTTATGCTCTGGTTGGTAAGAGTGGTAGTGGTAAAACAACTTTGCTCAATATGATAGGTAAGCTAGAAAAAGAGGATTCAGGGAATATTTTTTATAACGATAAATCTCTGCAATCAATAAGTGATTTAACTTTTTTTCGTCGTCATTTGGGTTACCTTTTCCAAAACTTTGGCCTATTAGATAACCAGAGCATTCAAGACAATCTTGAGTTAGGGCTTATTGGTAAAAAAATGGGAAAGCAGGAAAAAACGAGAGCCCTTTATCAGGCATTAGAGCAAGTAAATCTAGGTTATTTAGAGTTGAATAGAAAGATTTTTGAGCTTTCAGGAGGCGAAGCGCAACGGGTCGCTCTTGCAAAAATTATTCTTAAAAATCCTCCACTTATTTTAGCAGATGAGCCAACAGCAGCACTGGATCCTAAAAATTCAGAGGCTATTATGGCTTTGTTGCTACAATTGAAATCTCCTGAGCGGTTGATTATTATCGCTACCCATAATCCAGCCATATGGGAGAAAGCAGATTGCATCATTAGACTGGAGGATATCGTGACTCTCCAGTCTTATTAGTTGTCGGAGAGTTGAATAAATAATTTTGACTTTTGAGACCGTTAGTTCCTCTGAAGGTGTAGCATCATTAAAAGCGAACAAAAAGGGACTCTGAGTAACAGAAAATGAACTGTGTCCGTTTTTTTTAGATTCGAGTTTAGACGTTTGCCATAAAATTAGAGGACTACTTTTCTTTTTGACCAATCCCCTAGTTTTTCCTTGTGGTTTATGGTAAAATAAACCCATGATTTCAGGAATTATTAATGTCAAAAAAGAGGCTGGGATGACCAGTCATGATGTGGTCTTTCGCTTGCGGAAAATCCTGCATGAAAAGAAGATTGGGCATGGTGGTACGCTGGATCCCGATGTGACAGGGGTGCTTCCTATTGCAGTTGGAAAAGCTACTCGGCTCATCGAATACATGCAAGAAGAAGGAAAAATCTATGAAGGAGAGATAACTCTTGGTTTTTCCACCACAACGGAAGACGCCAGTGGGGAAGTGGTCGAGACGACCCCTATTGAAGAGGATTTAAGCGAGGAACAAGTGGATAGAGTCATGGCGGCCTTTGTCGGTCAGATTACTCAAGTTCCCCCCATGTATTCTGCGGTCAAGGTCAATGGGCGTAAGCTCTACGAGTATGCCCGTGCCGGTGAAGAAGTCGAGCGTCCCGAGCGTCAGGTGGTCATTTACTCTTTTGAACGGACCAGTCCTTTGCAGTTTGAAGATGGTCTTGTTCGGTTTGGTTTTCAGGTTAAGTGCAGTAAGGGGACCTATGTGCGGACCTTGGCAGTTGATTTAGGGAAGAAGCTAGGCTATGCTAGCCACATGTCCAAGTTGGTCCGAACGTCAGCATCTGGTCTAGAGATTCAGGATGCCGTGACTTTATCAGAAATTGCTCAGAAAGTGGAGGAGGGAAATTGGGAGTTTCTATTGCCGATCGAATTTGGTTTGGGGACGTTACCAAGGGTTCTCTTGAATGAGGAACAGGGGCAAGATATTCTCTACGGGAGATTTATTGCCTTGCCTGACGTGGCAGATGACTGGGTTGCAGCTTTTCGAGCGGATCAATTGATTGCGATCTTAGAGAAGCGAGAAGAGCTCTACAAGCCTAGAAAAGTCTTTCTCTAACGAAATGTGGTAAAATAAAAAACATGAAAGTTTACAAAATCACTGACTATCGAGACATTGTACAGGAAGAGGACACTGTTCTGGTTCTAGGTTACTTTGACGGCTTGCACCTAGGCCATCAAAGCTTATTTCAAGAAGCTCAAAAACTAGCAAAGCATTTGGGGTTGAAGGTTGCTGTATTGACTTTTCCAGAGTCTCCCAAATTAGCATTTAGCCGGTTTGAGCCAGAGCTATTGCTTCACCTTAATAGTCCAGAGGATCGGTTGGCGAAATTTGCAGAAGCAGGGGTTGATTTCCTTTATTGGATTGATTTTACAGGGGAGTTTGCCCAGAATTCATCGAGTGAGTTTATACAAAATTATGTCAAAACGTTACGTGCACAAGCGCTTGTAGCTGGTTTTGACTACCGTTTTGGAAGTGATCAAAAAGATGCGCATTACTTGAAAGAAGTTTTGGATTGCCCGGTTCATATTGTGGCTGAGCAACAATGGCAAGGCCAAAAGATTTCTTCAACACAGATCCGTCAGGCTATTTTAGCAGGCAATGTGACTCAAGCGCGTGAACTGTTAGGTTATACTTATAACACGCGTGGCCTTGTGGTTCACGGTGATGCTAGGGGACGAACGATTGGTTATCCGACAGCTAATTTAGCGCCTTTGGATAGAGTTTTTCTACCAGGGGACGGTGTTTATGTGGCAGATGTTGAAATCAAAGGAAAGTTATATCGGTCAATGGCCAGTGTTGGCAAAAATGTGACCTTTGATGGGCAAGAATTACGCATAGAAGCTCATATTCTTGATTTTGAAGGGGATTTGTATGGGCAGACCATTCAGATTCATTGGTTAGATAAATTGCGCGAAATGGTAAAATTTGATGGCATTGACAGTTTGACCCGACAATTGGCAGATGATGAAGAAAAAGTCCGAGTCTGGAAGGCATAAAAACACGAAAAAGTCTAGCAAAATGATTTCAAATATTGTATAATATTAGAGACTGAATGACGAGGACGATTGTATGATTACCTTATTTTTATCTCCAAGTTGTACATCTTGCCGCAAGGCAAGGGCTTGGCTAACCAAGCATAATGTACCCTTTAAAGAACACAATATTATGACAAGTCCCTTATCAGCAGATGAGTTAAAGCACATCTTGTCTCTGACAGAAAATGGTACGGATGACTTGATATCGACACGATCAAAAATTTTTCAGAAGTTGAACATTGATGTGGATGATTTGTCCATTTCGGAGTTGATTAAGCTGATTGAAGATTATCCTAGCCTGTTAAGACGGCCGATTTTGTTGGATAGCAAGCGCATGCAAATTGGTTTTAATGAGGATGAGATTCGTGCCTTTTTATCACGGGATTATCGCAAGCAAGAATTAAAAAATGCCACTTTGAAAGCGGAGATTGGTTAGTTATGGATAAGCAGTATTCCTATCCTTTAAATTTGTTGTGGAGCACTGATGAGATGACCTCAGTGCTTTCTTTTTTAAACCAGGTTGAAGCCGCCTATGAAGGTGGGGTAGAAGCTACAAAGCTCCTAGAAGCCTATCGTCTCTTTAAAACCGTTGTTCCAAGCAAGGGAGAAGAACGTCAGATTGACCGTGACTTTGAAGCTGTGAGTGGCTATTCGACCTACCGGGTGGTGCAACTAGCGAGAGAACAGGGAAGGGGGAAAATCCGCCTTGGAAACTAAATTTGATTTTGCCAAGTCCCTAGTCTGGTCAGCGGGAGAATTTTTGAAGGCTGGCATGGACCAGCCCTTAGAAATCACAGAAAAAACGGATTTCACAGATTTGGTTACGGATATGGACAGAAAAGTCCAAGATTTTCTGATATCGGAGATTTTAAGCCAGTATCCGGCGGATCATTTTTTGGCAGAGGAAGAGGATTACAAGCAACCCATTGATAAAGGATCGGTTTGGGTGATTGATCCCATCGATGGTACTAATAACTTTGTGGCTCAAAAGTGTGATTTTGCTATTTCACTGGCTTATTTTGAAGATGGTGTGGGGCAATTTGGCTTGATATACGATGTCATGGCAGGGGAGTTATTTTACGGTGGTGGACAGTTTGATGTTTTTTGCAATGACCACCGCTTAGCTGCCTATCAGAAGAAACCGTTAAACCAATCCCTTTTGGCAATCAACCCAGGCATGTATCGCCATAACATTCAGGGCTTAGCTGGTCTAGTTGATCAGGTTTTGGGGATTCGGACCTATGGTTCAGCAACGATCAGTATGGCCAAGGTCTTATCGGGTCAGCTCTTAGGCTATATTTCCCATATTAGTCCTTGGGATTATGCTGCTGCAAAAATCATGGGAGAACGCCTAGGTTATGTGACGATCGGGCTTGTAGAAGAACTTAATTTTAGTGACCGCCAGTATGTGATGATGGTTCCTGCCAGCCAATGTGATAGGATAATAGAAATTTTGGAGAATTCAAGGTGACGTTACCGCAATCCTTTATTGATAAATACACACAATTGCTTGGAGATGAGGCCCAAGCTTTTTTGGAGAGTTTTGACAAACCTCCTGTTTCAGGCTTTCGAATCAATCCTTTGAAGGCTAAGAAGAAAGAGTTTGCCGAGAAAATCGATCAGATGCCTTGGTCATATTACGGTAAGGTATTAGGGAAATCCATTGAGCATGTAACAGGTCTTGTTTACTCTCAGGAGCCTGCGGCACAAGTTGTTGGGCAAATTGCTGCGCCCCAAAAAGGAATGAAGGTCTTGGATTTAGCAGCAGCACCAGGTGGAAAGTCAACGCACTTGCTCAGCTATTTGGACAATACAGGTGTCTTAGTCTCAAACGAAATCAGCAAGAAGCGGAGTAAGATTTTGGTGGAGAACATTGAGCGCTTTGGGGCGCGTAATGTTGTGGTGACCAATGAATCTCCGGAACGCTTGGCCAAGGTTTTCCCAGCTTATTTTGATTTGATCGTCCTAGATGCGCCTTGCTCGGGAGAAGGGATGTTTCGAAAGGATCCAGAAGCTGTCCAGTATTGGTCAGAGGCTTATCCTGCCCAGTGTGCTAGTCTGCAAAGAGAGATTTTGAGTTCTGCCTTGACCATGTTAGCGCCAGGAGGAAGTCTTGTCTACTCCACCTGTACCTGGTCACCTGAAGAGAATGAAGAAGTAGTGGAATGGCTATTAAGCCAAACGGACTACCTTGACTTGGTTCCAATTCAACACCTAAATGGCATGACGACAGGGATCCATCAGCCCCAAACGGCTCGGATGTATCCCCATCGGTTTAAGGGAGAGGGGCAGTTTGTTGCTAAGTTCCGAGACCAAAGACCCGTTCAGGAGCCTACCGAGCTAAGGTCGGGCAAATCCAACCTTACTAGAGAACAGCTTGCTTACTGGCAAGCCTTTGCCAAAGAGCACCTGAACGTGTCAATCACGGGATTGCTACAGGTGTTTGGGGAGGAACTTTACCTTTTGCCCGAAGGGTTGCCTGATTTGTCTAAGCTGAAGATTGCGCGTAATGGTCTGCATTTGGGAACCTTTAAAACCAAGCGTTTTGAGCCGAGCTTTGCATTAGGACTGGCGTTGAGACCTGATGAGGTATCAAAAACCATTGAACTATCCTCTGATGATTTTACCCGCTACATCTCGGGAGAGGCCCTTTCTCTAGCTCTAGACCTTCCTAATGGCTGGTATCAAGTAGTTGTGGAAGGGAATGGGCTAGGCTTTGCTAAGTGGGTCAGCGGGATACTCAAAAACTACTTTCCAAAAGGCCTCAGGATGAAATAAACTACTTTCAAAATGGGGTTATCTATGTTATAGTGGAAAGAGAGAATTTGGTTGAAAGCCCCTAATTCGATTTAATCTGAAAAAGGATAACGGTTAAAGTGATTTAGGAAGACAAATAGCCATAAAAGTTACTCTAAAAAGGAGAAAAAAGTGAAAAAACGACTTCAATTCGGACGACTGGTCGTATTGGGATTGGCTAGCTTCAGCATGACAGCTTGTGCTAGCTGGATTGACCGTGGTGAATCCATTACTGCTGTAGGGTCGACAGCCCTTCAACCTTTGGTTGAAGCAGCGGCCTATGAATTTGGTCAGGACAATATTGGTAAAACCATTAACGTTCAAGGGGGTGGTTCCGGAACGGGTTTATCCCAGGTTCAGTCTGGTGCTGTTCAGATTGGAAACAGTGACCTTTTTGCCGAGGAAAAGGAAGGGATTGATGCGTCTGCCCTTGTAGATCATCAAGTTGCTGTGGCAGGAATGGCTGTTATCGTTAATAGTAAAGTGACAGTTGACGATTTGACAACAGAAGAGTTAAAAAAGATTTTCACAGGTGAGATTACTAACTGGAAAGAACTAGGTGGAGAAGACCTTGAGATTTCCATTATTAACCGTGCCACGAGTTCAGGGTCTCGTGAAACCTTTGATTCGGTTATTATGGGTGGTATGGCCGCTAAGCAGAGCCAGGAGCAAGACTCAAACGGGATGGTTAAGTCCATCGTTGCGCAAACGCCAGGAGCGATTTCTTATTTGGCTTTTGCCTATGTAGACGATTCGGTTAAAAGCTTGAAGTTGAACGGCTTTGAAGCGACTGCTGAGAATGTCACGACTAACAATTGGCCACTGTGGTCTTATGAGCATATGTATACGCAAAAAGAAATCGATAGTTTAACTCAAGAATTCATGGAATACATACTGAGCGAAGACGTTCAAAAAGGAATCGTGCCAACTATGGGCTATATTTCGATCGATGACATGAAGGTCGAAAAGACAGCTGATGGTCAGGTAACACCAAAGTAAGGAGTAGAGATGAAAAATCAAGAATTAGCCAAACAGTTGACCACTCCATCTAAAAATTCCCGTCTGGAGAAGTTTGGAAAAAGCATTACGTTCTTCTGTTTAACATTGATTGTTTTTATAGTAGCCATGATTTTGATTTTTGTGGCTCAAAAAGGACTATCTACTTTCTTTGTTAATAAGGTGAACCCTTTTGATTTCCTGTTTGGTAGTCAATGGCAACCAGGCGTAAAGGATGCGAATGGTCAACCTTATCTTGGAGCGCTTCCGATGATCATGGGATCTTTTATTGTGACGATTTTATCGGCCATTGTTGCTACTCCCTTTGCGATTGGGGCGGCCGTCTTTATGACAGAAGTTTCACCTAAATACGGTGCCAAAATCCTACAACCGGTGATTGAGCTTTTGGTCGGAATTCCGTCGGTCGTCTATGGCTTTATTGGTTTGCAGGTAGTTGTCCCTTTTGTTCGTTCTATCTTTGGAGGCACAGGATTCGGCATCTTGTCAGGGGTCTTTGTGCTCTTTGTCATGATTTTGCCAACAGTGACCTTCATGACAGTTGATAGTCTGCGAGCTGTGCCACGCCATTATAAAGAAGCGAGCCTAGCTATGGGGGCGACCCGTTGGCAGACGATTTGGCGTGTCATCTTAAACGCGGCGCGCCCAGGCATTTTTACGGCAGTTATTTTTGGGATGGCTCGTGCTTTCGGAGAAGCCTTGGCCATCCAGATGGTAGTCGGTAACTCGGCGGTCATTCCGACTTCGTTGACGACACCAGCAGCAACTCTGACCTCTGTTTTGACTATGGGGATTGGTAATACGGTTATGGGAACCGTCCAAAACAATGTGCTTTGGTCATTGGCTTTAGTCTTGCTCTTTATGAGTTTGGCGTTTAATATGGTGATGAAATTGATTACGAGAGAGGGTAAGAAAAATTATGCACGCTAAAAAAATAGATAAATTAGCAACATGGGTACTCTACAGTATTGCGACCATCATTGTTACTATTCTTACCTCTTTGATTCTCTTTATTTTGGCAAGAGGGATTCCGCACATCAGTTGGTCCTTCTTGACGAGTCCTTCCTCTTCTTATCAGGCAGGCGGTGGAATTGGGATTCAACTGTACAATTCGTTCTTTCTGCTAGTTGTGACCCTGATTATTTCTATTCCTATTTCAATGGGAGCAGGAATCTATCTGTCTGAATATGCCAAAAAAGGGCCTTTGACAAACTTTATCAGAACTTGTATTGAAATCTTGTCCTCTTTGCCATCAGTGGTAGTGGGTCTCTTTGGCTATCTAATCTTCGTTGTCCAGTTTCAATATGGCTTTTCCATTATTTCAGGTGCCCTAGCACTGACCGTTTTCAACCTTCCTCAGATGACGCGTACGGTGGAAGATAGCTTGCGCAACGTCCATCATACCCAACGGGAAGCAGGGCTAGCTTTGGGGCTGTCGCGTTGGGAGACCGTCTTGCATGTGGTTATTCCAGAAGCTCTACCAGGGATTGTCACAGGGATCGTTCTAGCTTCAGGGCGTATCTTTGGCGAAGCAGCGGCTTTGATCTATACCGCTGGTCAATCTGCGCCAGCACTCGATTGGTCTAACTGGAATATCCTCAGTGTCACTAGTCCGATTTCTATTTTCCGTCAGGCTGAAACCTTAGCGGTCCATATCTGGAAAGTTAATAGTGAAGGAACGATCCCAGATGCTGTTCAGGTTTCTGCAGGAAGTGCAGCCGTCCTCTTGATTTTTATCTTGATTTTCAACATTTCTGCACGTTACATCGGTCAGACGTTGTACAAAAAACTAACCTCAGCTGAATAGCAATTATGGGCTGAGTATAATGCCAATTTTTAGAAGTAGCTAGTAAGAAAATGATAGGAATTGGCCGGTCCGACTGCTCAATAGAAAAGCAACTGAGACCGAATCAGTAGATAGGGATGGATTGTGGACTAAACCATGTGTAGTCTTCTTTCCCATTCCTCTTCAAAAAAAGGAGAACTAATGGCGGATTACAATTGGAATGAACGGCATATCATTACTTTCCCAGAGGAGAAGGTAGCTCTTGAAACCAAAGACCTCCATGTCTATTATGGGCCTAAGGAGGCTATTAAGGGCATTGATATGCAATTTGAAAAAAATAAAATTACGGCTTTAATCGGACCGTCTGGATGTGGTAAATCGACTTACCTCCGTAGCCTTAACCGGATGAATGACACCATTGACATCGCTAAGGTAACGGGGAATATTCTCTACGAGGGGATTGATGTCAACCGTCCTGATATGAATGTCTATGAAGTAAGAAAGCATATCGGCATGGTTTTTCAGAGACCAAATCCATTTGCTAAGTCCATTTACAAAAATATCACCTTTGCTTATGAGCGGTCGGGTGTGAAGGATAAGCAATTCTTAGATGAAATCGTGGAAACATCTCTTAAACAAGCGGCCCTTTGGGATCAGGTGAAGGATGATCTTCACAAATCTGCCTTCACGCTCTCGGGTGGCCAGCAACAGCGGCTTTGTATTGCGCGCGCTATTGCCGTTAAGCCGGATATTTTATTGATGGATGAGCCAGCTTCAGCGTTGGATCCTATTTCAACAATGCAGCTGGAAGAGACGATGTTAGACTTAAAGAAGAATTACACCATCATCATCGTGACCCACAACATGCAACAAGCGGCACGGGCTAGCGACTACACGGCTTTTTTCTACTTGGGAGATTTAATCGAATACGACAAGACCATCAATGTCTTCCAAAATGCTAAACTTCAGTCTACTACTGACTATGTCACAGGCCGTTTCGGATAGGAGGAATCATGTCAGAATCTATTTTAAGTGTGAGAGACCTCTCGGTTTATTACCGAAAGAAAAAGGCCCTGGACAATGTCTCAATGGACTTTCAAGCCAATGAAATTACAGCCCTTATTGGCCCATCTGGATCAGGAAAGTCAACACTCCTGCGTTCAATCAACCGGATGAATGATCTCAATCCAGAAGCGACAGTGACAGGTTCTGTGACCTACAATGGCCACAATGTTTACAGTCCTCGAACTGATACAGTGGAACTCCGCAAGGAAATTGGGATGGTTTTTCAACAGCCGAATCCCTTCCCGATGACCATTTATGAAAATGTGGTCTATGGGTTGCGTTTAAAGGGCATCAAGGATAAAAACGTCTTAGATGAAGTGGTGGAACGCTCTCTCAAAGGGGCTTCCATTTGGGAAGAAGTGAAGGACCGTCTCAATGATTCAGCTGTCGGATTATCTGGCGGTCAGCAACAACGGATTTGTGTGGCACGCGTTTTGGCAACCAGTCCGACGCTCATTCTCTTAGATGAACCGACTTCTGCCCTTGACCCTATTTCGGCAGGTAAAATTGAGGAAACACTTTATGAATTGAAGAAGGACTACACCCTTCTTTTGGTGACGCGTTCTATGCAACAAGCATCACGGATTTCAGACCGTACCGGCTTCTTTCTGGATGGAAAATTGGTTGAATACGGTGAGACGCGTAAAATGTTCCTTAACCCACAAAACAAGGAAACAGAAGACTATATTACTGGTAAATTTGGTTAAAAGGAGACTGCTATGTTGAGAACACAATTTGAAGAAGAACTAGATAAGCTGCACAATCAGTTTTATGCCATGGGGACAGAGGTCCTTGCCCAAATCAATCGTACGGTTCGTGCTTTTGTCAGTCATGACCGTGAATTGGCTCAGGAAATCATCGAAAAAGATGAAATTGTCAATAACTATGAATTAAAGCTTGAAAAGAAATCTCTGGAAATCATTGCTCTTCAACAGCCTGTAGCCCATGACCTTCGGACGGTTATCACCGTTTTGAAGGCCTCAAGTGATGTGGAGCGAATGGGGGACCATGCTTTGTCTATTGCTCAGGCAACTATCCGAATGAAGGGTGAAGTTCGCTTGAAGGATGTGGAAGAAGAAATCAGCAAAATGGGTCGCGCCGTTAAGCTTATGGTTGAAGAAACCATGCATGCTTATATTAAAGGTGACGATGAAAAGGCTCGGGAAATTGCGGCTTCAGATAAGGACATTGACGAACATTACAATAGAATTCAAGCCTTAGCGATTGAGCAAATTAAGGAAAATCCAGAAGCTATCATTGCAGGAAAGGATTATTTCCAAGTCTTGACCTATCTTGAACGGATCGGGGATTATGCCACTAACATTTGTGAGTGGGTGGTTTACTTGAAGACTGGTAAGATCATCGAGCTATAAAGCCGTTTCCTAAGAAGACTAGACGAGTAACAGAGGATCTGTGATTTTAGAAAACTAACGAAAAATAACCACCCAGTTTTACCGCTAGGTGGTTTCTTTGTCTGTCGGGATAGGGGTGACTTGGTGAAAGACCAGTTTCCAATCTTCATGACGACGCCAGAGTGAAGTGTGGGCATTTTGAGCTAATTTATAATGAATCAGCATGCTCTTTTGACTGATAGGTGTCATGTGAAAGTGCCGAATTGCCTCGGACGTTTTTGGCTTATGCGTTAGAAAGGACTGGTAGTCTAATTCATTCCCTTGAGCATTAATGACTGTTAAGTATTTTGATAGGAGATTTTGCCACTGGTCTTCTTCTGTTAGGATGTAGGATTCAAAGCGGTAAAGTTTGTTAAAGACATTCTCTATAACTTCGTCCTCATCAATGATGAGTGGTTCAACATGAATGTCAATGTCAAATACCCCATATTTGATTTTGAGAAGGTCTTCGACTTGTTCGGTGACCTCGTGACTCTCATAAACGGAAAGATCAGGATGCATTTCAAGCACGATGTCTAAGTAAATATTGCTCCCGTAGCTTCGGCCACGAATCGCTTTAACAGATGAAATTTTGGGAAGAAGGAGAATATCTTGGCTGTACTTGGCCAGAAGCTGTTCATCAAAACCATCTGATAGGGTAAAATAAGATTCCATGAAAATACCATAGGCGGTTTTTAGAATCAGACCGGTAATCACAATAGCAGCCACTTTATCGATGATTGGCAGATTGTAGGCAGAAGCTAGGATGGCAACACTGGCTCCGATAGAGGTCAGGGCATCGGAAAGATTATCTTTTGCTGCAGCTCTCAATGCTTTAGAATGAACCTTTTTGGCCAGTTTGTTATTGTAATAGTAAACACTAAACATGATTAAGGCTGAAAAGATACTGACCCAGGCCCCTAGAGGGTCTACAGGAACTGACTGAGCGCGAAATAAGCCTTGGACCGTCTTGAAAAGGACGTCAAACCCAACGGCAAACATTAAAAAGGAAGTGACTAGGCTGGCTAGGTCTTCGATTTTCCAGTGACCGAATTTGTGATCGGTATCAGCTGGTCGTCTGGCTAGCCTGAGACCGATTAAAACCGCAAGATTGGCCAGTATATCGCTCATATTATTAAAACCATCTGCCATCAAAGAAGCAGAATGAAACAGATTGCCTGCGGTGATTTTAATAATCGATAGTAGAATATAGGCGATGATACCTATCAGGGCACCGCGCTCAGCAAGTTTAAGATTAGTGGCAGCTTGGTTCATAGACGATTCTTTCTAGGATAGTGTCTTCTTATTATAACTAAGATAAGGCATTTTTTCAAATCTTCTAGGTCAGTCATCTGGATGGGTCAGTTTACATAGGGAGGGGAGCTTACTTCTTTCTGAGAACGGACCGACAGAACGTCAGAATAGGCAGAAAACCTAAAATCTATATCAAGTTATAGGCCTTATGCTCTAGCCACTCAAACTAGTGCAGAAATGATCGCCGTCCAACAGGATGTTACACGAAAGAGGGCAAGAAAAAAGGATTTTCTCTTTTTGAGTGTCTAAGATTAAAGCACCTATAGACGAGTATTTTATGGTATAATGGAACGGTTAGAACAGAAAGTGAGACGATATGCATTCTTTACTCAAAGGTATGAACGACAGACAAGCAGAAGCAGTGCAGACAACAGAAGGCCCGCTCTTAATCATGGCTGGTGCAGGGTCTGGTAAGACGCGGGTCTTAACCCATCGGATTGCCTACTTAATCGATGAAAAGATGGTTAATCCTTGGAATATTTTGGCCATTACCTTTACGAATAAAGCTGCGCGTGAGATGAAAGAACGTGCTATGGCCCTTAATCCCGCAACACAGGATAGTTTGATTGCGACTTTTCACTCCATGTGTGTGCGCATTTTGAGACGTGATGCAGACCATATAGGTTATAATCGCAATTTCACTATTGTTGATCCAGGTGAACAACGCACGCTGATGAAGCGGATTTTAAAGAATCTCAATCTGGATCCCAAGAAATGGAGTGAACGCTCTATTTTGGGAACCATTTCCAACGCCAAAAATGACCTGATTGATGAAGTCGCTTATGAGAATCTGGCTGGCGATATCTACACGCAGATAGTGGCTAAGTGCTATAAGGCTTACCAGCAAGAACTTCGCCAATCCGAAGCGGTGGATTTTGACGATTTAATCATGCTGACGCTACGTCTTTTTGATCAGCATCCAGATGTCTTGACTTATTATCAACAACGCTACCAGTACATTCATGTCGATGAGTACCAAGATACCAACCATGCCCAATACCAGCTGGTCAAACTCTTGGCTTCGCGATTCAAAAATATCTGCGTGGTCGGAGATGCGGACCAATCGATCTATGGCTGGCGGGGAGCGGATATGCAAAATATCCTCGATTTTGAAAAGGACTACCCAGAAGCTAAGGTGGTGCTCTTGGAGGAAAATTACCGGTCAACCAAGACTATTCTACAGGCAGCTAACGAGGTGATTCAAAACAACCGTCAGCGTAGACCTAAGAAATTATGGACTCAGAATCCAGAAGGAGAAGCCATTACCTACTACCGCGCCAATGATGAGCAAGACGAGGCGGTCTACATTGCGCGAACCATTGATGGTCTGATAAGGGAGCAAGGGTTTCGGTATCGGGATTTTGCGGTGCTTTACCGAACCAATGCCCAGTCACGGACAGTGGAAGAAGCCCTGCTCAAATCGAATATCTCCTACACCATGGTTGGTGGAACCAAGTTCTACTCCCGTAAAGAAATTAGGGATGTTATTGCCTATCTCAATATCATAGCCAATCCTGCTGACAATCTCAGCTTTGAACGCATCATTAACGAACCCAAACGTGGTGTTGGACCTGGAACACTTGATAAGCTCCGCCATTTTGCCAATCAGGAGGGCGTTTCTCTTTTGGAAGCTGGTCAAAACATTTTACTATCACCAATAAAGGGTAAGGCTGCAGGAGCAGTATACGAACTAGCAACTGTTTTAGCCAACTTGCGTCAAAAATTGGACCAGACGACTGTAACGGAATTAGTGGAAATGGTTTTGAATCTGACGGGCTATGCACAAGCTCTAGCCATTCAACAGACACCAGAAAGCGAAAATCGTCTGGAGAATATTCAAGAATTTCTCTCTGTGACCAAGAACTTTGATGAAAAACAGGTGTCGGAAGGTTCAGCAGAAGAGAGTGGTCTGGACAAACTGAGTCGTTTTCTCAATGACTTAGCACTGATTGCGGATACTGATGATGGTGAGGTGGAGTCGGATGAGGTAACCTTGATGACCTTACATGCTGCCAAAGGGTTGGAATTCCCCATTGTTTTCGTGGTAGGGATGGAAGAGGATGTCTTTCCACTCAGCCGTGCTAAAGAAGATGAGGATGAGCTGGAAGAAGAGCGACGCCTTGCTTATGTCGGGATTACAAGAGCCGAGCAACGCCTGTACCTGACCAATGCCAATTCTCGCCTTCTATTTGGACGCACGAACTACAACCGCCCTAGCCGGTTCTTAATTGAAATTTCTAACGATTTGCTGGACTATCAAGGATTAGCTCGGCCAGAACAAGTCAGCTTTAAGGCCGCCTATGTTGATGGCAGAGCCTCTAAGTTTGGCCAAGGGATGAGTCTCTCTCAAGCCCTTCAAAGTCGAAAGGCACAAGCTTCTCCTCAGAGACCATATATCCCCGCCAAGTCTCATACGACATCCAGCGTCGATTGGCAAATTGGTGATACTGTACACCATAGAAAATGGGGAGAGGGCATTGTCCTTGAAGTATCAGGCAGTGGTCAAGCACAAGAGTTGAAGATCAATTTTCCAGAAGTTGGTCTCAAAAAACTCTTAGCCAGTGTTGCTCCAATTGAGAAGAAATAAGTGCAAAGAGTCGTGTTGCCCACCGTGATGGTAGTTTCATCATGGTGGGTTATTCTATGTTTAGCGGGAGGTTCTGATTGATGAAAATCCCCAAAATAGGCGATTGGTTCTAGTTGCTGATGGCATGACAAGCCGTTTTTTCTCTTATAGTCAAAAACTATCTTGGCCTAAATAGAAAGACTATTGGACAAAAGAGGTGAAAAGGACTACACTAATAAAAAATAAATCTTGAGGAGTGTTTTATGACGCGACAATTTCATTTTGAAACCTTACAATTGCATGCTGGTCAGCCGATTGACCCAACCACTAAGTCAAGGGCTGTTCCCATTTACCAGACGACTTCTTTTGTTTTTGACAGTGCTCAAGATGCTGAGGATATTTTTGCCCTGCGCCAGCCAGCTAATATCTATACGCGTATCACCAACCCGACTACAGCTGTTTTAGAAGAGCGTTTGGCAATTTTAGAAGGTGGTGTCGGAGCCCTTGCAACTTCGTCTGGGATGGCAGCTATTACCTATACAGCCTTGGCCTTAGCCCATGCTGGTGATCATATCGTGGCATCAAGCACCATCTATGGCGGCAACCATAACCTGTTTCATGTCACTTTGCCAAGATATGGCATTACAACGACTTTTGTGGATATTGATGATTTTGAGGCGGTTACAGCAGCTATTCAAGAGAATACGAAATTCATCTTTGCAGAGACCATTGGTAATCCTTTAGGCAATGTAGCAGATCTTGAGCGCTTGGCAGAAATTGCTCATGGGCATCAGATTCCGTTGGTAGTTGACAATACCTTTGCAACTCCTTACCTGATTAATGTTTTCACACATGGGGTGGATATTGCCATCCATTCGGCAACTAAATTTATTGGTGGGCATGGGACATCTATTGGGGGGATCATCGTTGATTCGGGACAATTCGATTGGGAAGCATCTGGAAAATTTACCCAGTTTGTCAATGAGGATCCGACTTACCATAATTTAAGCTACACACGCGATGTTGGGAAGGCTGCCTTCATAACAGCTGTCAGAACTCAGCTGTTGAGAGATACAGGGGCTTGTTTATCGCCGTTTAATGCTTTCTTGCTTTTGCAGGGCTTAGAAACCCTTTCCCTTCGTGTGGAGCGCCATGTTGACAATGCTAAGAAACTAGCCAGTTTCTTGGAAAATCATCCTAAGATTGAGTCTGTGAACTATGCCAGTCTTCCTTCTAGTCCTTATTACCAGAGGGCACAAAAATATTTACCAAAAGGTGCCAGCTCTATTTTTACAGTTCAGGTGAAGGGAGGAGCAGAGGCTGCCTGCCAGGTGATAGATCACTTAGAGATCTTCTCAGACCTAGCTAATGTAGCAGATGCCAAGTCACTGGTCATCCACCCAGCGACAACGACGCACGGCCAGATGGACGAAGAAGCTTTGCGAGCTGCAGGCATCACCCAAAATCAAATCCGTATCTCAGTAGGCCTAGAAAACATAGAGGATTTGATTGAAGATTTTCGCTTAGCATTAGAGAAGATTTAAGGAAACTAGTTGATTGACAGGAGATGGCTCACCGACACACTGCTATTTATTTAAGCTTAAAACCTGAGTCTAACGACTACTTCAACGCTTTTTTAGCTGCTGCAGTACTGACAAAATCGTTGCTTGATGACCACCATCTCACTCAGATTTTGATTGTCACTTAGAATAAACGCCACAAAAAAACACGCTTTGGTATCATCTTGGGTACGTTCAAGAGACGCTAAAGCGTGTTTGTTGTTTTTTATGCTAATGGTTCAGTTATCACTCTTTTTCTAAGCTAGTGATTGTCTTGCTCAGCAGTTACAAAGGCACTTGCCCTTAGATGGAAAAATCCAAATTGAAAAGACTATTAAATACTTAGAAAATAGTGCGATTAGTGAAGAGAGTTTTGGATAAAGCGATGAATTTCCTGACTGACCCATTCTTGCTGTTCTTGTGGAGTAATTGTTGCCTGCCCATCTCCAGATTGCTGTCCATAAAGGCCAAAACCACTATGATTGCCACCTTCTATAGTCATATAGCTGGTCTTGGGTGGGAGTTGGGGTTTGCTTTTTTCATACTGTTGCCAGTTGAGCACCTTGTCCTGACTGGCAGTTATAGAGAGAACAGCTAGGTCCTCAGTTTTTGATAAGTCAACGCTCGAGGCGGGGTAACTGGCGAGTAAGATTAGGCCTGAGATATCTGGATGGCCTTCTAAAGCATCTCCAGATGCTACAACACCACCAAGAGAATGGCCAATTAGATAGACAGAATGCAGATTTTTTTCTTCAATCAAATCAAGAGCTTGGTCCTGTCCCAAAATTGGAAGATTGAGGGGAGAGTGGAGTAGGTAAACAGGATAGCCCTGATCCGCTAGTTGATGGGCTAAATAGCTGTAGGACTGGCTATCCACTAGTCCACCTCCATAAAAGATTAGCGGTTGTTTCTCTGTGTTGGCTTGCTTAGGTTCAAAATAGCTATAGCTAGTCGTTTGTTCTTGAGCTGTTTCAAGGCTCTCATAAGCTAAGGCTGTGGGACGATAGGTTTTTATGATCAGATAAGCATACCCAATTAGTAACAGGCTCAAAAAGAGGCTCACCAAGATTAGACCCCATTTTCGTGCTTTTTTTGAAAAATTCTCTCTTAAAGCCATGGGTTAAAGGCCTTTTCGTAACCGATCGTAGTACTTTGACCGTGTCCAGGATGGACGACATAGTCATTCGGAAGGGTGAAGAGTTCTGTTTGAATGCCTGCTTTTAACAGATTAAGGTCACCAGTGTAGAGATCTGTCCGACCGATACTGCCCTTAAAGAGGGCGTCACCAGTAATCACCAATGCCTCCTGATCAAAGACAAAGGAAACACCTCCGATAGAATGTCCAGGTGTTGGGCGGACTTCAAATGCAAACCCTTCCATCTGGTAGGGCTTATGGAGCTCAAAGATCTTTTCAGCAGGTCTTAATATGACATTTTGCATGTCATCGTGTCTCGGAAGGGCAGAAAGGTTGAGCTCAGGAGTGAATAGCCAATCAGCTTCTTCCTTAGCCACATAAACAGGTGGTTGGTTGAAATGATCACGCACAAGATCGACACTCATGATATGGTCATAATGGGTGTGAGTGAGCAGAATAGCTGCTAATGGTTTTCCAAGCTCTTGTAACTTACTAGAAATTTTTGCCCAATCACTGCCTGGATCAACGATGAGCAGATGGGTCTCATTTTCTAAAATATAGGTATTTTCTCCAGCAACTTCGTTGACAATTTTGATGATATTCATATCTTATCCTTTCACATTTTGGTAACCATCAACAACTAAATCGAGAGCACCTGTTTCTGGATCAATAACCAGTCCATGAACCGGAACATCAGAAGGTAGCAGGGGATGATTTTTGACCAAGTTGACATCGTGTTTGACGGATTGGAACACGTCGCTGAACCCACGAAGCCAGCGCTCAAAGTCGATGCCTGTATATTGAATCAAATCAAGATCTTTTCGGTTAATCCCTCTATCCAACATACTATGAATCATTTTTTCAGTGTTGACCTTGCTCATGCCACAATCTTTGTGGCCCATAATGATAATTTCATCAGCTTTGAGTTCATAAACGGCTACAATTAAGCTACGCATCACTGAACCAAAGGGATGACTGATTAGGGCACCAGCATTTTTAATTATTTTAGCCTCTCCGCTAGTTAAGTTAAGGGCTTTATGAGCTAACTCCACTAAACGGTCATCCATACAGGTGACCACAACGACATTTAGGTCTCTCGTTTTTTCAGGTTTGGTATAGGTCAAGAAGAGTTCTTGTTCCACAAACTTCTCATTATAAGAAAGTATTTCAGCTAGTAACGACAATTGATGCTCCTTTGCAGTAGGGTATTGATTGAATGGAGGAATAGACTTGCTGGTCCAGTCTCTAACAGAAATATCCAGCAGAATGGTAAAGTTAGCAGTCTTTGGAAAGCGTCTGCAAAATGTGACCTATTTTATACCCAGATCCCTTGCTGTGGTAGTTGCTCTAAGCTAAATTAACAGTTTTACATATAACCGAATTGATCTAAAAAGAGCTGAAGCTCAATCAGTTATCTCCTTAGTAGATAACAAGTAGGCAATTATGCAACACATGATTGTGACGATGGTTACTAGAGAGACAGTGCAAACTGCCATCTAACCTGTTTCTATTTTTAGTAGGATAACCAAAATAGCCACTCCCAAGTTTTCGGTTATAAAGCTTGGAAGTGGCTAGTCAAATGCTTAGCTGACGGGCATAGGTGTTGTTAGGGGACTTATGATAGCTTTACCAACAGGACTGACTGGCTAGCAGTTTAAAAGGCCCAATTACCATTGCGGAAGACGGGTTCGCGGGTACCATCTTCGAGGATACCATCAATAGACATGTCTGCACAACCAATCATGAAATCCACGTGGGCTGTAGAGTAGTTGATGCCTGCAGCTGCAATTTCTTCAGCCGTCATATCACCGCCTCCTTCAATATTAGTAGGGTAAGCAGCACCTAAGGCAACGTGATTGGCTGCATTTTCATCATAGAGCGTATTGAAGAAGAGCAGGCCTGAGTTGGAGATTGGAGAGTCATGTGGCACGAGGGCAACTTCGCCGAGGTAACGCGAGCCTTCATCGTGCTCAATCAAGCCCTTCAAGACATCGTACCCTTGTTCACATTCAAAATCAACGACAGCACCATCCTTGAAGTGGAGTTTGAAGTTATCAATAATTGTTCCGTTGTAAGAGAGTGGTTTTTTGTTGGAAACATAACCGTTCACGGCAGTTTTCTCAGCCGCTGTGAAGACTTCTTCAGTTGGCATGTTTGGAATGAAGGCAGCGCCTTTTTCATTGTGTGCACCAGCAGCTACCCAGAGATGGGTTTTCGGCAATCCGATGGTCAAATCCGTTCCTTCAGCTGTGTAGTGAAGAGCCTTGTAGTGTTTCTGGTTGAGATAGCTTGCTTTTTCGGTTAGACGCGCACGGTGCTCTTTCCATTCTGTCACAGGGTCTGGGACATTGATTCGAGTTGCTTCCAGCATGGCATCCAATAATTTAGCAACCGCTGTTTCTTCATCCGTTTCATCTGGGAAAACCAACTTAGCCCAGCCTGGAGAAGGGTAGGCAGCAATGGTCCATGAGTTTTTATCCGTCATAGTGCGTGAGCGGTAGTACTGGAAGCTTTCACCGATGGCTTTTGCGCGAGCAGTCAACTTATCAGAATCAATACCAGCCATGAGGTCTGGCGCAGACGAAACAATATGAATGAAGACAACGTTGTCATCTAAGTAGAAATTACGCTCGTCAACAGCGTATTGTGGAACTTCTGAGAAGTAGTCGATTGGTTGGTATTCAGCACTAAGGCGTGCTATGCGGTCATCTGTCATTTTAACATGAACATCTGCAGCACCTAGCTTGTAAGCTTCTTCGACAATCAAGCGAATCAGGGGAAGGGCATCTGTGGTGCAGTTGATCCAAACCCGTTGGCCTGGTTGAACATTCGCACCAACTTGGGTAATTACTTGAGCGTATTTATGTAAACGTGCATCAATGTGTGACATAGTCATCTCCTTCTTTGGGCATGGCCCATTTATTCAATAAGATACTGTCTATTCTACCATAAAATGACTTTATTTTCAGAAATTGACTATATAAAATTTGTTATAGTCCGAATGCCCTAAAAAAAGACTCCCTTCCAAAAGAGGAGGAGAGTGTTTACGCTTGTTTCTTAATCGAGTGAGTAATCCAGCGCCTCAACGGGAGTTGTTGGACTATAGCGATCGCAATGGTAATAGTGAAGGCAGTGATAAAACTGTTGCGGATATGGTCTATGGCTAGCTCATCTGAACCTGTAATGAAGAAATAGACCGCCCGATAAAAACTGAGTCCAGGAATTAAAGGAAACATACTGGTTGACAGAAAAATGGTTGCGGGACTTTGTCTTTTAATCGCTAAAATCCGAGACATAAAGACCACCATCAATGCTGGAATGAAAATGGCCAGAGCTTCGATATGAAAGTGATACCATAGAGTGCGGTACAATCCCCAGGTAGCCCCTCCTAACATTCCCAAATCCAGGCAATACAGCCATGGGGTATGGTAGAGGATGGCAAAAGCGATTGTACCAACCCCGGCAGCCAAGGTTTGGATCAGTAAGCCAGATAGGGATAGCTCAGTGAGCGAAAAACTGCTAGTCATCTGCTCTGCGAAGGGCAAGAAGCCAATAGTAACGGCAACTCCAACTGAAATAGATATACAGGTCAAAAGGGCTGACATAGACAGAGCTAGACCTGTGAAATAATTGTTTTGAGAAAATTCTCGGATAGCATTGACAAAGAAGGCCCCAGGAATCAAGACCATCAAGGTTCCCAAGATAATCAAACTACGGTGTTCTCCCAGACCCCAAAAATAGAGTAGATTAGCAGACAAAGAGACCACACTAGCCCCGAAGATATTGAGCAAGAACTTGGTCTGAATATAGGGAGAGATGAGCTGAAGCAAAACACCTAGAAGACCACCTGTCAAAGCAGAAGCAAGAGAATCCATCCCACTGCTTCCAAGAGCAAGAGAAAAGCCTCCTGCCCCAACAAAATAGGCAGCGACAACCTGCCAGAAATCATAATCTTGCTGAGTTTCGATTTTCCGCAAGGCCCAGTCTACCTCGACTAGCGAGGCCTTGCCAGTCTCCGCCATACGCCGCGAAAGAGCGTTGACTGCCTCTAATTTTCCGAGGTTAATACTGGTCTCTGGGACCGTCGTAGTTCGTGCTTCTGAAAACCCTTTGCCGTTCAAGGCGGAGGCCACAATAGCTCTGTTGATCACATAAGAATCAAATTGTTGGAGGCCGAGAGCTGTTGCCATCTTACTCATGGTTTCTTCGACACGGTAGATTTCTGCTCCAGACTCCACCAAAATGCGGCCAGCTCTGAGGATAGTATCCATCTCTGAATAGGTTTGACTTTGTTTCATAGAATCTTCCTTTACTGTCTCTATTATACGCCCTCAGGGCTACCATTTCAAGAGGAAGTAAGAACAACGGAGCCTTTCCTAAGTGCTTTGAACGACGTATTAATGGGCGATTTGAATCTAAAACGCCGTTTTACGAATCAAAGTCAGGTTAGACAGGCTATTAGTAAAACAGAATTCTCATTGAGGTCATTTGCTGTTAGTGTCATCAAAATACCCCTAAATATTGATTAACAACTGCCTTTTGCCTTTTTTTATGTTAAAATGAAAGAAATCACTCTCACAGCAAAAGGAGAAGAAAATGGAAAAAATAACTCTTGGACCATCTGACCTTCGGGTGTCTCGCTTATCTTTAGGATGTATGCGCATGGCTGGCCTGGATTTGGAAGCTGCAAAAGAAGTTATCCAGACCAGCCTGGATTTGGGCATCAATTTCTTTGACCATGCAGATATTTATGGTGGTGGTCAGTCCGAAAGGATTTTTGGTCAGGCTATTAAGGAGCTAGGCATCAAGCGCGAAGCTATCATCTTGCAGTCCAAATGTGGGATTCGTCGTGGCTTCTTTGACTTTTCAAAAGATTATATTTTGCAGTCGGTAGATGGGATTTTGGAACGTTTGCAAACGGATTACTTAGATGTTTTGGTGCTCCATCGTCCTGATACGCTATTTGAGCCTGAAGAAGTCGCAGAAGCTTTCAAAGCGCTCAAGGCAAGCGGCAAGGTTCGTCATTTTGGGCTTAGCAATGTCAATCCCTATCAAATCGAACTTCTTCAAAGCTATCTGGATGAGCCCTTGTTAGCCAACCAGTTACAACTGAGCCTCGCTCATACGCCGATGATTGATGCGGGATTGCAGGTTAACATGTTGACTGAAGGTGGTGTGAACCGTGATGGTGGCGTGTTAGAGTATTGCCGCCTGAAAAACATCACTATCCAAACCTGGTCGCCATTCTTGATTAGTCTTGATAAGGGAACTTTCTTTGGTCATCCTGATTATGAGGCGTTAAATAAGACTCTGGAAGAATTGGCCAATGAAAAAGGAGTCTCTCCAGAAGCGATTGCCATTGCTTGGATTTTGCGTCATCCTGCTAAAATGCAGGCCATTATTGGCTCCATGAAACCTGAGCGCCTGAAAAATATCGCTAAAGCATGTGACATTCATTTGACCCGCGAAGAATGGTACAAGCTTTACTTGTCAGCTGGCAACTTCTTGCCATAGTCTCCGAATGAAAAACTTCCCCATTTTAAACCTACAGCCCAGTCAATTTTACCTATCTGAGGCTAAACTTCAAGCTATTGAAGTTTGGTTCAATCCCCAAGATTTGGCCGGATTTGAGCCTATTGCGGTCAAGTACTTGGATGGGCAATGGATTGTGGTAGATGGCCATTCAAGACTATTTGTGGCTTATCAGAAGGGACTAGAAGCTCTTCCAGTTATTCTGGAGGAGGAGGACTGGAACTGGGACTTTTACCGTTTTTGTGTTGAAGCCACTAAGGAAAAAAGAATCGTATCTATTGCTGACTTGGCCACAAGACGTTTACCGCAGGACCTTTACGAGGTAAAATGGATCGGCTGGTGTCAAGCAATTTTTGACAAGTATTTTTCAAAGAAGGAGTAAGATGAACACGATTGACTATATTACACGATTAACAACAACCCCGTCACCGACAGGATTTACTAAAGAAATCATGAACTACGTTGTGACTGAAACTCAAAAATTTGGTTATGATCCCGTCCAGACACCCAAGGGTGGTGTTTTGGTGACGGTTAAGGGGCAGAATGATAACCAACACCGATTTATCACAGCCCACCTAGACACCTTGGGAGCCATGGTGCGTGCTATCAAATCAGATGGCCGTCTCAAGATGGATCTGGTCGGAGGCTTTGTCTACAATGCCATTGAAGGGGAAAATTGCACCATCCATGTTGCAAAGACTGGACAGACCATTTCAGGAACCATTCTCATGCATCAAACCAGTGTCCATGTTTATCGTGATGCAGGGACTGCTGAACGAAATCAAACCAACATGGAAGTTCGCTTGGATGAGAGAGTGACCAATGCGGAAGAGACACGTGCATTGGGCATCCAAGTCGGTGATTTCATCTCCTTTGATCCCCGGACTATCGTGACTGAAAATGGCTTTATTAAGAGTCGGCATTTGGATGATAAGGTCAGCGCAGCCATCATGCTCCATCTATTAAAAACCTATCAAGAAGAAGGTGTTGAACTGCCTTATACCACTCATTTTTATTTCTCAAACAATGAAGAAATCGGCTATGGTGGCAATTCTAATATTGATGCCAAGGTGGTCGAGTACCTGGCGGTTGATATGGGGGCGATGGGCGATGATCAGCAGACAGATGAATACACTGTCTCCATCTGCGTTAAGGACGGTTCAGGCCCTTACCACTATGAGCTTCGCCAGCATTTAGTATCCCTTTGTGAAAGTAACGGCATCCCTTATCAGTTAGACATTTACCCTTACTATGGGAGCGATGCCTCAGCTGCTATGCGGGCGGGGGCAGATGTGCGCCATGCTCTTTTGGGAGCTGGAATTGAGTCCAGTCATTCTTATGAACGGACCCATATTGATTCGGTTGATGCGACAGAGCGTTTGGTGGATGCTTACCTCAAGAGTGAGATGCTGGAATAATTTTAGCCTTAATCATTCTACTACCTAAAAAGGATTGGGCCCTTGATATTAGGGATCCAATCCTTTTGATGTATGTCGGCGTCAGCACTCAAGCGGACAACAGGGAGCTAGTGCCTTGCTTAGTGAGGGACTAATGGTTTTTATTTTTTCTTACTGAAGAAGGGAAGGCCTAAATTTGCCATTTTCTCCTCAGAAATCTTCATGCCATCTGACACCCATTTGGCTAGGGTAGCGACAATAGCAGAACTCCAAAAGGAGTTGGTATAATCTGTTTCTTTAACTTCCTCGCTAGACGTACTAGCTTCCTCTTTACCGCTTAAAAATTCAGACAGCATGGTACTCAGTCGCTTTTCAAAATTATAGCGGAAGGCGATTTGAAAGAGCTTGGCTTCTTTTTTGGCTTCCTTAAAGAGGGTCAGCCAGGAATTATCCTGCCCCTGTTTTTTAGAGTTGGTCCGCATTTCCTTGAAGATACGGCGAATCACCTTTTCAAATATCTCTTCTAAAAGCTGTTCCTTGGACTGGTAGTTGCGGTAGAAGGCATTGCGGGAGACCCCAGCTTTTTGGACCAGTTCGGATACAGAAATCTTGGCAAGCTCTTTTTTTTCTAAGAGAAATAGCAGAGCTGTTTCAAGCGATTCGCGTGTCAACTGATTGGCCTCTTTGTTAAAAGCTTGGAGGTGCTGTGTCGATTTTTGCGGTGTTTTTTGATCAGGCATGACACTTCCCTTTCTTTTGTGACATCAACAGTAGTTTCTACTGTCCAAAAATCTTCGGACATGATATAATTTTAATGATAAAGACCCTAAATGTCAAACTAAAATCATCTAAAATAGAAAAAGGTAAACCTATGTCTTGGAAAATTATTGCCGACTCATCTAGCGAGTTAAAATCTATAGAAAATCTAGCACCGGACGCTAGCTATCAACGTGTTCCCTTGACAATTCAAGTGGAAGACCGGATTTTTGTAGATGATGAGAATCTAGATATCGATGAAATGATGGAGGTTATGTATGCCTCTTCTAAGCCAGCATCCTCAGCCTGTCCAAGTACAGAAGCTTACTTGCAATCCTATCAAGGAGCGGATAAGATTTTTGTGGTTACTATCACAGGGACTCTGTCTGGTAGCTTCAATGCAGCCCGTGTTGCTGCTGACATGTATAAGGAAGAACATCCAGAAGCTCAGATTCATTTGATTGACTCCAAATCTGCTGGGGGTGAAGTGGACCTACTGGTCTTAGAGCTAAATCGATTGATTGCCCAAGGCTTGTCGTTTGAAGAAGTAGCGACAGCTATAACAGCTTATCAAGAGAAAACCAAGTTGCTCTTTGTTTTAGCAAAGGTAGACAACTTGGTTAAAAACGGTCGTCTGAGCAAGGTATTAGGGACTGTTATCGGACTTCTCAATATTCGATTGGTCGGTCAGGCTAGTGATGAAGGAACTCTTGAAATGCTCCAAAAGGCACGCGGGCACAAGAAGTCTGTTAGCACTGCTTATGAAGAGTTTCTAAAAGCTGGTTACAAGGGAGGCAAGGTTGTCATTGGTCATCGCAATAACGAGAAGTTTGTTGAGCAGTTTTCAGACTTGATACATAGCCAATTTCCAGCAGCAGAAATCGTGGTTCTCCCAACATCTGGTCTTTGTTCCTTCTATGCAGAAGAAGGCGGCCTCTTGATTGGCTATGAAATTTAACACATCAGACTGACAGTCCTCACTGAGTGGCAGTCAGTTTTTTGTTTCCAAAATCTCATGATAGCCTAAATAATTAGAAAGGCAAGAGATGTGCTATAATGGGTATATGGAAAATATGACACAAAAACTTTTATTGATTGACGGCTCATCGGTAGCCTTTCGAGCTTTTTTTGCCCTTTACCACCAAATTGATCGTTTTAAAAGTCCGACCGGTCTTCATACTAATGCGATTTATGGGTTTCACCTTATGCTTAACCACCTCTTGGAGCGCCTAAAGCCTAGCCATGTTTTGGTGGCCTTTGATGCTGGTAAAACTACTTTTCGGACTGCCATGTATGCCGACTACAAGGGTGGCCGTGCCAAGACCCCTGATGAGTTCCGTGAACAGTTTCCTTTTATCCGCCAGCAGTTAGATGTCTTAGGCATAAGGCACTATGAACTGGAACAGTATGAGGCTGATGATATTATTGGAACAATGGCTAAAAAGGCAGAGCAGGCTAATCAGGCTTTTGAGATAACGGTGGTTTCTGGTGATAAAGATTTGATTCAGCTGGCAGATGTCCATACCAAAGTTGAAATTTCGAAAAAAGGTGTGGCTGAATTTGAGACCTTCACTCCGGCCTATCTGATGGAAAAAATGGGAATCACACCGAGTCAGTTTATCGACCTCAAAGCGCTTATGGGAGATGCCTCTGATAATATCCCTGGGGTAACCAAAATCGGAGAAAAGACAGGGCTCAAGTTGCTTCACGAGTATGGTAGCCTGGAAGGCATCTATGCCAATATTGACCAGATGAAGCCTTCTAAGATGAAGGAAAATTTGGTCAATGATCAAGATCAAGCCTTTTTATCCAAGACATTAGCGACCATTGATACCAAGGCTCCGATTGCCATTGATTTAGCAGATATTGCTTATACCGGTCCTCAGAATCTTGAGGCCTTGGGACAGTTCTACGATGAGATGGGGTTTAAGCAGCTAAAAGCCCAGATAGTCTCAGTACAACCAGAAGCCTCCCCTGCACGTCAAGAAATCGCCTTTGAACAAGTAACAAAAGTGACAGAAGCCATGCTTGATTCCAATCACTTTTATTATCTGGAAATCCTCAATGATAATTACCATGTTGAGCCTGTGATTGGTCTGGCTTGGGGAGACAAGGAGAAGATTTATGTTAGCCAAGGAGACAGTCTCTTGCAGTCTTCCGTTCTTAGGGGATTTTTGGAAAAGACAGCCCTGAAAACCTATGACTTTAAACGGCTCAAAGTCCTCCTAAGTCGCTATGGGATTGACTTACCTGCGCCTGCTTTTGACAGTCGTTTGGCAAAATATTTACTTTCAACGATTGAGGACAATACCTTGTCTACCATTGATCAGCTTTATGGTCAGGGACAGCTTGCGGCAGATGAATTGGTCTATGGCAAGGGCGTCAAGCGTGCGGTTCCTGAAACAGCTATTTTGCTCAGCCATTTAGCTCAAAAGGTAAAGGTTTTAATCGACACTGAAACCGTTATGGTAGAGCGCTTGGTTGAACACCAACAATTAGACCTACTTCTGGAGATGGAGCAGCCTCTAGCGAATGTTCTAGCTAAGATGGAGATAGCGGGTATTCGGGTGGAGAAAGAGACCTTGCTGGCTATGCAGGCAGAAAATGAAGTGGTCCTGGAAAGCCTGACGGCTGAAATTCATGACCTGGCAGGAGAAGCTTTCAATATCAACTCGCCTAAGCAACTGGGGGTGATTCTCTTTGAGAAGTTAGGCCTGCCAGTTGAAATGACTAAGAAAACCAAGACAGGTTACTCCACTGCCGTTGATGTTCTGGAACGCCTGGCTCCCCTATCGCCAATTGTGGCTAAGATTTTGGACTATCGCCAGATTGCCAAGCTACAATCGACCTATGTCATCGGCCTTCAGGATTATATTACTGTAGACCATAAAATTCACACGCGCTATGTCCAGGATTTGACCCAGACCGGACGACTCTCCTCAACAGAACCTAACCTGCAAAATATCCCTATCCGCTTAGAACAAGGAAGGCTAATTCGCAAGGCCTTTGTGCCGTCTATGCCTAACAGCGTCCTTTTAGCCTCGGATTACTCACAAATTGAGCTTCGGGTGCTAGCTCATATTTCGCAAGACCAGCATTTGATTCAGGCCTTCAAGGATGGGTTGGATATCCACACCTCAACAGCCATGAGGGTCTTTGGCATTGATCAGCCAGAAGACGTGACACCAAATGATCGTCGGAATGCCAAGGCAGTTAACTTTGGGATTGTTTACGGGATTTCTGATTTTGGGTTGGCTAATAATTTGGGGATTTTGCGTCATCAGGCTAAGGCTTATATTGACACCTACTTTGAGCGTTACCCAGGAATCAAGGACTACATGCAAAATGTGGTGCGGGAGGCCAGAGATAAGGGCTATGTGGAGACCATTTACAAGCGTCGCAGAGAATTGCCAGATATCAACTCGCGCAATTTTAATATCCGCCAATTTGCTGAGCGAACTGCCATCAACTCACCGATTCAGGGATCTGCTGCAGACATCCTAAAGGTTGCCATGATTAACCTAGATCAGGCACTGACTGCTGGCGACTATCAAGCACGCATGCTCCTTCAGGTGCACGACGAGATCGTCCTTGAGGTGCCAATAGCAGAGCTAGATGCTGTTAGCCAACTGGTCACCGAGACCATGCAGTCTGCCATTGAGTTGTCTGTGCCCCTCATTGCCGATAGCAGTTCAGGAGAAAACTGGTACGAGGCGAAGTAGAGAGAAGATAGTCAATGCGTAGTCATCTAAAAGTTATTGCACATCATATATTAAATCGTGTGGGTGGTTCGCCACAAGTCAATCGTTATTATACTGATGATAAACAATCCTGGATTGATATTTTTTCTGCGATTGATAGGCCTGAAAAAGATTGGGTGACCTATGCGACCATCGGTTTGTCCCAACATAGTATTCAAACCTACTTACCTAATCACAAAGAATTACGCGTTGAACTAATAGGTGTGGCTTATGCTGGACAGGAGTTGTTTGCCAATATCTTAGCGAGTTGTGCCTTTAATGTGATTATGAAAACTCATAGCTGTTCGCCTGGTATCGTTTATCCCAATGTGTGTCACAATATGATACGACGTTATCCATGAAACACATGTTGTTTGTCCCTCTGTTTTTATGGGATATTGAGGATTTAACCCTTGACCAGCTAACTGTTACTTGGCTTATGGCTATACCGATTTCAGACAAAGAATTGAAATTCGTAGAGCAATACGGAGCAGACAAGTTGCAAGATTTATTTGAAGAGCAACAGATTGATTACTGGGATCTAAACCGTCCAGAGATTCAATTCTGATAAACGATTGGAAAAAACATTTTATGAAAGGAGAACCCCATGACCTATCAGTTTCAGAATCCTCCTCAGGAGAAAATTTTTGATTATTTAAGACAAGCAAAGACCATTGCAGTAGTTGGTCTATCGCCAAGGACAGAGACGGTTGCTTACCAAGTTAGCCAGGTGATGCAAGAGGCGGGTTACCGGATTATTCCAGTCAATCCAAAGGCAGCTGGTCAGGAAATCCTAGGTGAAATGACCTATAGAGACCTCTCTGAGGTGCCGGTTTCTATTGATATTGTCAACGTCTTTCGCCGAAGCGAATTTTTAGCAGAAGTGGCAGAAGCGTTTATCAAGACGGATGCCAAAGTCTTCTGGGCTCAGTTGGGCTTGGAGAGCCAAGACGCAGAAAGGATTCTGCGTCAGGCTGGTCGAGAGGATATTGTCATGAATCGTTGCATCAAGGTTGAATATTATAACCTTAAAAGATCTAGCGATTAAGTGGAGCGGGCAAATTGCCCACTCTTCTTTTATTCAAGTGACCTATACCACTTTTATCATTGACAAAGTTTAAAAACTTGTTTATACTTAGTTTTAGTAATGTTGTTTTTAGAAATGAACTATACCAATTTTAGAAAGAAGTAAAAAAATGTGTGGAATTGTTGGTGTCGTTGGAAACCGTAATGCGACTGATATTTTGATGCAAGGATTGGAAAAGTTGGAGTACCGCGGTTATGATTCCGCTGGTATCTACGTGACATCTAGTGAGCAGGATTCTCGAGTGATTAAGTCTGTAGGACGGATTGCTAGTCTGCGTGATAAGCTTGGAATTGATATTCATGGGACAGCGGGTATTGGCCATACCCGCTGGGCGACTCACGGTAAACCAAGTGAAGTCAATGCCCACCCGCATCAGTCAGAAAATAAGCAGTTCACCTTGGTTCATAATGGTGTGATTGAAAACTATCAAGCGATCAAGGAGACTTACTTGGTCGGAGATACATTCTTAGGACAAACAGATACCGAAATTGCTGTTCACTTGGTTGGAAAATTTGCCGAAGAAGGGTTGGATACCTTATCTGCCTTTAAAAAGGCCTTGTCTATCATCGAAGGATCATATGCTTTTGCTTTGATGGATAAAGCAGATCCAACGACCATCTATGTCGCCAAGAATAAGTCGCCACTTTTGATTGGCTTAGGGGACGGTTACAACATGGTCTGTTCAGATGCCATGGCCATGATTCGTGAAACCGATCAGTTTATGGAGATTCATGACAAGGAATTGGTTGTTGTGACCAAGGATAGCGTGACAGTAACAGATTTTGATGGCAATCCTATTGAGCGTGAACGTTACACCGCGGAGCTTGATTTATCGGATATTGGAAAAGGGACCTATCCTTACTACATGCTCAAAGAAATCGATGAGCAACCAACGGTTATGCGTAAGCTGATTCAGAAGTACACTGATGACAAAGGAAATTTGGTTATTGACGAAGCCATTGTAAAGGCTATCCAAGAAGCTGATCGCCTTTACATCATCGCCGCTGGAACGTCATACCATGCTGGCTTTGCGGCCAAGTCCTTCCTAGAAGAATTGACACAGACGCCTGTTGAATTGGGAATTGCTTCAGAATGGGGCTACCACACGCCAATCTTGAGCCAAAAACCATTCTTTATCTTCATCAGCCAATCTGGGGAGACCGCTGACAGCCGTCAGGTCCTAGTCAAGACGAATCAACTTGGCATTCCTAGTCTAACCGTAACCAACGTCCCAGGCTCAACCCTGTCGCGTGAGGCAGACCATACCCTGCTTTTGCATGCTGGGCCAGAGATTGCAGTTGCCTCAACCAAGGCTTATACCGCCCAGATCGCCGCTTTGGCACTTTTGGCTACTGCAGTTGGGCGTGCCAATGGCCAGAAAGAAGCGCTTGAGTTTGATGTGATTCGAGAATTGTCTCTGGTAGCCCAATCGATCGAAGCGACCTTGTCTGAGAAGGAGGTAGTAGCAAGCAAGGTAGAAAACTTGCTGGCAACCAGCCGTAATGCTTTTTACATTGGCCGTGGCAATGACTACTATGTTGCTATGGAAGCCAGTTTGAAACTGAAAGAGATTTCCTATATTCAGTGCGAAGGCTTTGCGGCTGGCGAGTTAAAACACGGCACAATCTCTTTGATTGAAGATGGCACGCCTGTGATTGCTTTATTGTCCAACAATCCTGCTGTTGCAGCCCATACCCGTGGCAATATTTCTGAGGTAGTCTCTCGCGGTGCTAGTGTCATGACTATCGCAGAAGAAGGGATTGCCAAAGAAGATGACGACCTAATCGTAACCGCAGTACACCCGTATCTCTCAACAATTGCAATGGTGGTACCAACGCAGTTAGTAGCCTACTATGCTTCGTTACAGCGGGGTCTCGATGTAGACAAACCGCGTAATTTAGCCAAATCTGTTACCGTAGAATAGTAGAGATATAGGATACTCAAAACAGTTTAAAAAGCAATCGGATTCATTTTAGATCCGATTGCTTTTTACTATCTTAGTCTCCCACAATAGTTTACGTCGTATTAGGTTCACTTGAACCAACTATAGAAAAATGTTAGCGGTCAGCACCTATTGTCTTATTTCAAATCGTTCAATCTTGTTTGGAAATATGCTATAATACTTAACAGGATGAAAGAGATGATCAAGACGAGGAAGTATGCCATTGTTGATTTAGAAGCGACATCAACAGGTCCAGATGCCAAGATTATTCAGGTGGGTATCGTATTGGTTCAAGATGGTCAACTTCTTGAAATGTATGAAACAGATGTCAATCCGCACGAAGACCTGACACCTCATATCAAACAGTTGACAGGCATTACGGATGAACAATTACGACAGGCACCAGTTTTTTCGGAAGTAGCGCGTGATATTTTTGCGCTCTTGGAAGATGCTGTCTTTGTCGCCCATAATGTGCGATTTGATGCCAATTTGCTAGCAGAGCACCTTTTCTTAGAAGGTTATGAATTGAGGACACCAAGAGTAGATACTGTTGAACTCAGTCAGGTCTTTTTCCCCAGTTTAGAACGCTATAGTTTGGGCAATCTGGCAGATTATCTAGGAATTGAGCTTCTGGACGCTCACACGGCCATTGCGGATGCACTAGCGACAGCCAAATTATTCCTAGCCATTCAGGAGAAAATAATAACCCTGCCTAAAGTAACGCTCCAAAAATTGTTGACCTATGCGGATCACTTGCTTTTTGAAACAGGTCAGGTCCTTGAGGAATTGCTTAGTTATACGAGTGATTACTTGTCTGCAGGATATGAGCGTGTGTTAGATATTGTGGTAAAAAAACCATCTTACTATGCAAAAGCACGTCATCTGGCTCCCCATTTTGAGCAAAATAGTGCTCTGTTAGGCCTAGAAGAACGGCAACAGCAAGTCGCCTTTGCCTCAGTAGTTGAAAATCGATTGAGAGATCAAAACATCAATTTTATTCAGGCGCAGACAGGGATTGGCAAAACCTATGGCTATCTTTTGCCGCTTCTAGCTAACTGTCCAGATAAGCAAATTATTGTGGCTGCTCCAACCAAATTGCTTCAAGATCAGATTATGCAGACAGAAGGGACACGCTTAGCAGAAGTGTTTCATCTGAATTGCCTCAGTCTCAAAGGCTATGAGAATTATATCAAGTTGGATGTTTTTTGGGCTAGCCTCTCTCTAGAGGAAGATAACCGTCTTCTCAATCGCATTAAGATGCAGCTTTTAGTTTGGTTGACGGAGACTGAGACAGGTGATCTAGATGAAATCCAGCAGAAATTTGGCGCATTTAACTATTTTGACCGTCTGCGTCATGACGGTCACCTGTCGACTTCCAGTCTTTTCACTGATATTGATTTCTGGCAGAAAGGACAGTTCAGGGCTAAGATCAGTCGCTTGGTCATTACTAACCAAGCCTATTTGCTTAATCGTTTGGCAGACGATCCTTCCTTTTTAGTAGGAAAGGTGCTGATCATTGACGAGGCTCAAAAATTGCCCCTGCAGTTGGAGCATTTAAGCAGGCGAAAGGTCAATCTTTTTGAACTCCAAAACGATAGTCAGCAGCATCTGAAAACTAGTCCAGATTTATTGACCAGACGGTTATTAGAGAATATTGCTTACAACCTTGCGCAATTAGTGCATCAATCAACTGATATTGAAAAAACCGTTGAAGCCCTACGCCAAGATCTGAGCGAACTTAATGTTAGCTTTTTTCCTCAGCTCAGAGAGGTCTTAGACTTGCGTTTAGATCAATTTTGGATCAGTCAGGAAAAATGGGGAGAAACGGTCGTTCCTTATTTGCATGGGGCCAGTTTATCCCTAGGGAATTTCTATGAACTATTGCCAGAAAATACGAAAGTGATGGCGATTAGTGCTACCTTGGCCATTAGCCAGCGCGTCAATTTGGCGCAGTTGTTGGGGGTTCCTGAGAAGAGAGTAACTTACGATTACTTACCTCAGGAGCGTTTAAGGAGCCAGACAGTCTTTTTGTTGAAAGAGTTGCCCGACATTAGTAGCCTTACTGCCCAGGACTATGTCAACTTAATTTACCACCAGATCCTAAGTTTGAGCCAGCTTAACAAGCCCATAATCGTCCTCTTTACTGCTAATCAAACCTTACTAGAAGTCGCTGAACGTCTAGAAAGGAGCAAACTTCCTTACTTGGCCCAACACCAGCACGGAACAGCTAATCAGGTTAAACGGCGATTTGAGCGAGGTGAAGCTAATATTCTACTCGGTTCAGGGAGCTTTTGGGAGGGAGCGGATTTTATTCAGCAAGACCAGATGATCCTCTTGGTGACCCGTCTGCCATTTGAAAATCCGAGCAATCCCTACGTCAAAAAACTCAATCATCATTTGGCAGAAACAGGGCTTAACCCCTTTGATGACTATCATCTTCCTCTGGCTATGCTAAAGCTCAAACAAGCCTTAGGACGTACTCAGCGCCGCAAGGATCAGCAGTCAGCAGTTGTCCTTATGGATAGACGGGTATTGACGAAATCTTACGGTCAAACGATACGGCTCTTCTTGGAAACCATTTGTCCTGTAGAGAGTGTATCACCAATTGATTTGCCCTCCAAAATTGAAACTTATTTTGCATCGGGAGAGGAAGAAAGGAAGTTGCCATGATCTATCTAAGAGGACTTGCCCTTTGTTTTCTAGTAGCCTTACCAGCGTGGTTTTTGGGGCAGGTTTTTCCTTTAGTGGGAGCGCCAGTTATTGCCATGTTGTTGGGAATGAGTATTGGTTCTATCCATAAGCAACGTCAGCTGACGCAAGCAGGAATTACGTTCACTGCGAAAGTCATCTTGCAACTAGCAGTTGTCCTATTGGGCTTTAGCCTTAATCTTCATCAAGTACTGGCTGTTGGTCTAGCATCATTGCCAGTCATTGTAACGACCATTTTAACAGCTTTAGCAGTTGCTTTTCTCTTTAAGACTCTTTTTAACGTAGATGCCACAAAAGCCACATTGATAGGCGTAGGCTCCTCTATTTGTGGGGGTTCGGCGATTGCAGCAACTGCGCCTGTGATTGATGCTGAAGAAGCAGAGGTCGCTCAAGCTATTTCAGTGATATTTTTCTTCAACCTTCTGGCTGCTCTTTTGTTTCCAAGTTTGGGGCAATTTTTAGGGCTGTCAAATGAGGGGTTTGCCTTATTTGCAGGTACGGCAGTTAATGATACCTCGTCAGTAACGGCGACCGCTTCTGCTTGGGACAGCCTCCATCAAAGTTATATTTTGGAGCAGGCGACGATTGTGAAATTGACTAGGACTCTGGCGATTATTCCTATAACTCTTAGTTTATCGTTTTACCGTAATCGTCAAAAAGGGAAGGTTAAATCGAGGGTTCAGCTAAAGCGGATAATGCCAACTTTTTTGCTCTATTTTTTAGCCGCAGCATTGTTTGTTACTTTATGGAGTCGTTTAGGACTTGATGTGAAGGTTTTTCAGCCTCTAAAAACGCTGTCCAAGTTTCTCATTGTCATGGCCATGGCAGCAATAGGCTTCAACACCCATTTTGGAAAATTATTAAAAACTGGAGGCCGAGCTTTTGGCCTAGGAGCCACCTGTTGGTTAGCCATTATCGTCGTTACTCTGGCCATGCAGTCTCTGTTGGGAATGTGGTAGGTTATGACCGTGCCTCTTTTACACTGTCAGCCAAGATTTAGCCCCCTTCCCCTTAAATGTTAATTGATAAGAATTAGGGAAAATAGACTGGAAGGTCACAATCTGTTATAATAAAAGTTATTGAAAACAGTGCTTGGATCCGTTGATTCAAGCCTTTTAAAGGAAAGTAAGTATGATTTATCTTGATAATAGTGCGACAACTAAACCTTTTCCGGAAGTTCTTGACACCTATCGGGAGGTTTCTGAAAAAATTTGGGGCAATCCTAGTTCTTTGCATCATTTAGGGACACAAGCTAGCCGTATTTTAGAAGCTTCTAGGAAACAAATCGCAGAGCTTATTGGCAAATTGCCAGATGAAATCTTCTTTACCTCTGGTGGGACAGAAGGGAACAACTGGATTATAAAAGGGGTTGCCTTTGAAAAACGTGCTTACGGCAACCATATCATCATTTCAGCGGTAGAACACCCTTCCGTTAAAGAAACAGCTCAGTGGCTGACTCAGCAAGGCTTTGTAGTAGATATAGCTCCAGTGACGAGTGCTGGTTTTGTTGATGTGGATGAATTGGCTAAACGGATTACTCCAGAAACGATTTTAGTGTCCATTATGGCGGTCAACAATGAAATTGGTGCTATCCAGCCGATTGAGGCTATTTCAGCTTTATTAGCAGATAAACCTACCATCAGTTTTCATGTGGATGGTGTTCAGGCCTTAGCCAAGATTCCAACAGGTACTTACTTGACGGAGCGCGTGGATTTTGCGACCTTCTCCAGTCATAAATTCCATGGTGTTCGTGGAGTTGGATTTATTTATAAAAAGCGTGGCAAAAAAATAACTCCCCTTTTTCACGGCGGTGGCCAAGAGAGTGATTTACGGTCCACTACAGAAAATGTGGCTGGTATTGCAGCGACAGCGAAGGCGCTTCGCTTGGCTATGGGGCGTTTAGAACAAGTGAGTCATCAACAACGTGTTCTGAGAGATAATCTGCTGAACGCCTTAGAAAAACACTCGGATATTTTGTTGTTTTCGGGTAGAGATGGTTTTGCGCCCCATATTGTGACCTTTGGACTAAAAAATGTCCGTGGGGAAGTCATTGTCCATGCTTTCGAAACCCATGAAATCTATATATCGACGACTAGTGCTTGTTCGTCTCGGGCAGGTCATGCAGCAGGAACCTTGATTGCTATGGGCGTTCCGACAAAGAATGCTCAGACAGCTGTTCGTCTCAGTTTAGGTTCAGAGACGGATGCTAGTCAGATTGAGCAGTTTTTGACCATTCTCAAGCAAATTGACAATCAAACACAGAAAGTGAGATAAGATGCAGTACTCAGAGATTTTAATTCGCTACGGAGAGCTATCTACTAAAGGAAAGAACCGTATGCGCTTTATTGGTCGCCTTCGCCGTAACATCGAAGCTGTCTTGGAGGGCTTTCCTCAGGTCAGAATCTATACCGATCGTGACCGTGGCCATGTTTACCTTAACGGGGCAGATTATCGTGAGGTCTCAACAGCTCTTGCTAAGGTTTTTGGGATTCAGACGTATTCGCCGTCCTATAAAATTGAAAAATCAGTACCAGCCCTGAAAGAAGCTGTTCAGATTATTATGCGCGGTGTATATCAAGAAGGCATGACTTTCAAAGTAGTGACTAAGCGTAGTGATCATAGTTTTGAAATGGATTCGGTCGAGCTTAATCATTTCTTGGGAGATGCTGTGTTTCAAGTTTTACCTGAAATTAAAGCCCAAATGAAGGGGGCAGATGTCGTTTTACGCGTAGAAATACGCGACGATGCGGCCTATATTTCCCATGAGACTCATAAGGGAGCTGGTGGTTTGCCTGTTGGCATTTCTGGCAAGGGCATGCTGATGCTGTCTGGGGGGATTGATTCACCAGTAGCGGGATATCTTTCACTCAAACGCGGGGTGGAAATTGAAGCTGTTCATTTTGCTAGCCCCCCTTATACCAGTCCAGGAGCCTTAAAAAAAGCCCATGATTTGACCCGTAAGTTAACGCAGTTTGGTGGTAATATCCAATTTATTGAAGTTCCTTTTACAGAGATTCAAGAAGAGATTAAACAAAAGGTACCAGAAGCTTATTTAATGACCTTGACCCGCCGCTTTATGATGCGCATTACAGACAGGATACGGGAGATGCGTGGTGCCCTCGTCATTATCAATGGAGAAAGTTTGGGACAAGTGGCCAGTCAAACACTGGAATCCATGCAGGCCATCAATGCAGTAACTAGCACCCCAATTATCCGTCCTGTTGTGACTATGGACAAGCTAGAAATTATTGACTTGGCAGAACAAATTGATACTTTTGACATCTCTATTCAGCCCTTTGAAGACTGCTGTACCATTTTTGCCCCTGCACAGCCTAAGACTAATCCTAAACTCAAAAACGTCGAGCAGTACGAAGCGCGCCTAGATGTAGATGGTTTGGTCGAACGAGCATTAGCAGGTATCGTGGTGACAGAAATAACGCCTCATTCCAAAGAGGATAGCCTTAGTGCTCTCATTGAGAACTTGTTATAAAGCGAGTTGTCCCAGAAGGTTAGTTGCTTGATTGAGTCGAGTGTTTTTGGGATGGTGTGGGTCATTCTGAAAACTTAGCCAAGATTGTCTACCAAGAAATGCCCTTAGCCTTTTCCCCATCTCGTCGGGTATGGATCGGTGTGATTTTGCGAATAAAATAAGATGTTTGCACTGTTTGAGTAATCGATAGCAATAAACCTTTCGCCAGCCAAATGCAAAAGAGTGAACTGGGGATATACATTGCTGTTTATGTCGATGAGACTAGTGTTGAGCGTTTTAGGGAATAGCTATCGGTCGGCTATTGTTTTAGCTTCTGTCATTTTGACGGATTGCAGGAAGAATTCGTTCAAAAGCGAAACTTATAATACGCTAAATTTCAAGTCTAAGTTAGGCATTTAGTAAAAATTGTCTAGGAGATAAATAGTTCAAACATTTCTTTGGATAGTTGTTAATCCAATTTTCGATGAAGGCGACCATTCTTGCGGTCGTTTTCTTAGTGCTTTTTGGCAACCATCGTCTAATGAGTCGGTTATGGTTCTCGTTGGTTCCTCTTTCCCAAGAGGCGTAAGGGTGAGCATAATAGATACACTCAGGATCAAAGACCTCTGCCAAGCGACTAAATTCTGTCCCGTTATCCGCTGTGATTGAGTTGATGTGATAGTTTCGTAGAATCCCTTTCAAAGCTTGATTTACTGATGTCGCTGACTTGTCAGGAATGAGACGAATGATTTGAAAGCGACTCTTCCTGTCTGTGAGTGTCAGTAAGCACTCGTTTTTAGCACGCGTCTGAATAACGGTATCAATCTCAT
>NZ_JAAXPR010000008.1 GCF_012396585.1 Streptococcus ovuberis
TGGGTTTCGGAACTTTGAAAACTTCAAAACTCGCATTTTCATTGCGATAAACATAAAACAAGAGAAGACAAAGCTTGTCCTCTCTCGATGTTAGATTGGTCAACCCACTACAGTTGACAATGAGGCACTTATTTTTCCTTTTTTGAAAAGACTGTCAAGATATAAATGAGTTATAATAATTCTATTTCTTTGCATAGAAATTAGGCGCCTATTCAAATAGAGTATAGATGTCTCAGGATC
This sequence comes from Streptococcus ovuberis, assembly GCF_012396585.1. GTDB lineage: Bacteria > Bacillota > Bacilli > Lactobacillales > Streptococcaceae > Streptococcus > Streptococcus ovuberis. Next base: position 241 of record NZ_JAAXPR010000008.1, read on the forward strand.
GAAATAGTCCTGATCGTACAACGATCAGGACTATTTTATAATCTCTTAAACTCTAAAAATATTATAAGAAAGTTATAGTGAATTGAATAAATGTTAGGACATCGTTAAGTCTCTTTGATGAACCTAGGTTCTATCTGCATTGACTTGCCTTGTCCTATTCCTTTCTCAATCCACTATAAAACTGATAAGATATCTACCCGCAGACAGTACTAGTATAAATCAATATATTAACACAATCATTTTTGTTTTTTAAAGAACAGATTAGTTATAACTTACTTAGAATCATAGTAACAAATAATTATTTTATTAATTTGACAGCTAATTAAACTAATAAATTAATTCCATACAAATAATACTTATTTCAATGCCTTCCCACATGAATGCGGTTGATGGCACGCTGAAGAGCGACCCGCGCGCGACGTTCTTGATCAATGGAATGGGCTGCCTGGGCACGTTGGATTTCCTGCTCTGCCACCAGTTTGGCACGCTCTGCTCTGGAGACATCAATGTCTCTTTCGCGTTCAGCCGAATCTGACACAATGGTAATCAAATCGTCCGCAACCTCAATGATTCCACCATTGACAGCAATCCAATCGACATGATTGTCATCATCAATCCGACGTACCTTGATTTCTGCAATCTCTAAAGGGGCAATCAGGTTGGAATGACCTGGATAAATTCCCATTTCCCCAACGCTAGTCCGACACTGAACATAGGTCGCATGGTGATCATACCGCACCCCATCAGGAGTCACAATTTGAACCGTCATCTGTTTCACAACCTAGCCTCCTACAATTGCATCTGAGAGGCTTTTTTAACCACATCTTCGATTGTCCCTACATTTCGGAAAGCATCTTCTGGCAGACGATCGTGTTTACCCTCTAAGATTTCCTTGAAACCACGAACCGTTTCTTCAACCGGAACATAGGAACCCGGAATTCCAGTAAACTGCTCAGCCACATTGAAATTCTGGGAAAGGAAAAATTGGATCCGGCGCGCCCTTGCGACAAGAGTCTTTTCCTCCTCTGACAACTCATCCATCCCCAAAATAGCGATGATATCCTGCAGTTCGTGGTAACGTTGCAAGACACGCTGAACCTCGGTTGCAACTTGATAATGCTCCTCTCCAACGATCTCAGGTGCCAAAGCTCGAGAACTTGAAGCCAAAGGATCCACAGCAGGATAAATCCCTAACTGGGTGAGTTTACGTTCCAAGTTGGTTGTCGAATCCAAATGAGCAAAAGCCGTCGCAGGTGCTGGGTCAGTGTAGTCGTCCGCTGGCACATAGATGGCCTGAATCGAGGTCACCGATCCTCTCTCTGTTGACGTAATGCGTTCCTGCAACTGCCCCATTTCTGTAGCCAAAGTCGGTTGATAACCAACCGCAGACGGCATCCGCCCTAGAAGCGCAGAGACTTCTGACCCCGCCTGAGTAAAGCGGAAGATATTATCTATGAAGAGCAGCACATCCTGACCTTCCACATCACGGAAATATTCTGCCAGCGTCAAACCCGTCAGAGCAACCCGCATCCGAGCACCTGGTGGCTCATTCATCTGACCAAAGACCATAGCAGTCTTTTCAATGACACCAGATTCCTTCATTTCCCAATAAAGGTCATTCCCCTCACGGGTACGTTCACCAACACCTGTAAAAACTGAAATGCCACCATGCTCCTGGGCGATATTGTGAATCAATTCTTGGATCAGTACGGTCTTACCGACCCCTGCTCCTCCAAAGAGACCAACCTTACCGCCTTTCAGATAGGGGGCCAAGAGATCAATCACCTTGATACCTGTTTCCAAAATCTCAGTTGAAGTCGACAACTGATCAAAGGTCGGTGCTTTTTTATGAATGGGCTCACGCTTGATCTCGCTGGCCAAAACAGGTTCCAAATCGATAGTGTCTCCCAAGACATTAAATACTCGGCCTAGGGTTTCTTTCCCGACTGGTACAGAAATAGGACGGCCCGTATCTAACACTTCAAGTCCCCTAGTCAAACCTTCTGTGGCCGTCATGGCAATCGTTCTCACCACACCGTCTCCAAGTTCTAGGGCGACTTCAAGGACAACTTTCTCCTTTGAACCGTCCGTCTTATAAACAACTAGAGCATTATTGATATCAGGGATTTTCGCTTCTGGCTCAAAATAAACATCTACAACAGGCCCAATCACCTGCGTAATTTTTCCTGAACTCATCTTCTTCCTCTCTCCTTTTTACGAAATGGCATTAGCGCCACTAACAATCTCAGTGATTTCCTGTGTGATTCCAGCCTGGCGGGCACGATTATACTGAATGGTCAAGTCTGAAATAATCTGCTTGGCATTATCGGTTGCTGCCTGCATAGCTGTCATGCTGGCAGCACTCTCAGCTGTTTTAGCATCAACAATCGCCCCATAAATCATAGATTCTGCATACTGTGGTAACAACTGTTCCAGAATGGTATCACGGTCAGGTTCCAAATCAAAGGTCTTAGTGTAGCCATCTGCCTCGTTCGGATCCAGATGGGCAATCGGCAACATCTGCTCCACTCGTACCTGGCTGGTCAAACTATTAATATGGTGGGTGTAGCAGACATAGAGAGCATCAAAGAGCTCGTTTTGATACATGTCTAAAGCAGTCATGATAATCTGCCGCACCTCTTCAAAACTCGGATGATCCGATAAGCCTCTTAGCTCAAAAATAGGTGTAATCCCACGAACCTTTAAAAAATCCGCTCCAATTCCACCAAGACATAGAACCGCATACTCGTCTGGCGACTCATGATCCTGATCGATCATCTCCATAACAGAACGGAGGATGGTTGAATTGTAACTACCTACTAACCCCTTATCAGAGGTGATAATCAAGTAAGCTGTCTTTTTGATCTCCCGTTCAATCAGCATGGGATTGGTCGTCCCCTTAATCAGCTCTGCCTGCATAAGGTCCGTTGTAATCTGGCGAATTTTTTGAGTATAGATTTGAAATGATTTGGCATGGGTCTCCGACCTAGCTAAACGCGAAACAGCTACCATATGCATAGCACCTGTAATATGGCTGGTTTTCTGGGTGGATGCAATCCGAGATTTGATCTCATTGAGAGAATTTCCCATTCCTTACTCCTGTCGTTCTATTTATAAGAAGCCTCCGCCTTAAAACTGCGAATGGCAGCATCTAGGACAGCTTCGTCTGGCAAATCTTTGGTCTCACGAATATGGCTCAATAAATCATCATGGTGCAGGTCAAAGTAATCATATAATTGACTCTCAAAAGTCAAAATATCTTGAACAGGCACCGTATCAAGGAAACCATGTGTCAGAGCATAGAGAAGAACAACTTGCTTCTCCACAGGAATCGGCTGATGCAAGGGTTGTTTGAGCACTTCAACCGTCCGGCGTCCACGATTCAACTTAGCCTGGGTTGCCGCATCTAGATCTGAACCAAACTGCGTAAAGGCTTCCAACTCCCTATAGGAAGCCAAATCAATCCGCAAGGTCCCAGCCACCTTCTTCATAGCCTTAATTTGAGCCGAGCCACCGACACGAGAGACAGATGACCCCGCATCAAGCGCTGGCCGAATCCCTGAGTTAAACAGATTATCCTTGAGGAAAATTTGGCCATCCGTGATGGAAATGACATTGGTTGCAATATAGGCTGAAATATCTCCGGCCTGGGTTTCGATAAAGGGCAGGGCCGTAATCGAACCTCCTCCTAGCTCATCGGACACTTTGGCTGACCGCTCCAAAAGGCGACTATGGAGATAGAACACATCCCCTGGATAGGCCTCACGTCCCGGTGGGCGACGAAGCAAGAGCGATAATTCCCTGTAGGCCACTGCCTGTTTAGACAAGTCATCGTAAACAATCAGGACGTGCTTACCTTGATACATGAATTCCTCGGCCATGGCCACTCCCGCATAAGGTGCCAAAAAGAGCAACGGAGACGGTTGTGAGGCTGAGGCCGTCACCACAATAGTATAGTCCAATGCCCCATAGCGTCGTAAGGTCTCAACCTGAGTTCGAACAGTTGATTCTTTCTGACCAATGGCAACATAGATACAAATGACATCCTGCTCCTTTTGGTTTAGGATCGCATCAATAGCGATAGACGTCTTACCAGTCTGGCGGTCTCCAATAATCAACTCTCGCTGCCCACGACCAATTGGAACCAGGGCATCAATCGCCTTTATCCCTGTCTGAAAAGGTTCTTTAACAGACTTCCGTTGCATAACGCCAGGCGCCGCTGCCTCCACAGGGCGAGTTCTTTTAGTCTTGATTACCCCAAGTCCATCTACCGGCTGCCCCAAAGGGTTAACCACTCGACCAATCAAGGCTTCTCCGACAGGAACCTCCATGATTTTCCCTGTTCGAGTGACAGTATCTCCCTCTCGAATACCTGTAAAATCGCCTAAAATAATAATACCGACATCATTCGTTTCTAGGTTTTGCGCCATCCCAAAAGAACCATTAGCAAAGCGTAGCAACTCGCCACTCATCGCTTTCTCTAGACCTTGCGCACGCGCAATCCCATCTCCGACATAGGTGACAACACCTGTTTCTGTCACTTCAAAACTTGGCTTAAAGCCATCCAGTTGTTGCTTGATTAAAGCAGAAATTTCCTGTGTGTTAAGAGCCAAAACAGCACCACTTCCTATTTCATCTCATGTTCGATTGTTTGTAACTGATGACGGACACTGGCATCAATCACCTTGTGATTGACTTCGACCACAAAGCCTCCCATCAATTCTGGACGAATCTCTTCATAGACTTGACGCACTTTCAAGCCTAAGAGTTTTTCCGTTTTCTCAATTAGTTTCAATTTTTGACTAGCTGTAAATGGAACAACTGTAGACAACTTCATATCATACTGTCCCATAGCGGTCTGTGAATGTTGGATTACTTCAGCCAAACTTGGATAGAGTAATTCGTACTCCTGTTTCAAGATAATTTGGTCGAAAAAAGCAGCCAATATCGGTGAAAGTTCCTCTTGAAACAAGTGCAAAATACTCATTTTATCTTGCTTACCAATCGTCTGGTTAGCAAAGAATTTCTCCAGATTTTGCTGGTCAAAAACATTTAAAACCTGACGAACCTCCTTAAAAAATTCTGCCAGGTTTGCTTCCTTTCTCGCTTGTCGAACCAAATCCTGAGAATATTTCAGTACGGCATCAAATTGATTTGCATCCATCTTATTCTCCTAATTTTTCCAAATAGCGGTCAATTAAGTCACTCTGTGCCATCGGATCAAGTTCTTTCATCAAGATTTGCTGAGCTAGTTCTAAAGACATCGTAGACACTTCTTCGCGCATGGCCGCCAACGCTTCTGCTTGTTTTCGAGCGATGTCTTTCTCAGCCTTTTCCTTCATCTGTTCAACCTGCTTTTCCGCATCTGCAAGCAGCCGACTTTTCATAGCTTCCCCAGTCTGCTTGGCTTCAAGCAAAATACCATCTGCCACCTTTCGAACGTCTGATAATTCTGCCTGACGTTGTCGCACAAGGGCTGTCGCTTCTTTTTTAGCCTCTTCAGCGCGATCGATCTCTTCGGTAATATACTGGGCCCTTTTTTCAAAAATTCCAGTAATCTTCTCCCAAGCAAACAAACGCAAAAGGACAAAAAGCAACGTAAAGGCTCCTGTCACGATGATAAAATGCCCGATCATGGTCCCCAAGGCAGAAGATCCTACAATTGTTAACATATTATTCCTTCCATTTCTATTGCTCGTGATGATTAATTTTCTTGCCTAAATACATAGAGGACAACAAAACAAAGACATAGGCCTGTAAACACGAAATAAAGACTGAAAAACCAATCCAGACTAAACTCAACACAAATCCCAAAGGTCCTGTCAAAATGTTAATCTGTGACATCTTCAAAATCAAATCGATGACCACTTCCCCTGCAAAAATATTCCCAAAAAGCCGCAATCCCAAGGAAAGAATATTGGTGAATTCTTCCATCACATGAAAAAAAGTCATGGCAGGAGGTGTGATAAACTCCTTGAAGAACCCCTTCGCTCCATTAATTTTTAGAGATTGATAGTTGTTATAGAGGGAAATCATCAAAGAAAGAGCTAACGCATAAAACATATTAGCCGTCGGTGACATCCAGTAACTCAACTCATGGTGCCCTTCGATTTTAGCAACCAAGCCTAAATTATTGGCAAGTACCAAGAAGGTAAAGAGTGTGAAATAAAAAAGGGAGTATTGTTTGGCGTAAGTCTGACCTAAGTTTGGAGAAATGACCTTAATGACAAATTCATAGATCCACTCCAGCACATTTTGCTTTCCATTCGGTTTCAAGGTCATTGTCCGACTAGCCCATAACACGAAAGAAAAAACCAGTACAACTGTCAAGATGGTCATGGCTAAAACCGTCAAATCAAAGGTAATCGGACCAAAATCAAATTTGGGAGTATGGGTTTCCAAGCGAGATACCTCCTTAGCGTTTTGCGCATTACTTCAACACAAAAGCCATCGCTAAAGTGATAAAGTAAGACCCCTCAATAAATGCTACCCCTACAAAAAGCGTTGTAAATAGCTTGTCATACATCTCTGGCTGACGGGCTGCAGCAGTAAAGAAACGGCTCACCATGGTCCCAACCCCGATACCTACACCAAGTGTTGCTAGACCAAGCGCGAGAATCCCTAAGTTCATATTTATGCCTCCAAATAAAAATTTACTCCCTTAGTTTAGTCCTATTTTCTCACTTTGTCAATGAAAAGCAAACAAGAAAGCGTTTTGCTCACGAGAAATTGACTCTTTCTCTTGAGTAAAAATCAGTAGTTAGAGGTCAGCACTCCTCTGATCAACTCTTTGATCCACCATTTATGATAGTTTCTCGTACGATATGTATCGCGTATAGCTACCAGATAAGCAACAATAGTCAAGGTTAGGATACCAATCGATGATTCCGTAAAAGTCTCTTTTTCCATCCACCTCCGCACAGCTCAAATAGACTAGATTGAACGGTTTGAGACTTCAGATCGGTCGAACAACACTCGGTTTCCTGTTTTAGAGCTGTAAAAACGAAGTCAATTCTGTTCCCAAACCCTCTCCTCCCAGACCTTAGTGGCGTCACAATCAAAAAAGGAAGCTTACTCCAGTCTCCACCGATTACAGATGCTAAACAGCGGGAGATGGGTTTTGGGGTCAAATACAAAAAAGTAGAAACAGGCGCCCTATTTTTTTATAGCTTCAAATAAGCTTCGGTTCCTGCTGAAACCAAAGCTTAGCACTTGTCTTTAATAAGAATCAATCTCCTCTGCCTCTTGCTCAAAACGTTGGATATTTTCTTCAATCTCACGTTCAAAACTATCCTGCGTGAAAGCTTCATCTGAGATTTCATCCGTGTTACAGAAAAATTCAATATGATTGCTAAGGTTTCGCAGCTCAATCGGAGCATCTCCACCGTACTCGCCATCTAGGTTAATCATCATGTGACGTTGCCCAGGACTGACCTGTGGCTCGATATGGATGTAACTGGTCTTGATGTATTCTACTTTAGAATGATCAACGTGCTTGCCCCCTTGCAAGACCAAACGTATCAGGTGCAAAATTTCAAATAGATTGTTGGTCTTGACCATGATCAGGGTAAAATTGCCATCATCCAATTTGGCATCGGGTGCAATCTGTTCAAAGCCACCGATTGTATTGGTCAGAGCTGCAAAAAGCATGGAAATTTTCCCTTCAAAGACCCCTTGGTCATGAGTTACCTTGACCGGAGTGTATTCGATTTTAGGCAAAAGCTCCGCTCCCTTGACCACATAAGCCAGGTAGCCAAAAACCGTTTTTAACTGACTAGGTACACTATAGGTCAATTCGGTCAGTGTTCCTGCCGCTGCGATATTGATGAAATAGTCTTCTCCTCTAGCCAAGCCAATATCCATCTTGATGGTCTGATTTTTAGCAATGATCTTAGCTGCCGCAACCGGATTTCCTCTTGGGATCTTGAGCGCCCTAGCATAATCATTCGTCGTCCCTGTTGGAATAATCGCCATCTTAGGGCGTTTCTCCAGAGGAGCAATACCATTGACCACCTCATTAATGGTACCGTCTCCTCCAGCTGCAATCACCAAATCAAAACCAGCTAGACCTGCTCGTCGGGCTTCCTGTTTGGCAGACTCTGGATCTGCCGTCGTCTGAAAGGCAGATGTTTCATATCCTGAGTTCTCCAAAACATGAAGCACCTCTGCTACATGTTTCTTCATGATTTCTTGGCCTGAGGTGGGATTATAAATCAACCTTGCCTTCAAAACCTGTCCTTGTGTCATACTATCTCCTAAAGACTTTCTAGCCATTTCTCATCTTGAATTGGGATGCCTAAAGCTTGTGCCTTTGCTAATTTACTGCCCGCATCTGCTCCTGCCACTACTAAATTGGTCTTTTTCGAAACCGACCCTGTAACACTAGCTCCTAAAGCTTCTAATTTTTCCTTGGCTTCATTACGGGTCAGGCGTTCTAGTTTTCCAGTCAAAACGACTACCTGCCCAGCCAAAGGAGCTGTATCAGTCACTCTCAAACCTTTGAAGACTAGATTGACACCAGCTTCTTTCAACTCTGCTAAAAGGGCTTTAGCCCCATCCGCCTCAAAGTAAGTCCGCAAACTTTGAGCAATTACCTTGCCCAAACCCGGAATTGCAGCGATAGCCTCCTCTTCAGCATGGGCTAGGTTCTCTAAATCGCCAAAGGTTTCAAGCACTAATTTAGAAGCTTTGCTTCCCACATGCCGAATCCCTAAACCGAAGAGAACTTTCTCTGCCGAATTGGCTTTTGACTGCTCGATAGCGTCTAGGAGCTTGGTTGCTGATTTTTCCTTGATATTAGGAAGCTTGAGCAAGTCTTCTAATCTTAGGCGATAAAGTCCTGCCACATCCTGAATAAGATGATGGTCAAAGAGCTTATCCACTACAGAAGGACCAAGCCCTGAAATATTCATAGCATCACGGCTTGCAAAATGCCGTAAGCGCTCCTTAATCTGAGCAGAGCACAGAGGATTGATACACCTCAAGGCTACCTCATCCTCATAATGTATCAAAGGTTCCTCACAAGATGGACAGGTCTCAGGAATCAGCATGGGTGACTGCTCCTGCCTATCACGCAGGACAACCTGGAGCACAGCAGGTATAATATCTCCTGCCTTGTAGACGATAACCGTATCTCCGATTCGGATGTCCTTGTCAGCGATATAGTCCACATTATGAAGCGTTGCACGGCTAACCGTGGTTCCTGCTAATGTCACTGGAGTCAGATTAGCTGTTGGTGTCACAACCCCTGTTCGACCGACCGTCCAATCCACTGACAAGATTTGAGCCTCCTTCTCTTCAGCAGGAAACTTATAGGCAACCGCCCAACGTGGTGCCCTCACAGTGAATCCTAGCTTCTCTTGCAAATCCAGCTGATTGACCTTGATGACAATACCATCAATATCGTAAGGTAGTTCGTGCCGTTTCTCATCAATTCTTGTGATAAACTCCCAGACTTGATCCAAATCTTGGGCCAAAACGTAGTCACTATTGGTAGAAAAACCTAGATGAGCTAAATTTTGTAGGACTTCTTCTTGACTGATGCGCTCACTTGATCCAGCTTCCTGATAAAGATAGGTCGCTAGCCCTCGACCAGCAACGATTCCTGTATCCAATTGCCGCAAAGTTCCTGCTGCCGCATTACGTGGGTTAGCAAAAATCGTTTCTCCTGCTTCTTGACGCTGGCGGTTAATCCGTTCAAAAGAAGCCTTGGGCATGTAGCACTCTCCGCGCACCGTTAGACTCACTGGCTCAGGAAGACGCAGCGGAATATCCGCTACCCGTTTAAGGTTTTCAGTGATATTTTCACCAATCGAGCCATCTCCTCTGGTCGCACCAACTGTCAAAATACCATCAACATAGGTCAATGAAATAGATAGACCATCAATTTTTAATTCACACAGATAAGTTGCTTCAGGAAAAGCTTTTTTAACCCTTTGATCAAAAGCTTCTAGCTCTGTACGTGAAAAAGCATCCTGCAAACTATAAAGCGGATACTCGTGAGTATATTTTTCAAAGCCTGATAAAATTTTCCCACCAACGCGATGCGTAGGGCTATCTGGCAAAATCGCTTCGGGATTGCTTTCTTCCAAGGCTACCAATTCGCGGTAGAGATGATCATACTCTTGATCTGATACTAAAGGCGCATCCTTAGTATAATAGGCTTCTGCATACTGGTTTAACAGAACCACTAATTCATTCATTCTTTCCATAGTGTTATTGTAACATATTTTCAAGGTCCTGTTTTATTTAGGAACTGAGAGTTTAGAAAAGCGTTAAGGCATGTCTAGAAAAACTTGTAATGATCAACTTGTGAAGCATTTATCTACGCCAAGCACAAACTCGCAAAATACCGATTTCAAGGACAACTGCATTCATCCTAGAAATATCTTTTTAAGAAATCTCGCAATCCCCTTCCATTAACGCCTTAATCCACAAATAGTTGCCCCCTCAGCGTTCCGTGATACTAGAGAACAACAAACTAGTGCTACTTAACTGCATTAGGGTCAAACTCATAAAAGCCTGTATCTAAGCCTCTTCCCGCAGGATGGTGACGCTGCACTTCCTCATCCAACAAGAGTGCCTCTTCTTGGGTAAAGGTTCCAGCTTCAATCGCAGTTTTCGCCTTCATAAAACACTCCACAATCGCCACAAAATCTTGCCCCGGACAATAGATCCCATCTAATTTCCAATGGGTAAACCCATGCGCTACTAACTCTATCAGCTTGCTCATCAGATCAATGTCATTATTCATAAAGATATGGGTTCCATGACCATCTTCAAAAATAGAGTAATGGGTATCTGGTTTCTTAGGCTCAGCTAAAAAGAGGCCCCTATCCTTGTCAATTCCGTCCTCAATGCCTGTAAAATGGTAATAATTTTGCAAAAGAGGGCGTTTAGAATGGTGGATAACTGAGGCGCCATAGACCAAAATCTCCGCAGGAATCTCCAAATTATCAGCGATTTCAAAAAGTTCTGCTGATGGGATTTCTCTGGCTAAGACAGCTTCTGTCGCCCCATGCTGCCCCCAGAAATTCAATTGACGGCTGCTGGTTGCCATGACAGAAGTATCATAGATGGCTTTAAAGGGGTACCCATCTCTTTTCAAAACATAAAAAACACCCGTATCTCCAACCGTTAAATAATCCGCCCCTATTTCTACCAAAAAATCCAGATAAGGCTTGATTTGATCCATCATATCTTGATGCATCAAGGCATTGACCGCTACAGTAATAGCTTTACCTTCTTGATGAGCCAAGTCTGCTACTTCTCTCAATTCATCATCATGAAAAGGGCGAGGAAGCCGCAAGCCAAATTGAGACTCACCAACATAAATCCTATCAACACCTAGGGCCAATAAGTTTTTGGCCTGTTCTACACTCTCTGCTGTCGCTGTTATCGTAATCTTTTTCATAGCTCTATTATAGCGAAAAAAATCACAATTTACTAGCCTAAAATGAGTGGTTTAAGATGATATTACAGGCTTTGTTACATAATTGTAATATAAATTTAACTATTTTATGATATGATAGTAAGGAACCTCAAGGAGAGATTATGGCACTAAGAGATTATAAGTACGATGAATTTCCGATTGAGCAAGCCTATCCTAAGCCTGCTCCTTCTTATCAAGATTACGAAACAGACGACAACACCAGCACACAACTCAACGACCTCTTGTTTTTTGTTAATGTGGCTATTTTTGCCGTGGCTAGCGTCCTAGCTGTCTTTATTTTATCGGCACTGAATGTCCACTCCCTACTAGCTTTTGCTCTAGCTATCCCTCTTGGGATTCTAGGCTTAAAGGGGTTTCACCTCTTCAGACACTATCAAAAGGGAAAGACGCGTTAGCCCCAACGCGTCTTTTATACTCCTGCCAACTTCTTGGCAGGAGTTTTTTCAGTTCAGCTAGCCTCCACGATCATCGGACCTTTGCCCTGTGCAAGTTTATAGTCTTAGTTAGTTGCCCATTCTAGAAAATTTGATTTAGAATTAGTAGCCTTGCTACATCATCTTCCTCCTATTCAAGGATAAATGAATAGGAATAAAGCAGCTTCATCTTTCCTTTTCTCGTTTAAAGCTAAACATCAATAAGAAAAGAAAAATGAAATAAGCTTGTGCCATTTTAAGAAATGAACTTAATGCAGAAGGTGAAGAATTGCATCCTTTGACATTAAATCAGTAACCTTTAGTAATCGCCGACTACTCACTCCCATCAGCTCTGTATTCATCGTTGCTATTGCCCATTGCCCTCTCCTTTTTCCTCCCTTCGGTCTTAGAGTTGAGACTGGGCAAAAGTGTGCTCTTTTGAAACTATCTAGAAAAAGCAGCTTGACGCAGTGGTTGGGCGAAACGTTTAGCGATTTATCGCTTTTAGTATTTCCTCTGCACAGTTAGTTAGGAACTTTCGTTTTAGGCGGTAACCACTTCTGATTATCAGTTTTGTGAGCTCTATAGACTCCAAAACCGGCCTAATCAACTTGTGCAAAAGGAGGGAAACTGTCCAGTAGATCATTTCAAGTCAGAACCTTGACATAAGAAAACAAAGACGAACGCTTTTTCGTTTGAGGGAACGAAAAGGAATAGACATGCGCAAATCATCTTTATGAATACAGGTTCTTAGCGTTTTTTTCACTAATTTTACCGCAGTTTCAAAAAAAGACTGGTTCCCCAGCCTTCCTTAGTAGGATATATGACCTACAAAATCATAATAGAAGCAAACATAAACCCTGCGCCGCCCATGACAAAAAGGTGCCAAATAATATGCATCCAGTCAATATGCTTCTGTTTATAAAAAATGGTTCCTAACGAATAGGTGATTCCTCCAGCCAGCAAGAGCCAAAAAACTGGCCAGCCAGCTAACTGGATTAAGGGCAAAATAATCAGGAGAGACAGCCATCCCAACCCCAAATAGAGATAGGTTGATAGCTTCGGAAATTTCCCAATAGCTATGATTTCAAAAACGATTCCTGCCACCGCCAGTAACCAAACCAGGCCCAACAAAACATAAGCTCTGATATCAGCAATGGCCAGTAACAAATAAGGGGTGTATGTCCCAGCAATCAAGAGATAGATGGCTGAATGATCCAATTTTTGAAAAATCTCTCTCGCTCTAGTAAAGCTCAGACTGTGATACATGGTTGAGCAGAAAAATAGCAAAAACAGGCTGATTCCGTAAATACTATAAGCGACAACTTGTGTTACCGAACGTGCCCCAAAGAGCAGCACTGCCAAGCCAATTAAACTTAAAACTGCTGCTAACCCATGCGTAATAGCATTCCAAACTTCGACAACTACGCGCCTAGGCGCTTGAGGACTATAGCCCATATGTTTACCTCTTCTCTCTTTTTATATCACTAGTTTAGCGTTTTTTTCTCTATAAGCCTAACCAAAAACTTGAGCTGAGACAAACCTGACAGATTTGTTTGTCCCTAGTCAAAGACATTATCTCTAATCTCATTGTTCTGAGTAGAATTGAGATGAATCGGCTCTAATACCCAATTAGGATTCTTAGGATCTTGGAAGCGCTTGGTCAATGTTTCTTTGAAAGTATTGTGGGTGATAGAGACTTGTCCAACTAAAGAAGAGTGTTGGCCGATCGTCGCCCCGTAGGCGATCAATTTCCCCTCATGGGAATAAGGCAAAAATTGGTTCCTAGTGATGGTGATATGGCTACTCATAATTGGAGTGATAGAGCTCCATTGGTAATTCGGATCAATAGCTGTCATGAAGCCACCATCCCATCCTGTCTGTACGCTAGACTCATCCAGCTGAATAGCCTCCGCATAAAAATTATGCAAATTTCGATCACCAAACTCTGTAACTGTCGTCAACTCTGGTGCATAACCTTCAAAAACATTATCCTCAAAAGTGGCGTATTGAATGCCCCCAAGGTCAAATACATGGCTAGACATCTGATGAACCTGAGTAAAACGGTTGTTCTTGATCTGCCAACTGTGACCATGATTAGCCATAATGATGAATTGATTACCTTTTTCTAGATCATTAGCTTCAACATGGAGACCATTCATCAGAAAATACGACAGCCCGTCAAAAGCAGTCTGACCTGTTGCTAGGCCGTACCATCGTGCCGAGCCATTTACCTCCAAAGTCGTTTCCTGGCCCCGCAACTCAATGTTAGACCTCAGAATAATATACTCCTGATCTGGCGTGTGCGACCCGATTTTGAATCGCCCCTTGGGAAACCGAAGGACAGAAAAAGTGTAGTCTTGCGATAGGTCTATGGCTTCCTGAATCAAGCGATTATTCTCAGCAGGGCTATAGGATTCTTGGAGCGGAATATCATAGACAAAGGCCAACTGAGAATCCGTCAGCTCCTCAAAGACCTCTCCGGTCTCTAGCAGGATCTGGTACACAAAGCCAGAAGGCTCCTGGCTAATTTGAGTCACTCTAGCAGCTCCATCCCTATCTAGAAGTTCAACTTCTTGCCCTAAAGTAAAAGTGGTTTCGACAACTTCCAAATCCTCTTCGTAGACCTGAGAAAGCTTTTGATCATCACTGAACTGGAGTTGGTAGATTAGGCGACCGCTTTTCTTTTCTTTTCCCACCTTAGTGATTAGAGCTAGGCGGTTTTTAAAGGCTTCAAGCGATTTTCCGTTAGCAGTCTGACTAGCAGAAGCCTTCAATCCTACCTGTTGACCAGGTGCATAAAGCCCTGAGACCTGCTCTTCCTGCTGTTCAGAAGATTCCTTTGCCTCACCCCCCAGGAACCAATTTAGTTTAGGGAGAGTCCATTTAGGAAAGCTGAATGACTCCCTTTCCGTGATAATAAAGGCCAAGACTATCGTCGTTAAAAGGCCTAGCAGACTAAGCAAAATAACCCGATCTCGCTTTTTCGCCCGTTCACGCCTAGCCTTCTGTATTTCCCGCCTTGATTCTTTCACCATTCACTCCTTTATTCTTCCTTCTCCCTATCATAACAAAATAAGGTTAAAAATACACTTCCTAAGCTGAAATTTTTCTAGAAAACAAAAAGGACCGCAGTCCTTTCGCTATCAACCACCCAGATAGGCCCTTCTGACCTCATCCGATGCCAAGAGTTCCTGACCAGTCCCTGTCAAGACAATAGAGCCCGTTTCTAACACATAGCCCCGATTCGAAATTGAAAGTGCCATATTGGCATTTTGCTCAATGAGAAGGACTGTTGTTCCTTGGCGTTGAATATCTTGAATGATATCAAAAATCTCTTGAATGAAGATAGGAGCTAGCCCCATTGATGGCTCATCAAGTAATAACAGTTTGGGTGTTGACATCAGGGCACGCCCCATAGCTAACATCTGCTGCTCACCGCCAGACAGGGTAGCTGCGTCCTGGTGTTTGCGCTCTTCTAGACGCGGAAAACGGTCGAAAACCTTCTTCATATTCAATTGATTTTCTTCCCTATCCTTCTTTAGAAAGGCACCCATTTCAAGGTTTTCCAAAACCGTCAGGCCAGAAAAAACATGCCGACCTTCTGGAACTTGTGACAAGCCACTGGCGACAATTTTCTGAGCAGGAACCTTTTGGATTTCTTGATCTAAAAAGGTTATCCTACCGCTAGATGGCCTAACTAAACCCGAAATGGTTCGTAAGATTGATGTCTTACCAGCACCATTTGCTCCAATCAAGGAGACCACTTCTCCCTCATTGACTTCAAAAGAGACCTCTTTAACCGCTTGAATCACGCCATAGTGAACAGACAACTGCTCAACTGTTAACATCGGCATTAGGCTTCACCTCCTAGATAAGCTTCAATCACCCGTTTATTGTTCTTGATTTCTTCGGGTGTCCCGTGAGCAATCAAACGACCATACTCCAGAACATAGATGCGCTCTGTCACTTCCATAACCAAACTCATGTCGTGCTCAATCAGCATGATGGTCAAATCAAATTGCTCTTTTAATTGGCGAATCAAGGCAGTTAACTCTGCCGTTTCTTGCGGATTCATCCCAGCTGCTGGTTCATCTAAAAAGAGAATTTTGGGCTCAGTAGCTAGGGCTCTGACAATTTCCAAACGACGTTGTTGCCCGTAGGGAAGATTTTTTGCCAGAACATGGGCATCCTTATCCAAATTGAAAATAGCTAAAAGCTCCAAGGCCTTTTCTTTTAAACTTGCCTCTGACTTATAGAACAATGGCAAACGAAGAAAAGAAGCCAAAAGATGCGATGATTGATGGTTGCCCATTCCAATTAAAACATTGTCCAAGACACTCAAGTTCTTAAAGAGACGAATATTTTGAAAAGTTCGGCCAAGACCAGCCGCTGCAATCTTATACGGTGCTTTGCCATTTAGCAACTTACCGTCCAAGGTTACCGTTCCCTCACTTGGTTCATAGACGCCCGTCAACAAATTAAACAATGTCGTTTTACCAGCCCCATTAGGCCCAATCAGACCGACTAGCTCGCCACGATGAAGTTCAAGCGTCACATCTCCAACTGCCGTCAAACCACCAAAGTGTTTGGTTAATTGATTTACTTCAAGTAAGGCCATTTACTGATCCTCCTTTTTCTTAAACAATGGCGCCAGAGCCAATTCCTTTGTTCCTAAAAGTCCTCCTGGACGGAAAATCATCAATAAAATCAAGGCAAGCGAATAAAGAATCATCCGGATATCGGCTACATTTTGCAAAAGAACATTAATAATGCCCAGCACAACAGCAGCCACAACTGAGCCTGTCATTGATCCTAAGCCGCCTAAGACAATTATAATCAGTACATTAACAGAAGTCATCAAGCCGAAGTCTTTCGGCACAACTGTTCCAATGTAACCCGCTTGCAAGCTTCCTGCAATCGCTGCTGTCATAGCTCCTATAACAAAAGCAATTACCTTAATTTGGGTAGTGTTGACCCCCATCGATTCTGCTGCAATCTCATCTTCACGAACTGCTAAGGTTTCACGTCCCATAGGACTTCTCAAAAAATTCATGACCAATACAATCACCAGAACTGTCAAAATGAAGACCAACTGCCAGGTTGTAAAAGGTGGAATCCCCATAATCCCCCTTGGACCATTGGTCATATCGCCTCCATTGACAATCAAAATTCGGATGATTTCCGCTACCCCGAGAGTTGCTATGGCTAAATAATCTCCCTTGAGACGAAGGGTCGGAATACCAACAAGTAGCGCGACAGCACCAGCCAGCAACATTCCCACCAAAACAGTCAGGAAAAAGCCTCCATAAGTCGGGATCTTTGAGCCTAAAATAGCTGTGGTATAGGCGCCAATCGCCATAAAACCAGCATGTCCAAGAGAAAACTGGCCAGAAAATCCCACAATCAAGTTTAGACCAACAGCTAAGATAATATTGATCCCAATCTGTTGCAGAACCTGCACATAGTAAAGGTTTAATGCTCCAGTCCCAATCAGAAGGCTAATTAAGGCATAGAGCCCGACAATGGCGACCAACCAAATCAGGTTGAGTTTTAGATTTTCTTTCATGCTATACCTTCTCCTTCACATTTTTGCCTAAAAGACCTGCTGGACGTACAAATAGAATCACGATTAATATGGCATAAACCACACCATCTCGAAAATCCGAAAGATTGAAAGCAATCGCCAAGGTTTCTAAAATACCAATAACCACGCCACCTAGGGCAGCACCAGGAATAATACCAATACCACCTAAAACAGCTGCGACAAAGGCCTTAAGACCTGGGGTAACCCCCATTAGGGGTTCGACAGAATTGTAGTAAAGACCAATTAAGACGCCTGCTGCACCTGCGAGAGCTGAACCTAGAGCAAAGGTAAAGCTAATGGTCCGATTGACATTAATTCCCATCAATTGGGCCGCATCGCTATCAACAGAAACAGCACGCATGGCTTTCCCCATCTTGGTTTTCTTGACGACAAACTGCAACATCACCATAAGGATAATGGAAACAGCCAGGATAATCAATTGAATATTGGTAACAGAAACAGGCCCCAAATCATATTTCACTGTCTCAATGGCTTGCGGGAAGGCACGCGTATTCGGACTGAAAAAATAAACCATCACATACTGGAGCAAAAAAGAGACTCCAATCGCCGTAATCAAAGCTGCAATCCTTGTCGATTGCCTCAAAGGACGATAGGCTAAAAATTCAATTGCCACCCCTAAGATGGCAGAGCCTGCCATCGCTAAAATAAGGGCTAGAAAAAAATTGAGCTTGAAGGCATTGATTAGGAAATAGCCCATAAAAGCCCCCATCATATAAATATCGCCATGGGCAAAATTAATCAATTTGATAATGCCATATACCATGGTATAGCCTAGGGCTAAAAGGGCATAGACACTTCCTAAAATCAACCCATTGACCAATTGTTGAATCATTATTACACCGAACTTTCTAAAAAGATTAAAACGAAAATCAATTAGCTAATGAGCATCTAGGTTTACTTGAGGCAGAAATAACTCTAAGACAGCAGCATTCCAAATCACTCATGTCTAGGTCGTTCATCCCCCAAAAAAGGATGCCCCTCCCCTAAAAACGCTCAACTATAAAAACTAGCTAACAAGGCAAAAGAGTGTCGTTATCTCAGCAAAATTGCTACGGATACCTCCACCCTGTACCATCAATATTAGGAAACCTGACTAGGCAATGCTGATGTATTCTCTAGACAGGTTCAAAGATAAATCAGCCACAAAGGGCTGATTTATCAAAGAGATTCTCTCACTGGAGACGAATTATTTAGCCTCCAAAACGTCAACACCAGAGACCTTGCCATCGGTAAAGCTGATGACATAGGCAGATTTTATCACATTGTGATTTTCATCAACCGACATGGTACCAGTTACACCTTCAAAACCGCTAAGCTTTGCCAAGTTGTCTTTGATATCAACCGAACTAGTAGCTCCTTTAGCGGCTTGAGCTGCCATATAAACAGAATCATAGGCTAAAGCAGAGAACATAGATGGTTCTTCACCATACTTAGCAAGATATGCGTCATAGAATTTCTTAGCTTTTTCAGAACCTTCTGTCGAGAAGGCAGACAAATAGTGAACATCTGTCGCTGCAGCGCCAGCTTTTTCGAGGAAAACAGGGCTATCAAAACCATCTGGACCCGCAATAGCTTGTTTGATGCCAAGATCACGAGCCTGCTTCACAATTGCTCCCGTCTCTTCGTAATAACCTGGCATAACAATAGCATCAAAGTCCTTATCCTTGATTTTGGTCAATGCCGCTTGGAAATCCTTGTCACCTGCCGCAAATGTCAGGGTCTCAATAATCTCTCCGCTGTAAGCTTCTTTAAAGGCATCTGCAATCCCTTTAGCATAATCACTGGAGTTGTCATAGTAAAGAACTACTTTTTTAGCCTTCAAACTATCTGTTGCATAAGTAGCTAAGAGCTTCCCTTGGTAGCTATCAACAAAGGTTGTACGGAAGAAATAGTCATTGACCGTTTTACCGTCTGCCGCAAAGACAAGACTATCCTGGGTTCCAGACGGACTAATCATAGCAACACCACCTTTGGTCAAGTTAGCTGTCGCCGCTGCAGAAGCTCCTGAAGTTGCAGCTCCGATAACCACATTGGCGCCTTCCGTCACAAGGCTAGTCGCTACAGTTGCTGACTCAGCAGTCTCTGATTTGTTGTCCTTGGAGATAACCTCTAATGGCTTACCATCAATACCACCGGCAGCATTAATTTCTTCGACGGCCAAATCTGCTCCGCTTTTCTCTGTTATCCCATAAGAAGCGACTGCACCGCTCAACTCAAAATTATAGCCGACCTTAACTGTCTCACCGATGCTATTGCCTGCAGGTGCTTCTGCTGAAGAGCTTGAGTTATTTGAACCAACTTCCCCACAGGCTGCTAAAAACGCAACGCTGGCAAAGGTCAATAGGCTTAAAGCTAACGATTTCTTTTTCATAAATGTTACTCCTAGAATCTAATATAAAATCAAGTATCACTAATATACGAAATTATCTGAAAATTGTCAACAGCCTTAGCTCCTGTAAACGTTTTTATTTTAAATTCATTTTATAAACCTCTTAAACATCAACCTTCTCTCAACTTTTTTACCTACATAAAGCAAAAAGAAAATAACTCTCATCGCACATCTAGTTTAGCTTATTTTTGTAGAATAACACGCCTCTAAAAATTCATATGGATACTACGGTAAGTCTGTTCTCCGCATGTGCAGAATACTAACTTAGAAATCACAATTCACGCTTAACGCTATCAGGAGGCTGCTATTTAAACAAGATTTAGCGTTATAAAAGCGTCCCAAAAGGACGCTACTCTAATCTGCCTAAATCAAAATTAGAAAACTAGGCCTAGACTGTAAGAGGGCAAAACGACTCTGTTACAAAAAAACTAATTGATTTCCACTGTGACCGATGTGACCGAATCCTGCTGAGAAGTGTCTCGCCATAAATTTCCAACAAAGTTTTGATCCAAATCTTTGATATAGGAGGGGACGACCTTCTTTACATATTTTTCTTTGGATAATTTCGCCATTACCTCTTCCACTTGGTCTTCATCTAAATACAGCACCACATAACGCCCTCTACGAGATGTGTGTGCCACATCTCCAAAACTGACTACTTTTTTGATATCTCTATGGTAATGAAGGTAAACAACGATACTTTGCCTAGCTTTCTTTTCAAACATATTAACTCCTTTTCTTAGATTATATCAAAAAGTCATTAAAATGACACCTTAGAGTTATATAAAACGATCCCTAGCTAGGAATCGTTTCAGTCAGGTTCTATTTTTCATCAATCACAAGGCGAACTTTTTTACCATCTGTCGGCACAGAATAAACAATCGTTCTTATGGCAGAGATGGTCCGCCCTTTGCGACCAATCACGCGACCAATATCACTCGGATCAAGATCCAGATGGTATTCTAAAAACTCTGGGGTATCCTCAATCCGTAGCGTCAAGTTATCTGGCTGTGAAATCAAAGGTTTCACAATTGCAATAATCAGATGTTCAATCATGTCCATAGGCTTTCTCGCTTTGCTTGATTTGAATTATTTTGAGAACTTTTGGTCGTGGAATTTAGCCAAGACACCCGCTTTAGACAAAAGGCTACGCACTGTGTCAGATGGCTGTGCACCATTAGCCAACCACTCAAGAACACGGTCTTCCTTGATTGTCACTTGGTTTTCAGTCACAAGAGGATTGTAAGTTCCAACTGTTTCGATGAAGCGTCCATCACGTGGTGCGCGTGAATCTGCAACGTTAATACGATAGAAAGGTTTCTTTTTAGAACCCATACGAGTCAAACGGATTTTTACTGCCATTTTAAGCTTTCTCTTTTCTTTTTATTCTTTAGGTCAATAGCTGAGCTATCAACTCACTTTAACTATTATAACACAAAAAAAGCATCTGTCAAGAAAAAAACTTGACAGACGCTTTTTAGAGATGAATTCAGACTATCCTCCTGATATTTTTCCCCAAAAAAAACTGAGCTTATGCCCAGTTTTCCACATTCGCTAAAATTAAGGAGAACATGGGATTCGAACCCACGCGCCGCGTAAACGACCTACCACCTTTCCAAGGTGGCCTCTTAAGCCACTTGAGTAATTCTCCAAAACTGTACTTAGTATAGCACAATTCCAGCTGAGAATCAAGGTTTTTCATCAGTTTAATTCTTCTTTTCAATGTCCTTCATAGCCTTACTTACTTCTAGGCTGATCTGACTAGGTAAAACCACATAGGCTTCCTGAGCCAACCGGTCTGCGATTGCTGAGTGTAAATGAGTCGCTACAGCAACCGTCTCAAACAGGTCATCCTGAAATTGGGCAACAAATCCTGCAATCATTCCAGCCAACGTATCTCCCATTCCACCTGTTGCTTGATGAGGCCCACCAACATCCAGTGTCAAGCTCTCTCTTCCTAGGCTATGAACGCTTGTCCGATGAGATTTCGCAACCAAAATCGTTCTCGCTGGAAATTTCTGCAAAGCCTTCTGAGGCGCAGTTTCAGACTGTTGCTCAATGGTAACACCTGATAAACGTTCCCACTCTTTTTGGTGAGGCGTCAGTATTAGTGACTGACACTCAGGAAGCTGTTGAGAGGACTTCGCTAAAAGGTTGAGGCCTGACCCATCTACTAAGAGAATCTGATGAGAACCTATGTAGGAAAGGACTTCTTTAAACAAGTGTTGAGCTAAAAGCTCTTCTCCCAAGCCTGGACCAATTAGAATAACATCTGCTAATTGCATCTGTTCCACTAATAAGGCTCGATCCCTCACATCAAAGGCCATGGCTTCTGGAAGCCGAGCATGTAACGCTACGATATTTTCCTTATCTGTCGCGACCATCACTAGACCTGCCCCGCTATGGACACAAGCAAGGGTTGCCAAGATAATGGCACCTCCATAAGGATAGAGTCCACCAATCAAGAGGACGCGGCCAAAGGTTCCTTTATGACTATCTAAAGGACGGGGACGGATTACTTTTTCCAATAAACGTTGATCAATCGCCATTAGCGGATGCTCCTGAGCGCAGCTTGGTAGGTCTGCTCCATTAGCATGGTAATCGTCATCGGTCCAACACCGCCCGGCACAGGGGTAATAAGACTCGCCACTTCTGAAACAGATTCAAAGTCCACATCGCCGCACAGTTTGCCATTGTCATCTCGATTCATCCCAACATCAATAACAACTGCTCCTTCTTTGACGAAATCTCTGGTGACAAACTTAGCCTGGCCAATAGCTACTACTAAGATATCTGCCTGACGCGCCAAAGCTTTTAAATCCTGTGTCCGAGAATGCCCTATCGTCACTGTCGCATGGGCATCCATAAGCAACTGGGCCATAGGCTTGCCAACAATATTAGAACGACCAATCACCAAGGCCCTCTTACCAACCAACTCAACCTCATAGGCCTTCAACAACTCCATAATCCCAGCTGGTGTTGAAGGAATCATAACCGGATGACCGGACCAGAGTTTCCCCATGTTGGTCGGGTGAAAACCGTCGACATCCTTTTCTGGAGAAATAGCCAGTAGCACCTTTTCCTCATTGATATGCTTGGGCAAGGGGAGTTGGACCAAAATTCCATGCCAAGCCGGATCCTGATTATAAGCAGCAATCTTCCTTAGTAACTCCGCCTCAGTGACTGTCTCTGGCAAACGCACCACTTGACTCTTGAAGCCAGCTGCTAAAGCTGAACGTTCTTTGTTACGGACATAGACTTGACTGGCAGAATCCTCTCCCACCAAAATCACAAGCAAACCAGGCCTTACACCATGCTCTGCTTTTAATTGTGCTGTCTTTTGGGCTAAATCCGCCTGCATTTTTGTTGCTAAAGCTTTGCCATCCATTATTCTCACGTCAATATACCTCCCACATTTTGACACATTATAACAAAAAAGTATCGTATTTTCTAGCGATACCCCATCAGAATAAGGAAAATAAGAAAAGCCTAGCCCAATCAGCTAGCTCTTCTCACTTATAAAACCTTCGAAAGAAAATCCTTCGTCCGTATTTCCTTAGTCTCTTCAAAAATCTGTTGAGGTGTTCCTTCTTCAACAATCACCCCACCATCCATAAAGATAATCCGATCAGCAACTTCCCGAGCAAATCCCATTTCATGAGTCACAATAACCATGGTCATTCCTGATTTGGCGAGGTCTTGCATAACCGCTAACACCTCGCCAACCATCTCTGGGTCAAGGGCTGAGGTTGGCTCATCAAAGAGAAGAACATCTGGATCCATGGCTAGCCCCCGAGCAATCGCAATCCGTTGCTGTTGCCCACCAGATAAACTCTGAGGAAAAGCACGAGCCTTATCAGGTAAGCCAACCTTTTCCAAGAGATCATGTGCTTTGGCTTGTGCTTCTAACTTATCCATCCCCTTGGTTTTGATGGGGGATAAGGTAATGTTGTCCATGACAGACATGTTAGGGAAAAGGTTGAACTGTTGGAAAACCATGCCCATCTTTTCCCTCATTTTAAAGAGATCATTAGACGGATCGGTGATATCTACACCTTCAAAAATGACCTGTCCCTGTGTCGCATCTTCCAGGAGGTTCATGGTCCTTAACAAGGTCGACTTACCTGATCCTGACGGACCGATAATCACCACCACTTCTCCTTGATCAATGGTTAAATCGATTCCCTTTAAAACCTCTTGCTTTCCAAAATATTTGTGCAGATTTTTTAGTTCAATAATGGCTGAAGTCATTCTTTTTTGGCTCCTTTGTTAAAGTGATTTTCTAAAGCTTTAATAACCCAAGTCATCAGGCTGGTCATAAACAAATAATAGAGCGCTGCAAACAAGAGAGGACTAAGGGGCAGATAGGTCGTCACAGAGACCGTAGTCGCTCCATTCCAGAGTTCCATAACCCCAATAGTAGATAAGAGCGAACTATCTTTGATGATCGTAATAAACTCATTTCCCAAAGAAGGCAGAATATTTTTGATCGCCTGTGGCATAATGACATAGCGCATGGTTGGCCAAGGACGCATGCCTAAAGAATAAGCAGCTTCCATCTGACCAGGTGGTACTGCATTGAGACCTGCTCGGACTGTCTCGGATACATAAGCTCCGCTATTCATCGAGATAATGATGATCCCTGGGACAAGCCGGGACAAGTCCATACTGATACTGCCAAAGGGCACAATGGGAGCTGAAATTTTGATCAATATAAAGGAAATCATGATTTGGACTACCATGGGAGTCCCACGGAAAATCCAGATATAGGTATTGGCCAGAACAGCTAATGGATTCCATTTAGCTAGTAATGGAATGCTCTTCAATCTAGCCAGAGGGTAAAAACGCGACCTCTGTGCAAAAGCCAGTAAGACACCCAGGATGGTTCCAAAGAACACCACGCAGACCGAGACCATCAAAGTCACCAGAGCTCCATAATTAAAATAAGGCAAAAATTCAGGTAAAAACGAAAAATCCATAGCGATTCCTTTCTAAATATAGAAATATTATACACTTTTTGAATAATAATTCAAGTGTTAAGTATTAGATTTTCCCAAACCTTAAAAAAAGAAAACACCTGAAATCTCAGATGCCTCATTTTCTTCGTTACTTTTTTATTAATAGAGCAACTCGTAAATTTCCATAGCCACTAGGTCGATTGAATCGAAAGTAAACGTCTCATGAGCCGCTACATCACGCAACGTGAAGACAGAACCGTTCTCTTCATCATAGCTATAAGACACTTCAGCGACAACCACTCCTTCGCGCTCAAAATTACGTTTTAAGTTACCACCATCCTTAGCCATCAGCTCCAAACGGTTAATAATTCTCACCAAATGTGATTCCATAGTTATTCTCCTCTTAAAAGTCTATACTCTATTTTACCATAATTTCAGCGACTTGGGCTATAAAAAGAGGACTTTTTAAGAGGTTACAGGAAATTTTCTTTCAACTTCAGTAAATTTGCTTAATTAGTCCTCATCTAGATTGGAAGGATGAAAGGATCCTTTCATCTTCAAGACACTAACAAGCAATCTTTTCAGTTGCTTTCCTGTCTGGAAGTGATATAATAAAATTACCATTTGACCTTCTTTGACCTTTGGTCAGTCATTTGTGAATCTAGGAAAAGAGGTAGTTCTATGCTTTGTCATAATTGTCAAATTAACGACGCCACCATCCATCTCTATAGCAATCTCAATGGTCGCCAACACCAAGTAGACCTCTGTCAAAACTGTTACCAAATCATGAAAACAGACCCTCAAAATGCCTTATTCAAAGGCATTTCCAATCCACAAAATAGCCAAAGAAGTCCCTTTGAGGATTTCTTTGATGAATTGAGTAACTTCCAGCAGAACCATCGCCGTCCGAGCAACAACACCCCTCCAACCCACCCTGGTCGATCAGGTGGAAATGGCCAGAATGGACAACCGCCTAAAAAAGGACTTTTAGATGAGTTCGGCATCAATGTCACTGATATTGCACGTAGAGGGGGGATTGACCCTGTCATCGGTCGTGACGAGGAAATTACCCGCGTGATTGAGATTCTCAATCGTCGGACAAAAAACAATCCTGTCTTAATCGGAGAACCTGGCGTCGGTAAAACAGCTGTCGTTGAAGGCCTTGCTCAGAAGATTGT
Source organism: Streptococcus ovuberis (assembly GCF_012396585.1). Classification (GTDB taxonomy): domain Bacteria; phylum Bacillota; class Bacilli; order Lactobacillales; family Streptococcaceae; genus Streptococcus; species Streptococcus ovuberis. The sequence continues at coordinate 26,239 of NZ_JAAXPR010000008.1, forward strand.
GGATGCTGATGTTCCTCACAAACTCCAGAATAAACAGGTTATCCGACTCGATGTGGTCAGTCTCGTCCAAGGGACTGGGATTCGTGGACAGTTTGAAGAGCGCATGCAAAAGCTCATGGAAGAAATCCGTGAACGTCAGGATGTTATCTTATTCATTGACGAAATCCATGAAATTGTAGGCGCTGGTGCTGCTGGTGATGGGAACATGGATGCCGGTAATATCCTTAAACCGGCTCTCGCTAGAGGCGAATTGCAGTTGGTTGGGGCAACTACGCTCAATGAATACCGCATTATCGAAAAAGATGCTGCTCTGGAACGACGGATGCAACCTGTTCGTGTAGACGAGCCAAGTGTTGAAGAGACAGTTATCATCTTAAAAGGGATTCAAAAACGCTACGAAGATTATCACCATGTACGCTATACTGATGAAGCAATCGAGTCAGCCGCCCATCTCTCCAACCGCTATATCCAAGACCGCTTCTTGCCTGACAAGGCCATTGATCTGCTTGATGAAGCTGGCTCTAAAATGAACCTAACCCTGAACTTCGTGGATCCTAAAGAGATTGACCAACGCCTCATCGAAGCCGAAAACCTTAAGGCCCAGGCCACTCGTGATGAAGACTACGAAAAAGCAGCTTATTTCCGCGATCAAATTGCTAAATACAAGGAAATGCAACAGACCAGTCTCGATGATCAAGATACCCCAATCATCACTGAGAAAGAAATCGAGAGCATCGTTGAGCGTAAGACGAATATTCCAGTTGGCGACCTCAAAGAAAAAGAACAAAGCCAATTGATCCACCTTGCCAGTGATCTCAAAGCCAATGTCATCGGCCAGGATGATGCTGTAGATAAAATTGCCAAAGCTATCCGTCGAAATCGAGTAGGCCTTGGAGCCCCTAATCGTCCGATTGGTTCTTTCCTATTTGTCGGACCAACTGGGGTCGGAAAGACTGAATTGTCTAAGCAATTAGCTATCGAGCTCTTCGGTTCGGCTGATGCCATGATTCGCTTTGACATGTCAGAATATATGGAAAAACACAGCACTGCTAAACTGGTCGGAGCTCCTCCAGGCTATGTCGGCTACGAAGAGGCTGGCCAGCTAACGGAAAAAGTCCGCCGAAATCCGTATTCTCTCATCCTCCTAGACGAAGTAGAAAAAGCTCACCCAGATGTTATGCACATGTTCCTCCAAGTCTTGGACGACGGGCGTCTAACAGATGGTCAAGGTCGAACAGTCAGCTTTAAAGATACGATCATTATCATGACCTCTAACGCAGGCACCGGCAAAGTAGAGGCCTCCGTCGGTTTTGGTGCAGCCAGAGAAAACCGTACCAACTCTGTCTTGTCTCACTTGGGCGACTTCTTCAGTCCAGAATTTATGAACCGTTTTGATGGAATCATTGAATTCCAAGCCCTCAGCAAAGAAAATCTGCTCAAAATCGTTGATCTGATGCTAGATGGTGTCAGCGAGCGCCTAAGTATAAACGGTATCCGTCTCCATGTCACTGACAAGGTTAAAGAAAAATTGGTTGACTTAGGCTACGATCCTAAGATGGGAGCAAGACCTCTGCGTCGAACGATCCAGGACCATATCGAAGATGCTATCACTGATTTTTACTTAGAAAATCCTACCGAAAAAGACTTAAGGGCTGTGATGACTTCTAACGGTCAAATTACGATTAAGGCCCAGAAGGCTGAGAAATAAACCAAATCCTCCTCATATCTGTTTGGGGAGGATTTTAGTGTTTTTTAGGCCTGGTACTCATGAACTTGTCACCTGCCTTCAATAAGGTGAGCTGTCAATAGGCCGTCTTAACTTTTTATGGTTTTTTTGAGTCCACAATATTCTAAAAATATATTTTTTGGTATAATGGTAAAAAGGAGAACGCTATGCAACATCCCGTATTCGGTCAAAAAATCACTGGCGCTGACTATCAATCTCGCTATGGTGTCTATGCCATCATTCCAGATGCAACAGAAACAGAACTTGTCTTGATTCAAGCGCCCAATGGGGCTTGGTTTCTGCCAGGTGGAGAAATTGAAACAGATGAAAACCATCATGAAGCCTTATCCAGAGAGTTACTGGAAGAACTAGGGGCAACTGCCTCTATCGGCGCATTTCTTGGTCAAGCAGATGAATACTTCTACTCTCGTCATCGTGATACGCATTTTTACCACCCTGCCTATCTTTACGTTGTTTCTGATTTTAAAGAGGTCCAACAGCCCTTAGAAGATTTCAATCGAATCGGCTGGTTTCCGATTGCAGAAGCGAAAACCAAGTTGAAGCGTGACAGCCACCGCTGGGGAATTGACCGATGGTTGGAACAAAAGGACAATTGACTTTTCTCTCATTTTAAAGGAGTTTTCTATGAAACTAATCAATACTACCAACAGTCACGCTGAGTTGGTCACCAAACAGTTGGAAAATACCGATGCAACGTTGGTTGAAACATACTCAGCAGGCAATACAGATGTGATTTTTACCCAAGCTCCTACTCACTATGAGCTGTTGATTACCAACAAGCACCGCGCCATTCGTCAGGATGAGGTAGAAAAAATCCGCGCCTTTTTCCTTAAGCGCAAGATTGATACAGACAGGATTGATCAATCCAAAATTCAAACCCTCGTCTGCCCTACTCTGATCGAAATGTCCATTCCAATTATCCGTTAATAGCAAGGATCTTAAAAGAGGCTGGGCAAAAACTAACTTCAAAATAAAACCACACAGTGATTTCTATCTTGAAAATAAGGCTCTTTGTCAACCCACTACAGTTGACAAAGAGCTTTATCATTATAAACCGTAACATGGAAAACGAGCATCTCCAACTGCGGAAATGCTCGTTTTTTCGATTCTGAAACTAGTTTTTGCCCAGCCTCTTTTGAGAACAGTCAGTTTGAAATTGTTTCGTAAAATAGCCAAGCAAGAATAAGAGACTGTTGCTTATTGACCTCGTTGCCAGCAGTTGTGGGCTACTCTAGTTGTACAGACTGCAACAGTGCCTATGACTGAAGAACAGCTGTTTGGGTAATCCTTTCCTTGCCGTTATTAAAGTGTCTGCAAGAACATCTTGAGGCGCTCGACCAACTGTTCTGGCTGGTCTTTGTTGACCTCGTGACCTGCTTCAGCTATCACCGCAATCTCTGCTTTTGGCATCAAGTTCTTCAGTTGCTTGGCTGTTCTAAGGTTAATCTTATCGCGCTCCCCACAGAGCAAGAGGACTGGCAAGGTCATTGTTTGTAGAAAACCTGTCATATCCAGCTGAGCCAAGTCTCGATAAAAAGCCAGCAAATTATCCTTATCCAATCCTTGTTTTTCCAAAAGAGATGGTGGCAAGAGCTTAAGCAAGCCAACCTGCCCCTTATAAGCCCAATTCTTGGTGAATTGATACTGACCAGCAATGCTGACGACTGCTCGGAGCTGCGGATCTGGGTCTTGCAATAAGGACAGTGCTAACATACCGCCCAAAGACAGGCCAATCACAACAACGTCTTCCTCGCTCTCACGAACCGCCTGTCTGACCTGCTCTTGTAGGCTAGAAAAATGAGGTAATCTCCCATGATGAAATAAATTTAGGCTGACACAGTGATAACCCTTTAGCCCTGTTATCACCTGCTCCCAAGCTCGGCTATCTTGCCCCACACCGTGTAGAAAAATCAGTTTCATCACTCAATCCCCTCTCTTAATCCTTGCTGGAGAGATAAATCACTTCTGTCTGAGTGACAAAGCCCAGTTGTTCATAGAGTTTTTTAGCACCGTCATTGTCCATATCCACGGCAATCTGTAGCTCGGTATCACCTGCATGGTAACGGTCGTTGATGATGGTTTTCACCAGCTGACTGCCGATGCCCTGACCGCGATAGGCAAGATCAACAGCAAGACCGTAAAGGTAAGTCAGGCTAGAACTGATGTCCACCGTACAAGTGCCAATCACTTGATCAGCTAGGCGGGCAACATACAAGAGACTGTTCTGATCTGCCAAGGCTTCTGACACATAGGTCAGACTGAGCTCTAGCGGCGTCTCAAACACGCGCGCTTTCAGCTCAGCAATGTCCTTCACCTCCTCTGGTCTAGCCAGCGAGAGAGACACCTCAAGGGGCAGCTCTGCCATGTCCATAGGCAAGCACGGCCGTCCCAAAAAGTACTCACTATCGTCATCAATGACCACTCCCCAAGCTGACAGGAGACCTGGATTTGCCTCGATAAAGGCACGCTCCGCAATAAAGGAAACCTCTGTCACACCATAGGAAGCTGTTTCCGTTAAAAACTTCTGATAAAGTTCCCGGGCAATGCCTTTCCTGCGGTGCTCTGGCGCAACAAAGAGCGACAGGTCCACTTCAGGTGTATCGGCATAGACCGCCAGCAAACCAATTAAGTCATCCCCCTCGTAAGCCAAGAAAAAGGCCGGCATGTCAGGGTTAACATTAAGCTGATTGGATAAGTAGGGCTCTTTATAAGTCTTATCATGAGCCATGCAGTGGGCTAGAAAAGCTTTTACCCGTTTGCCTTGTTCAATAGATAAGCAATTCGTACTGATAATATCCATAGAAGTACCTCCATGAGGTCTATTATACCAAAAAAACCAGCCAAGAGGCTGGTCATCATCGCTGATTAAGCTGGAGCAACAACAGGTAGTGTTTCTCCGATTTCCGCTAATCTTGCTGCCCATTCTTCATGGGTCAATCCATGCTCTTCCACGTAGCGGTTGCGGGCATGAGCACGGCATTCTGCTGAACAGCCACGAACATATTTGTGTTCGTTCTCTTCAGACGTCAACATGTGACGGTTACAGAATGGGTTGGCACAATTAACATAACGTTCACACGGTGTGCCGTCAAACCAGTCCTTTCCAATGATTTTTGGATCAACATGGTTAATGTCTACGGCAATGCGCTCGTCAAAGACATACATCTTGCCATCCCACAGCTCGCCTTGTACCTCTGGATCTTTCCCATAAGTGGCGATACCACCGTGTAGCTGACCGACATCCTTGTAGCCTTCACGCACCATCCAGCCTGAGAATTTCTCACAGCGGACACCACCGGTACAGTAGACCACGACACGCTTGTCCATGAATTTTTCCTTGTTGTCCCGCACCCACTGTGGCAACTCGCGGAAGTTGCGGATGTCTGGGCGAATGGCGCCACGGAAGTGACCGAGGTCATACTCGTAGTCATTACGGGTATCGAGCACAACGGTGTTTTCATCCAAAAGAGCTTCTTTGAACTCTTTCGGTGTCAGGTAAGCCCCTGTCGTTTCAAGTGGGTTGATATCCGCGTCAAAATCATTGTCCTCCAGCCCCAAGTGAACAATTTCCTTGCGGTAGCGAACAAACATCTTCTTAAAGGCTTGCTCCTCTTCGAGGTCAATCTTGAACCAGAGGTCAGCAAAACGCTCATCGCTGTGCACCCAGTCCATGTATTTCTGAGTGGTTTCAAAATCTCCAGAAACCGTACCGTTGATGCCCTCTTCCGAAATCAAAATCCGCCCCTTGAGACCGATTGATTTACAAAAGTCCAAATGAGTCTGCACGTATTCTTTGGCATTCTCGATATGGACGTATTTATAGTAGAGTAATACTCTGATGTCCTTTGACATGTACTTCTCCTTTTCCCTGTTGCATGCAGGTTATTGTATGAAAAACATGTTTTCACCTCTATTATTATACCGTCTTAGTCGGATTTGGGAAAATATCTTGTCTGCAAAATGAAAAAGACAGCCCTCACGACTATCTTCTAACTGTCTCTATCAATAACCCTTAAGCTTTAGAGAGAGACCCTTTTTGCACACGGGTCTTGGCATAGACGCTTAAAAGAGCTGTTCCTGCAACCGCAACAGTTACAGCATTAGCCAGACCAGCTACCAAACCTTGAGTGAAGACTTTAGAAGCAGGCTCACTGTGGATAAAAATATCTCCGAGAGGCGCAACAAGTCCCCAAGAAATCACCACACCTACTAAGGTCCCTAAAATTGTCCAGGCAGCATCTTTCTTAGTAAAGATTCCTGATTCGATACGCAATTTTTGACCAACCAAGCCTAGGATTAAGCCAAAAACACCAGCCGCTAAGATCCAAGCCCACCAAGGTGTCCCCCATGATAAATCAATCAAGGTATTGCCCAAAAAAGCAATCAAGAAACCCGCCAAAGGACCATAAAGGGTCGCAAAGAGTGCCAAGACAGCATACTGTAATTGGATATTAGTGTTTGGAATGCCTGTTGGAATACTGATAAAACGCCCAATTAAGAAGAAAAGGGCAGCTCCAATCCCAATGGCAACTACTGTTTTAATGGATAATTGTTTCATGTAAAGCTCCTAAATTTTTTTAAATTCAATCTGCCAGTTAGCTCCAACAGAAACGTTATACGCCTTGGCAAATGAACCTTGGTTAATCGCGACACCAACGCAATAGACCGAATTGATATAGATAATGGGCTGTCCAATCCGAACATCTGCAAAAGACTTCCCATAGATGACCTGATTCTGGTAGACCAACATATCATTATTATAGATCGTCACCTCAAAACGATCGCCAAATTCTGGGTTCAACGTATAGAATTCAGACCGGCGAATAGATGTCCACAAAGACCCAAAGCGCACATCCAAGATATCAATTGCGCCTTTAACAGAGTCTGTTGTCACAAGCGTTTCCACAATCGGCATCTCAACAATATCTGCCACCGAAAGCTCTGGCCCAACCTCTTCAAAAGAAATATGACCACTCGCGAGCTTAGCTCCCGTATAAGCGTAAACATCTCGTCCATGAAAAGTATAAGAATGTTCCGTATTCTTGCGACGATTTTCCACTTCAGAGATTTCCCGAACAGCCTTGATTCCCACTTGTTTTTTCAAATAGCTGAGCGTCCCATTGTCCGGGGTAACGATGTACTGGTTACGTTCGGTCAATGCCACAACACTCTTACGCTTCGATCCGACACCAGGATCAACCACCGAAACAAAGGTTGTACCTTCCGGCCAATATTCCACCGTTTGGAAAAGGCGGTAGCTGGCTTCAAAGATATTATAAGGCGTAATATCATGAGTCAGATGATGAATGCCAAGCTTGGGATCCTCCTGAAGCGCAACCCCAATCATAGCGGAAACAGCTCCGTCGACCAACCCAAAATCAGATTGTAATACCAATAAATTATTCGACATTTTTCCCCCTCCTAAAGGATACTTAATATCCTACCATATTTTAAACCACTTTAAAAATAGTTGATTCTTATAGCCAGTTATATCTTTTAACTGAGAGGTCAAACTTTTAGGACTGTTCATCCTAACGTCTCACCCTTTATAAAGAAGATAGCAAACACTAGATGCCAGATGCTCTTACTATTTTTAGCTTAACACTACTAATTTTAACTCATCACCCATTCCTGACTCCAAAGCGCGTCAGCTCCTTAGGCTATCCATTACGACATCTCCTCGCTGTGGCCAAACCTATCGCATAAAGGATAGGCTGTCAAGCTAATCACTATACCTCTAAGAACCCCATCTAACGCCCATTTTCTCATTTGTAGCATGCTCTAGACGATTGGGAATCCAATCGGCCTGATTCATGCTAAAAACCAAAGAAGGCCAGACCTTCTTTGGCTAACATACCTATTATCCTTCAAATCCTTCTGCGACGGCTTCTGGAAATTCAGCTTCGATGATAGCGGCACAGTGGTCACAGATGGTAACCCCATAGGCACGCTCTTTAGTCGTTTCGTCAATGCGGCGGCAACGCTGACAGACATCACCTGCAGCACGCTCGACACTAAAGTTACTCTCAGCAGCTTCTACAAGGGTTAGCTGGGAGACGATGAGAAGCTGGGCTAGATCACAGTTGAAGGCTTCCAGCGCTGCTTTTTCACTGGCTGTCACCTGAGCCGTCAGGTGGGCTTCTAGCGATTTACCGATGATTTTCTCATTGCGGGCTTCTTCCAAGGCTTTCTGGGCTCTGGTGCGGAAGTCCATAAAGTCGGTCCACGCTGCCAAAATAGCGGCGCTATTATCATATTCAACCGCCTCTGGCAAGTCGGTCAACTGAACAAAGTCTGCTGTCTCATGCTCCAAGTAAGACCAGATTTCCTCTGCGGTGTGCGGTAAAATTGGGGTCAACAGCTGGGTCAGCTTCACCAAGATATCGTAGAAAACAGTCTGCATCTGGCGACGCGCTGTGCTATGTTCAGCCTCGATATAGACCACGTCTTTGGCAAAATCAAGATAGAAAGCGGACAATTCAACCGTGATGAAGTTGACCACGCTCTTATAGATGGTCATAAAATCATAGCTGTCATAGGCCGCACGGATAGTTGCCACAAGCGCATTAAAGGCTACGGTCATGTACTGGTCAACGCTACGAAGGTCGTCAAAGGCGACTGTATCTGTCGCAGGGTTGAAATCGCTGGTATTAGCCAGTAGGAAACGCAGGGTATTGCGGATTTTACGGTAGGTTTCAGAAACCTGCCCCAAAATGTCCATAGAGACCCGCACATCGTTTGAGGTATCAACCGAAGTCACCCAGAGGCGGAGAATCTCAGCCCCATATTGCTTAGCGACATCGTTTGGCGAGATGATATTGCCCTTGGACTTGGACATTTTCTCGCCCTTGCCATCAAGGACAAATCCTTGAGAGAGAATACTCTTGTACGGCGCATGCCCATTAACAGCGACAGAAGTGATCAGAGACGAGTTGAACCAACCACGGTACTGGTCAGAGCCTTCAAGATAGAGATCCGCTGGATAAGCAAGATTGTCACGGGCATTCATCACCCCATTCCAAGAGCTACCAGAGTCAAACCAGACGTCCATGATGTCGGTTTCCTTGGTAAATTCCCCATTCGGTGAGCCTGGGTGGCTAAAGCCTGCTGGCAGGAGGTCTTTGGCGTCACGCTTCCACCAGATAATCGAACCTTCTTTTTCAAAGAGGTCTGCCACATGGTCAGTGACTTCCTTGCTCAGGATTGGCGTGCCATCTTCGGCGTAGAAAATCGGCAGCGGTACACCCCAAGCCCGTTGACGGGAAATCACCCAATCCCCACGGTCACGGATCATGTTGTAAAGGCGGGTTTTACCCCAACTTGGGTTGAAGGTCGTTTTCTCGATATTATCCAGGATGTCCTGACGGAATTTAGACACAGAAGCAAACCACTGCGGTACTGCGCGCCAGATAATCGGCTTCTTGGTCCGCCAGTCAAATGGGTAAGAGTGGTTGATGACTTCCTTGGCAAGAAGCAAGTCACCCAACTTCTCCACAACCGTCGGCACGACCTTGTCATAAAATTGCCCTTCAAAATCAGGACCCGCCAGCTCATTCATCAGTCCACGCTCGTCAACTGTCACATAGACCTCAAGACCGTACTTAACACCAACATTGTAGTCATCCTCACCAAAGCTCGGTGCGGTATGGACGACACCTGTACCAGACTCAGTCGTCACATGGTCGCCCAAAATCACCAGCTCATCCACTTGGGCATCCCACGGGTGTTCGGTCACGATATACTCCAGCTCTGCTCCCTTATGCTGTTGGATAATAGCAAAGCTGTCCCAGCCAAACTTGTCTGCCAATTTGTCAACCAAGGCTTCAGCAAGGAGGTACTTTTTAGAAGAAGCCGCTGGCTGTACCACCACATAGTCCATGTCAGGTCCGACCGTCAAGCCACGAGAGGCTGTGATGGTAAATGGGGTCGTTGTCCAGACCACGATGTAAGTATCCGTATCCAGCACGCCTTTGCCGTCCTTGACCTTATTGGCATAGTAAAGCGAGGTCGAGTCAATGTCGTGGTATTCAATCTCTGCCTCTGCTAGAGCAGATTCAGATGACCATGACCAGTAGACAGGCTTAGCACCGCGGTAGATATAGCCCTTGTCTGCCATAGCTCCAAAGACACGGATTTGTGCCGCTTCAAAGTCTGGTGTCAAGGTCACATAAGGATTGTCCCAGTCTGCAGATACGCCCAGACGCTTAAAGTCATCTCGTTGCTTGTCCACCTGCGACAGGGCATAGTCACGACACATTTCGAGATAGGTAGCAAGGTCCAACTCCTTGCGTTTAACGCCTTGTTTGGACAAGACCTGCTCAATCGGCAGACCATGCGTGTCCCAACCTGGAACATACGGAGCAGAAAAACCTGACATGGACTTACTGCGAACGATGATGTCCTTGGAAATCTTATTGAGGGCATGGCCAACGTGGATATTCCCGTTAGCATAGGGAGGACCATCATGGAGATGGAAGGCAGGTTTTCCTGCATTTAACGCCTGACGGCGTTGGTAGAGCTTGGCTTCTTCCCAAGCTTTTTGCCATTCAGGCTCTTTTGTCGGCAACCCAGCCCGCATCGGAAAGGCTGTTTGACCGAGGTTAAGGGTTTCTTTTAATTTCATAATGTTCTCACTTTCTGTTACTTTACACGATTGTCGATGTTCCCTAAAGGGCAATCTGACTAGGAGATAGTTTGGTTGTGGTCAGCTATATCAGTAGTTTAGCCTTGGTAGGCAAGCCTCTCAAGACTTCTTAACTCTCAAATGAAGTCTGAAATTTAGTATTCTCAGAAACAGACTTCCAAACTAGTTTACTTACCATCTCGGACCACTTTAGACACTATCAAAAAGAAAAAAAGCCTTCATCACAAAGGACGAAAGCTCGTGGTACCACCTTTTTTCAGACAAGTCAAAAAGACCTGTCCCTTGTATGGCTAGTAAGGTTAGCCAAACCTTCTGACCTAATTTGGTTATTTTACCAGTTCAGCCAGAAACCTGCAAAAGGATAAATTCACAAACAGGGACCTCAGGGCTTCCACCATCCCCTGCTCGCTCTGCGTATGCTTGAAAACTTGTGTTTTTGCTTTATTTTTAATATAAGTCAACCGCTTCAGCTGCTGCTTGGTTAACAGCATCCGTAATCTCTTGGCGGTTTAAATTCTGGGTTGCCTGATAGGCTTCCAGTTCTTGGTTTGCTTCCTCTGCACGACGAGCAATTTCAGCCAAATCTTCAGGGCTTAGCTGACGTGTCATATCCAGAGAGTCTTCTTCATAAACATGGACTTCTTCTTCCAGAGCTGACGAAACCACTTCTCGGAAAGCCTCATCACTTGTCTGCAAATAAGTCGCTGTCGGACGCAGGATTTCTTCCCATTCGGAAGAATCCACAATCGCTAACTGACTTTCAATCGTAGACTTAAGTCGCTGATGGAAAATGCGGGCCTTATTCTTCAACTCCTCTGTCTCAACCGCAACTCGCTTAGCATTATCAGTTGCCTGTCTCAACATCTCATTGGCTTTAGCCTTTGCTGTTTCCAATAAGAATTGTGCATCGTGCTCCGCTTGCTTAATAATATTTTGGCTCTCACTTGCAGAAGTCGCCTTCAATTTTTCAGCTGTATCCTGAGCTAGGATGACTGACTGACTGAGAGATTCTTTCATCTCATCAAAATAAGCCAAACGTTCCGTCAGCATTTTGATTTTGGTTTCATTTTCCTGATTTTGACGGAGAATTTCTTCGTAATCGCGCGTCACAATATCCAAGAATTCATCAACCTCTTGAATACTATAACCACGAAATTTTCCGTTAAAACTTTTATCCTTAATATCTAATGGGGTAAGTACCATTATTTTCCTCCTATTTTTGTTAGGGTCAATTTATATTTGCCATGTTTAGTCTGTCCAGTTTGATCCTCCAGACGAAAGCGGCCATAGCCGCGACAACTCACCAAATCACCAACGGTTAATTGATGGGCTGGCGCTGTTATGGGTTGATAATTTACCTTGACCTTACCATGTTCAACTAGATTAACAGCTATGGGCCTGGTTAATTGATAAGCTACAGCAATGATCTTGTCCAAGCGCATACTGCTGGATAAGATCTGGAAGGTCTGGCTAGTTTCTTCTGGAACAATAAGATGCTCTAAGGAGCTTAATTTCCAAGTGACAGGCACGCGAGAAATTTTTGTGACATGTTGCATCAAAAAATCTGCCATCTTTTGATCCACTATAACCTGAGTGCGATCTACAGTTAGTAGAATATCCCCCAGCAGACCACGCTTTATTCCCAGCTGATTCACTAAATTTCCTAAAATCTGAGAATGGCTCAACTGGTTAAACTTACGGGCATACGTCAACTCTAAAAGTGCCAGTTCAAAATCAGCTAGATCCAAGACATAATAATCTGGCGCCAAAATCAAACGAACTGATTCTGTCTTATAGTGTTCACCACTAGAGAAGACCTGCAAACCAGCTCTCTTTGCTAAAGACGTAACGATGAAGGCTTCTCTAGGATTGAGAAAGGCGGTCACTTCAATACTGTAATGAGAGACGATTCGCTCAATTTTATCCAACATTTGCTCCACAAAAACTTTCTCTTCTGGATGAAAATGCTGAAATACTGGTGATTTTTCTATCATATTTTAGACAAATAATGTGAGGAGAAGCCCAAGAAATTTTAAGCCAAAATATTCAATTGCCTGTAAAGACAAGATAGCTGCCATTACAGAAAAATCTACCATTCCGATGTGTAAGTTGAGTCTTCTAAAGACGGTCACATAAGGATCAGCCAAGCGGATAATAAACTGCCCTAGCTTGGTCTGGTAAGCGCCTGGAAACCAGGACAGCAAGGCATACGCCACCAGAATAAAACTATAGACATACAGAACTTTTGTAAAAACTTGAGCAATAAATAAAATCAAATGTACCATTTACTTCCTTATCGGCGCTTCATGTCAAAATCATAACTAGCATCTTGAGCCTCACCCCGTAATCCCATGTCTTCTATATTAACCACCACGTTGACCGGTGTTAATAAAAACATGGTAGAGGAGATTTTTTTCAGGTTCCCATTTAGGACAAAACGCGCACCATCCAAATAGTCAATGCAACGACGTGCTTGGGAATCTGTCATGTGCTGAAAATCAATTAAAACACTAACATCTTGCAACAGCAAGTTAACAATTTCACGCGCTTCCTCATATTTTCTTGGGAATTTAATATCAATAACAGTCGTCTCAGCACTAGCAGAGTGACTTCGCGCATAAGTAACAGTTTCCCTTGAAGTTGAAGGGACTGAATTTCGCGTATTAGGCATACTTGGTCTTCTTTCTTCTTGGAAATGCGTTGAACGCTTGGGGTCAGAAACAGGAACTGGCTGCGGTTCTTCCTCATCATAGCTTGGAAGGTCTTCCATCTCTTCCTCAACAATATCTTCTGTGTCAAAGTAAGCCATAATGCTGTTGATTTTATCTTGTAAAAATGACATGGTCCTCTTCCTTATTTATTCGAAAAATGCAGTACCGATACGCACAAAGGTCGCACCAGCTTCAATCGCCAGAGGGTAATCCTGACTCATTCCCATGCTCAGCTCTGTCATAGGCATATTGGACCAGGCTTCTTGCTGGATTGTTTGCCTTAGGGCTTCTGTTTTTGAAAAAATGGATGCAATCAACGTTTCATCAGCACCTAAAGGAGCCATGGTCATAAGACCTACCAAGTTCAGCTGACTCAACTGAGCCAATTGGGGCAAAGCTTCTCTTAATTCAGTCTCTGAGAATCCATGCTTACTTTCCTCGCCTGAAATATTGACCTGAATAAAGCAGTTAATCGGATGGTCAGCCCGCTTATTTATCTCTTGAGCTAATTTTAGAGAATCAAGGCCATGAAAATAATCAACAAAATTGATTACATCTTTAACCTTTCTCCTTTGAAGGCTGCCAATAAAATGCCATGTAATCGGCAAATCCTTAAGTGCTTCACGTTTAGCCAAAAAGGGTTCTACGCGGTTTTCGCCTAGATGCCTAGCACCAGCTTCTACCAGCTTTCTAGTAATAGAGCTGTCAACATATTTTGTGACAGCTATTACCTTCACTTCTTGCTCAGTTCTTCCTGATTTCTGGCAGGCATTTGAAACTTTCTCAAAAACTTGAACAGTATTCTCTTTTAGTGACATACTAGCGGTTACGGAAGAACGGCGGTGTGTCCAGCTCTTCGTCGTCTGCAAAGTCGTCTGTTGGCGCAAACTTCTCTACGGAAACACCAGAAGGGTCACTTTGTGGGCGAACGATATTGTTCCGGCGCAAATCCCAATCACCAAAGCTTGCTCCCTTAGGGACTTCCGGACGAGTGGTTGATCCAGCTAGAGGTGTCGATCCCGTCGGTGCAAAACGTTCTACCATATCAAAATTACGGTCATAAGCATTAGGTGCTGGACGGCTAGCTGAAGCCTCACTTTGTCCAAAGCCAGTTACAGCAGTTGCACGATCCTGACGGACACCTGTTGCCACAACAGTGACACGAATTTCATCCTTCATGCTCTCATCGATCGATGTTCCCAGCCAGATGTTGACACCCTTACCTGCTGCTTGATGAACAATTTCAGACGCCTCTTCCGCCTCAATCAAGCTCATATCAAGGCCACCTGTGACGTTCACAATAACATCTTCTGCGCCATCAATGGTAGTCTCAAGTAATGGTGAGTAAATCGCCTTACGGGCTGCTTCTTGGACACGCTCATCACCAGTACCGATACCAATCCCCATCAGAGCATTGCCCTTGTTTTCCATTACTGTCTTCACGTCTGCAAAGTCAAGATTGATCAGACCTGGATTTGTAATCAAATCTGAAATCCCTTGAACACCTTGGCGAAGAACATTGTCAGCTTCACTCAAGGCTTGAAGAAGAGGGGTCTTTTTATCAACAATTTCCAAGAGGTTATTGTTTGAAATAATCAAAAGGGTATCAACATTGTTACGTAGCTCGTTAATCCCTTCAATCGCAAAGTTCCCACGTTTGCCCCCTTCAAAGCCGAACGGACGTGTCACAACCGCAACTGTAAGAGCTCCCAATTCTTTGGCAATTCGTGCAATAACTGGAGCAGCACCTGTTCCAGAGCCACCGCCCATACCTGCTGTGATGAAGACCATATCAGAACCTGAGAGGGCTTCTCTAATTACTTCTTCACTTTCTTCTGCTGCCTTACGACCAACTTCAGGCTGACCTCCAGCACCGAGACCACGTGTCAACTTAGGACCCAACTGAATAACCGTCTCTGCTTTTGAAGTGCTGAGAGCCTGTACATCCGTATTTGCTGCAATAAATTCAACGCCAGCAACTCCCTCAGTAATCATGCGGTTGATCGCATTACCGCCACCGCCTCCAACACCAATAACTTTGATGACAGCACCTTGGGCATAGGCTGCTTCAAATGAAAATGTCATAACTGTTCACCTTTTCTTTAATCTTATTCAAACATACTACCAAAGAGACCACGAACACGATCTCCTAATTTAGAGCGATTGCCACCGTCAGCTGGAACACCGTAATTTGGAACATCATTGGCAATAAGCGATTCGTCTGCCTCAGTTGTAGTTGTATAGGTTGGTAACGGTTGTGTTTGTTTGCCGTAATTTGGGATATCAATTGGCTTAGACCGTAGCAACTCCTCACCATTAACTGCCGCTTGAGCAATCTGCTCAATTTCATCCATTTGACCGGCGTACTCTACCAGACTGATGACATGTGCAAAGGCTGGATTACGGATACCGATTTGGTTTGGTACATAAAGTTTAACTGGCCGATTAAACACATCTTGAGCCAACTCTACGATTCCTGGCAAGGTAGCACCACCACCAATAAGCACCAAGCCACCTGGCAAATCTAAATGACGTGTTCTGTCCAAATCCTGCTTCACACGATCAAAGATATGTTGCAGACGGGCCGCGATAATCTCAGACAGATAGGCTTCTGTGATTTCTTTTGGAGTACTCTCACCAATCACCTCAACTTGGAAGGTTTCCTTATTGCTGGCCAATGCCGGATAAGCAACTCCATAGGTAAATTTCAGGTTTTCTGCAATTGATTGGGACGTTGTCAAAACTTTCGAAATGTCTTTGGTCACATAGTCGCCACCTTCTTGGTAGACATTTGTGAACTGAAGTTTTTGACCACCGACACAGGCAACTGTCGTCTGACCACCACCCAAATCAATGATGCTCGCTCCGAACTCACGTTCTCCTTCATTCAGGACAGACTGACTGATCGCCAAGGGACTAATAACAATGTTCTCGACTGAAAGCCCTGCCTGGGCCACTGTCTTTCTGAGGTTATGAAGAATCGTTTTTGGCCCAGTGTAGAGCAACCCTCTCACTTCAAGACGAATCCCCATCATTCCACGCGGATCCTTAATTCCCGCAAAGGAGTCCACAATAAACTCCTCAGGGACAAATGCAACGATCTCGCGCTCAGGTGTCATGTTTTTTGTCAAAGACGATTTAATGACATTTTCTACATCTTTATCTGTGATTTCCTGTGAATTACTAGTCACTGGAATCATCCCTTGAGTCGGCTCAAACTGCAAAAGGTTGGCTGGCAGACCAACGCTTACCTTATCAATGGCAATCCCTGCTTTTTCTTCCGCTTCTTTGATTGCCTTACGAATCGCGTCCGCTGCAACTTCAATATTGATAATGATACCATCTTTCACACCGGAACTCTTGGCATTGCTTACACCGATGATATTCATTTCTCCATTAACAAACTCTGCTACCAAAACCTTGATAGAGCTTGACCCAATATCTAAACCTGTGAAGAAGCCACCTCTAACCATTCCATCAATCCTCTCTGCCCTAGGCCTTTGCCTAGGTTTTTAACTCTGTTTTTCAATTTTTTGGGTAATATTCATTCAGAATACAACTATCCAAATTTTATTATACCACAAATGCTTGAAAAAACTAATGTTTTTATTTTTTTCAACTGATTTTTTTGAGTTGATCTCTAGCTTGTTTTGCCAGCCTTTTTACGAAAAATCCTGTAAAATCTTCTCCAGGTAGTAAAAAGCAATCTCGATCCTCTCGACATTGCTTTTTGGCATATTTTTAAGCTAAAACATTTATTTGGCATAGGTATAAATACCGGCTTCCATATCAATATAACTAAGGACCGTTAATTTTTGGCTAATCGCTTCATAAAAAGCTAGTTTTTTTCCTAGCTCAGACAAAGGAACGAGTACCGTATGCCCTTCTGTCATCGTTAAAGACAAGAGATCGTTGGTCGCTTGCGTCGGAGACAATTCAACCGCTTGAATGTGCTGAGCAACTTCCAACATATTCTCTTCAGCTAAATTCACCACAAACTGCCTAACGAGCTCCAAGTCTGTCATCCTAAAAAGAAGGTAAGCTGTCGGCAACGTTTCTTCAGTGACAGCCGTATCAATGGTTTCCCCACTCGATAGTACAGGATAGTAATTAGCGCCATCCTTGACATAACCTACGATATATTTCTCTTTGACAGCAATTTTAAAGGTTGTTGGAAACTGGTAAGTCAATTGCGCCTTATCCACCCAAACAAGTTGATCCTCAATTGTTTCTTCGATTGTCTGTTTATCAAGAAGCACTCCTGCTGTGTAGTCTGATTCTGCTATATTAGTGGCTAACAGGACCTGTTCCTTAGTCGTGTTGGTCAATCCTGACACCTCAAACTGTTTGAGTTTTGATAGTGGAGAGACTAGGTACAGGCAACCGACTAGCATAAGGAACAGGAAGATTCCAAAGAGAACTGTCTTATAGATAAAGGCTTTCTTTTTTTTATTTTTAGGTCTGGTCAACTTCTTGGACTTTATAGGACTAGGAACTGACTCAAGCTCTTCTGTTTGCAATAGCTCTGGAGAACTTAAATCGCTATCTTCCTCCGCCGCTTCTCGAGGATTTTCCTCCAATTCCAAAGGCAAGTCTGACTCTGTGAGTTCTTGGTCAAGTCTCTCTTCAGACACCGAATCAAGCTCTTCCTTTTCTACGACTTCTGAAGCATTCTCCCTTGTTGAAGATAGTCCTTTGGAAGTATCCTTACTTGCCTCAAGCTGCGCTGATTTTTTTTCTGATTGTGCTTTTTGGGCTTGTTCTTTTTCGCGTGCCCGTTTTTCTAAATAGGCCTGATTTTTGACCCGCCATTCAGCTAAATCAATGGTCTCCTCCACAGAAGCTGTGGGTGTTTCTTGGTCAACTTCTTGTGGGTGCTCTTTTTCAGACATGTTTTCCTTCTCTCTTTGTATGTTTGGCGATATCCGCCATCAAAAGGGCATAAAAACTTTCCAGGGATTGTAAATCCTGAGACTGAGCCATTCTTGCCCGATAGTCCTCTCCTTGTGATAAGAGGAGGTCAATTTTCTCTTTTAAACGCTCAAAAGTCAAATCGTCTTCACTCAGGCTTGGAGCATATCCCTTAGACTCAAAGTAAGCTGCATTCTCTAGTTGATCACCACGACTGGCTTTCTTGCCAAGTGGAACAATCACATGGCGTTTTTGAAGAGCAAGCAACTCAAAAATAGTATTAGCTCCACCTCTTGTGATGACAACATCTGCCAATTGCAATAAGGCTTGGTACAGATCCGTGACATAATCCACACGATAAAAGCCCGGGGACAGTTCATTCAAGTCCGGATTCCCGGTCAAGTTAATCACATTATACGAGGCTAGGAGGAGGTCACGATGCTCTGTCACGAAATCATTAAAGATTTTGGCACCCGCAGATCCTCCAACAAATAACACAGTTGGCAAAGCGGGATCCATCTGCTCTGCGACTGCTGTCAGGGCACTTGGCAGGGCTTGTAGTGCAGTTTCTGCCTGAATTTTTGTCACCGCACCAACATGTTTTGTTTTATCGGCCTTGGTCGTCTGTTCAAAGGTCGTATACATGGTAGTCGCAAAACGGTAAGCAATTTTATTGGCCAACCCCATGGATAAATCCGATTCATGAATGAAAACAGGGACTCCTGACCACTTAGCTGCTATAACTGGTGGCACAGACACAAAGCCCCCTTTGGAGAAAAGAGCTTGTGGTCGGATTTTAAGCATGAGGAAAAAGGACTGCAACGTCCCCCAGGCCACTTTAAAGACATCCTTTAGATTCTGCCAGCTAAAATAGCGTCGCAATTTCCCCGTCGAAATCCCGTGAAAGGTAACTGGGAGGCTTAATGCTTCGATTTGACGGTACTCAATCCCCGTTTTATCTCCGATGTAATGAACTTCCCATCCGTCTTCGATCAATTTCGGAATGAGTAGAAGGTTCAAGGTGACATGGCCTACCGTCCCACCACCGGTCAATACAATCTTTTTCATGTTCTTACTTTCTTACTGATTTTCAGCCTTTAACTCCTCATAAGCCGCCAGGAAACTGTCCCCCCGTACTTCAAAATTAGCATACATATCCCAACTAGCATTGGCTGGACTGAGGAGGACAACATCTCCTGGACTTGCTAGTTCAAAGGCCTTCTTGGCTGCGTCCGCAACATCTTGGGCTAAGCTATAAGGCACCCCCGCAGCCTGTGCTGCTCTAACCATACGCGGCGTAGATTCTCCTACTATTACCATCTGTTTCAAGCCACGCAAATCTGGAACAAGATCATCAAACTCATTGCCTCGGTCCAAACCACCAGCAATCAGAAGAACTTTTTGAGGATCAAACCCTGACAAAGCTTTTTGGGTCGCTAGACTATTGGTTGATTTGCTATCATTGTAAAAAGCAACGTGATTAATCTCACCGACATATTGAAGGCGATGCTTGACCCCACCAAAATGACTAAGAGTCTCTGCAATAGCCTGATTAGAAATCCCCAAGGTCTTCGCAACAGCAATCGTCGCTAGGGCATTTTCTACATTATGTAACCCAGGGACACCTAAACTGTCCGCTGGCATAATCGGCTCGTCCTTGAAATAGAGCACACCTTCCTGTAAATAGGCGCCTTCCACCTTTTCTTGACTAGAAAAAGAGATAAGTCTAGCTTTGGTCTTTTGTGCCAAGTTTCGTGCCAATTCCTGAGTCATGTTTAGAATCAAAGTATCCTGAGCTGTCATCTGGTCTTGAATATGCCACTTTGCCGCAACATAGGCTTCAAAATCACCATGGTAGTCTAAATGGCTAGGCATCAAATTAGTAACGACTGCTATTTTAGGTCTAAACTGGTCGACCCCCATCAGCTGAAAGCTTGATAACTCCATCACCAAGACATCCTCAGCCGTCGCTTCCTGAGCGACACTAGAAGCCGGAAAACCAATATTACCGCACAGTAGAGCTGTCTGCCCACCAGCATTTAAAACGTCTGCAATCATGGTCGTCGTCGTCGTTTTGCCGTTCGACCCTGTGATGCCCACAATCGGCGCCTCTGAAACTAGATAGGCCAATTCAACCTCAGTCAAGACAGGGATTCCCTTGTCAAGCGCTTTGGCCACCATAGGATTAGTGTATGGAATTCCTGGGTTTTTCACAACACAAGCAAATTCCTCTTCCAAAAGTTCCAAAGGATGGCCACCACAGATCACCTTGATTCCCCCTTCTAAAAGGGTTTGGGCTGAACGGTTTTCTTCGAACGGCTTCCCATCGTTCACCGTCACGATAGCACCCAGCCTTGTCAAAAGGCGAGCCGCTGATTCTCCTGATTTGGCCAAGCCAAGAACGAGGACTTTTTGATTTTTAAAGGTTGTGATTTCTTTCATATTTTCTCAATTTCTCTTGGTATTTTCTACTATTTTACCGTGAAAGAGAAATATTTTCAAGGAAAGACGAAGCAAAGTGAGAGAACGACCATGACAAGCCCGTTAACCACCAATCACAAAGATAAGGAAAACCATACCTCCAGACCCAAAACCGTTACGCCTTTTCTCTTCCCTGAAGTCAATTTAGGCTGATTGCCAATCATCACCATCCCCTCAAAAAATATTCAACCAACAGTGGAACAAAAGCCCACTGCACCAGCCTATTTAACTAGTCCATTAATACTATAACCAACCGATTCTCAAAAAAAATGACAAACAGGTTATGCTATCAGATCAAGTCTCCACCGCTAAAAACTAAAACTCCCCTATGGTTACAAGCAACCATAGGGGGCTTTCTATACTCATTCATTTAGACCTTAGCTTCTAGGAGACCGATATCCCCATCCTCACGCTTATAGATGACATGAGTGCTGGTGGTTTCAACATCCGTATAAATAAAGAAGTCATGGCCTACCAATTCCATTTGAAGGATCGCTTCATCCAAAGTCATCGGTTTCAAGTCAATCTGTTTGGTGCGGACAACCTGTGAATCTGCTGATGCTTCCTCAACCAGAGCGTCCGTAAAGAGCTGGCTAGTAGAAACCTTCTCACGATGCCGTTTCTCAATCTTTGTTTTGTTCTTGCGGATCTGACGCTCGATTTTGTCAACAACTAGATCAATAGAGCCGTACATATCCTGAGATACATCTTCTGCTCTAAGAGTTACATTGCCAAGTGGAATAGTAACCTCCACTTTAGCTGTCTTTTCCCGATAGACTTTTAGGTTAACCTTTGCGGTTAAGTCAATATCTTCTGAAAAATATTTTTCAATCTTGCTGACCTTGAGTTCAACATAATCACGAATTGCTTCGGTGACCTCAATGTTCTCGCCACGGATGTTGTACTTAATCATATAGGTTCCTCTTTTCTAAGCGTTTCCGCCTTTCTTTATAAGTTTATTATACCGCTTTCATGATTTTTTTGCAACGATTTTCCTTCTCTAGGTAATTCCTTGGCAGCTGGTATTCTCACTTGTTTTACTTCATCAGGATTAGCCTTTCAAGGGCGTCTAAAATAGGAATAGTCCTAATTCTCAAAGACCGGTTCGGTGTCTCTTTTATCATTTTTAGCAATAAAACATTTTTCCGGTCGACAACTGAGTCCCCCTTATCTTGCTAAAGAGAAGGTCGTTACTTGCTCGATTCCTGTTTGGGTCAAAATTTCCCTTAATAACTGTAGAGTCGCTCCTGTTGTGTAAATGTCATCAATCAGTAAAACCGGTTTATCTAAAGGAAGGCTTTTAACCATTGTGAAGACTTGTTTGGTCGCCAAGCGTTGCTCCCGTGTCTTACTAGATTGCTTGTCAGTATGCTTTTTTTCAAAAATATCTTCATACCTTAACTGGGCCGCCTCCAGAAGAGCTGTAACCTGATTAAACCCCCTGTCTTGATAAGAAGGTTGACTTAAGGGAACGGGCAAAAACCGATGAGTCTTTTGATACGGCTTCAAAGCATTTCTAAGATCAGCCGCAAAAACATCTTTTAGGACATAATCACCTCCAAATTTGAATCGACTAAAAAAGTCCTTCATGGCCTCATTATAAACATAGAGGCTGATATGCTGAACCGTCTTTCCTTGCTCTTTCCAATAATGGCAATCGTGACAAATCTCATTAGTTGGGCCTGGTTTGCAACAGTGCGGGCAATGCGTTTGGCCTATCAGGAGAAAACTTTCTCGACAGGTTTGGCATAAACCATCCTTCCTCGGGGATAAGCCTAGGATTTCTCCAAAAGACCAATTTTGCTTAAAAACTTGCTGACAAAGCAAACACATCATCCTAGACCACTCTCCTTATTCATCAATTGAATCTCTGCAATGGCCTTTTCGATTGCCCGATTGGTGCCGTCCTGGTAGAAGTGGAGCAAGCCTGTCGGCCTCTCCAAACTGCGTCCCACGCGCCCACCAATCTGGACCAGACTAGACTTGCTATACAAGCGGTGGTTGGCCTCCACCACAAAAACATCCACACAGGGAAAGGTCACTCCCCGCTCCAAGATGGTTGTCGACACCAAAATCGTTACCTCACGCTCACGAAAGGCCGTCACCACCTCCAAACGTTCAGCAGTCTGACTGGATACAAAGCCGACTTGCTCCGCTGGAAAATAGGATTCTAAACAGTTCGCTAAAGCTTGTCCCATGGTAATCTCTGGTGCAAAAATCAGGAGAGGAAATCCTGTCTGACGCTGCTCTCTAATATCTTTCAAGAGTTTTTGGGGCAATGTCTTTTGAGCGATCGCCTTCTGAAAACCTGAAAGCCATACTTTTCTGGGGACAACTAGAGGATTTTCATGAAAGCGTCTTGGAAGACGTAACAGAATCAATTCTCCTTTTTGCACCTGCCTGTCTAGTTCTTCGGTTGAGGTGGCTGTAAGCACTAACTTGCACCCTTTTAAGGTCAGAGACTGGTTGACTGCATGATATAACATAGGATTATCCACAAAAGGAAAGGCATCCACCTCATCAATAATTAACAGATCAAAGGCTTGGTAAAACTTCAAAAGCTGATGGGTCGTAGCAATGACCAAGGGTGTCCTAAAATAGGGGTCTCCCTCTCCATGCAAGAGAGCAATCGGGCAGGAAAAATCTTGACTCAATCGGCGATAAAGCTCAATGCAAACATCAATCCGGGGTGTCGCAATGCAGACGGCCTGTCCTTTAGCTAACGTTTCAGCAACCACTTGATAAATCATCTCGGTCTTTCCAGCCCCTGTCACTGCATGAACGAGAGCGCTTTGTCCGCCAGCCACAGCTTCTAATAAGCCTTTTGAAATCCTCTCCTGCCAAGCCGTCAGTTGGCCTTTCCAAAGCAGGTAATCCTTAGGTTCAAAGGGAGTCTGCGGGATGTGGTAAAGAGTTTGATCACTTCTCACTCTTCCCAGCAGCAAGCACTCTCGACAATAAGTTGCTCCGATTGGCAATAAACACTTGACTGTGTCCATTTCTGAGCCACATCGGCCACAAAACTGGCGTCCTTTTTCCTCTCTGACAGCTGGCAAAGTTTCTGCATAAGCGGCAAAACTTTCTGGCAACTGTCCTTCTACAAAAAGGCGCCCACGGTAATCATCTAAATTCTCCATACTCTTTCATTCGTTCTTTTTTTGAAAAAAGGAGCATTTCTTGGTACAATGACCTTATGGAATACAAGACTATCACACAGGACGGCTCCGTCGAAGAAGAAATCAAAAAATCCCGCTTTATCTGCCACCTCAAACGGGTGGAGACAGAAGAAGAAGCCCGTGCTTTTATCCAGCACATCAAAAAAGAGCACTACAAGGCCAACCACAACTGCTCTGCTTTTATCTTAGGAGAGAACAGCCAAGTCAAGCGCAGCAGTGATGATGGCGAACCTTCAGGGACAGCAGGAGTTCCTATGCTCGGTGTTTTAGAGGCGCTTGAAGTCACCAACGTTGTCGCCGTTGTCACCCGCTATTTTGGTGGCATCAAACTGGGAGCCGGTGGGCTGATCAGAGCTTACGCGGGCAGTGTATCCAAGGCTGTTCAAGAGATCGGTCGTGTCCAAATCAAAGAGCAACAGGGGATTCGGTTAGTCTTAAGTTACCCCCAATACCAAGACTTTACCAATTTTCTAAAGCAGAACCAACTCTATGAAATTGATCCTCAATTTACCACTCAAGTAACGACCGAAATCTTTGTAGACAAGGAAGCAACGCAAAACACCATTGATCAATTGACCGAATTCTTTCAGGGCAAAGCTCAACTAGAGATTTCCGATATCCGAGAAATTGAGGTTCCTCTGATTTAAAAAAGCTATCCCCACGATAGCTTTTTTATATTTTACAAAGTCTGCTAGACTTCTTATACTGGAGATACTAGGTATTCAGAAAGGAAAGCTTATGACACTTTATCAAAATATCACCGAACTTGTCGGAAAAACACCCATTGTTAAACTCAACCGCATCGTTCCTGAAGGTGCAGCTGATGTTTACGTCAAGTTAGAAGCCTTTAACCCCGGTTCTTCTGTCAAAGACCGCATCGCCCTCAACATGATCAAAGACGCTGAAGAGCGCGGCGTCCTAAAGCCTGGAGACACCATCGTTGAGCCAACGTCCGGTAACACTGGTATCGGTCTTGCTTGGGTAGGTGCTGCTCTCGGTTACAAGGTCATTATCGTCATGCCAGACACCATGTCTATCGAACGTCGCAAAATCATCCAAGCCTACGGCGCTGAACTCATCTTGACGCCAGGTGCAGAAGGAATGAAAGGCGCCATTGCCAAGGCACAAGCAATCGCCGAAGAAAGACAAGGTTTCGTGCCTCAGCAATTTATCAACCAAGCCAACCCTGCCGTTCACGAAGCCACCACTGGACCAGAAATCCTGGAAGCCTTTGGACCAAAGGGACTGGATGCCTTTGTCTCAGGTGTCGGAACTGGTGGAACCATTTCTGGAGTATCCCATGTCCTCAAAGAAGCTAATCCTGACGTGCAAATCTATGCTGTCGAAGCAGACGAATCAGCTGTCCTATCTGGTGAAAAGCCTGGACCTCACAAGATTCAAGGCATCTCTGCAGGCTTCATTCCGGATACCCTTGACACCCAAGCCTATGACGGCATTGTCCGCGTCAGCTCTGACAACGCCATCGCTACAGGTCGAGCTATCGGTGGCCAAGAAGGGTTCCTGCTAGGCATTTCAGGTTCTGCTGCTGTTTATGCAGCCATTGAAGTCGCTAAAAAATTAGGTGCCGGCAAAAAAGTCTTAGCCATCGCACCAGACAACGGCGAACGTTACCTCTCAACCGTCCTCTACGATTTTGAGTAAGTCCTCCTACTAGAGCAAAGTCCCCCACACTTTGAAATGGTGTGAGGGGATGTTTTTATTTTTCAAGCCATCTTTTTTGAATCTCAAAAGCGACAGACTTAGGACGCCTATCCCTCGTAAAGATGCCTTTTAGGTTGCCATCTATGCGACGAATATTATTTCCCGTTGCAAAGTCTGCAAAATTCCATAAATGCTCTCCAATAATGTATTCATATCGATCCAAGACAGCAAAATGTTCTTGATAAAATTGTACTTGAAATTCTTCTGAATAGGGATTTTTGTATAAGGAGTGCATTCCAGAAACCGTGTCAACCCCAAATTCAGAAAACATTATAGGTTTATCTGGGTATTTTTCATGCCAACGCTCAATTTCAGCACATAATTTCGGAATGGCTGCATCTAAATAACCGTGGTCAATGTACCACCCATAATAGCGATTTAAACAGATAATATCGCACATTTCTGTAATCTTATCTAATTCTGGGGTAGCGTTGACGATGTTAGGAACTACTATCGGCCGTTTTTCAAAGTCTAGTTTTCTTTGATTATCATATGAGCCAATTATTTATTAGCAAGAGCGCTATGGCTGGGTAAAAAGCAGTTGCCCTGTCTCGCTATCTCTCTCATATTGTTTAAAGAAATTCCAGATATAGGCAGCTTCTGGTCTATAATTCCAATGAGCTAAATTTTTTATCGTAACCAATCGAATAAGTTCTTGATTCTCATTATCTACATCTACCATAGAACCTGAGAGAATTTCCTTATCTCCGAGAATTCCCTCTACTTGGTTAGATAAAGCAACTCCAAAATACGGATTTAAATTTAAATCTGGCTTAGATGATACAGGCAAATCATTCATTCTCTGATAGGCTTGGATGAACTCAAACATTGAAACATTGGGATCATCAAAGAAAACATTTGGCATACCAAACGGACTACTCCCATCTACTGGCACCATTTGGAAGAAATCATGATCTCCAACAACATAGAGGTATGGAATTTTGTTCCCGTTATAGTCTCTTGCTAACTGCGTTAATTCCTCCTTGTCAATTCCTGGAGCAGAAACTGAAGCTCCCGCAGCAAATACATCTGAGTGCTTAGCAGCCCAAAGAGCAGTCTTTGAACCACCTGCTGATAAACCAGTCAAATAAATACGACTTGTATCAATTTGTGGATAAGTTTCCTTGAGATAGTCAATCAGCTCCAATACTCCCTCTTCACCTAGTCCATCTACCTTGGCAAAGTTTAATTCCTTCTCCTGCCACTCTGGAGACACAATAACAATGTCCTCTTTCGCTGCCACTTCAACCCAACCGCTAGTATCTCCTTGAAGACATGGGTCATTAGCAAATCCATGCAATGTAATAATCAAAGGGATCGTACCCTTAGATGCGTCTTTGATTGTTTTCGGAACATACTCATACCAAGTATACGAACCTTCACCGTTAAGGGGAACTTCTTCATTTTGGTTATATATAATACCTAATTTCTCAAAATCAATAACTGGTTCTAAACCATATCCTGATGTAATTTCTTTAGCATTAGCATTATAAAATTCTGTTATGTCATTATGCATTCGGTAATTCTGCGACAAGATCTTTGACCAGGCATCTTCAAATATTTTGGCAAGTTCATTTTCTAAATTGGACACTACTACTTTTTGCAATGGATTCGATTGATCTTGATAAGTATCACTGACTTTCTTATCATCCTGACCATACAATAAATTGACTGCTTCGTCTGAATTTACAATGTAAGTTGGCACTTGTTCTCTTAGACTTACTCCTTCATCAACTTTACCATTAATCGTTAAGATACCAGCTATAAGGTAACCATATTTCGGCGCAAGTTTATTATTGACAAACGTTGCACCTTCGTCAATCCCAATCAATTTTATATTAGCGACGGGAGCTTGAGAAATTAGATCAATAAAGGCTACCATATCATCATTTGAGTAGGTGCTACCATTTATAGGTGGGATGACATAAACATTAGAAGCCCATTCTTCAACAACATCCGACATTTCAAATTCAGCCACTAAGGCATTAGCTTCGTCTACTGTCTTTGGCCCAGCATATATATAAAAGGTTGGCGTCAAAACATTTGACCGATCACTTCTATAACCAGCCTCTTCAGCATTAAAGTGATAGTACTTAAACTCGGGATTATTAGAGTCTTGCTTGCTAACCAAAGACACCGCAGATTCTTTGTCCACTGTACTTTGCTTATCTGAAGTCTGTGTTTGACAGGCCGTTAATAAAATTATACTAATGAGTATCAAAAAGATTTTTTTCTTCATTTCCTTTCCTCCTCAAATATAGGTTAGAAATCCTAATCCAGTAGGTTAACAATAATATTCAAATCCGTTTCAATAGATATTCTATCCTTTAAAGCCTTAGAATAATATATCGACAAATCCTTATGCGTCCATTCCAGCTGCACTCTCCCCTCAGGAAGTTGGTAGGACCCCTTCACCCACTCTAAAGGTAAATTCGACGCAGGTGCTATTTCTATCCTTCCACCAGAAACCTTTATCCCCAAAACTTCTCGAATAAGCCAGCTAGAGTATGATGAAAACATGGCATGATTTTTTGAACCTGTGAACGTTTCTCCTCCTGAGAAATGTTCAGACAAGGTTTGATTTCCAGACCTTATCATATCCATGTAACTTGGTGTAGCTTGACGAGTCAACCAATCAAAAATCAACCGATTGTCTCCACGTTTTGCAAATTCCTCATAAGCCCAAGACATGCCAAAGATACCAAACGGGAAAATACCATCTCGCGACCTGATGGCTACTACCAATTTATCATACCAGATAACTTCATCATCAACTAAGCCCGTTCTCAGCGCAAAAATGATACTAGAAGCACTTCCAGAAGCGAATCGTTGCTGAACATCATCGTAAAACTCATTTTTGATGGAATGTTTAACAATTTCGATAACTTTTCCAAGTTCTTCTTGGTAAGGTTTCAAGTCCGATAAATACCGACTCAACTTTTGATAAGTCTGTAAGTTCAAGAGATACATGACAGCAGAACAAAATTCTTGGTCAGGTGATTTAATAAAAAATCCAGAAGCTGTTTCATCAATAGACCCCCAGTCTCCTAGACAACACATCTTGACATAATCGTAATCAAAAGACATAAGGTGATTCAGGTGTTTTTTTAAGGCTTCTTGATACTGTTCAATAAAGTCTTTATCACCATGTTCTTCAAGAATTGTTAGTGCTAAGGTTGGCAAAACCAGTTGCCAGCCCAACGCTCCAGATCCATTGGAAGTTCCATTAGTCATGATACCAACATAAGGAGCTGTTTGTGTGATTCCTCCGTCAAGTCTTTGGTCATTTATAAAGTCAATCAATACTTTTTTAAAGATTTTTTCTGCATCAATAGTATTAAGATGGGTCTGCAATAACGCTACTATATCGCCTCCATACCCTAACCGTTCTCTAGAACAATCTTCAAAATAGGAATGAATATTATGAAGGCGCGTATTTCTTCCTGCAATCCATAATTGATTTAAAACCTCAGACGAACATTCAAATTGACTGATATTTTCAACAGATGTGTGAACTCTATAGGCTATCATCTCTCGAAGAGGAAAACTATCGCTTCCCGTCTTTACCACAACATAACGAAAGGAATGATAAGTGTATTGGTTACTGTAATGAAGGACGCCCGTTTTTGTTTTGATTATTTGATCTTCTTGAATAATGGGCTTATCTGGCTCAATATTTTTATTATCATCTTTCAAACCATATCGCCCACTTATAGTAGAGGTGAAATCCAATTTTCCCCCACTACTTGACTTTTCCTCAGCATATTGAAGCAAAATAGTTCCAATATAATCTGGTTTCACTTCAAAAGCAATTTGGCCACTAAGAATCTGACCAAAATCCACAAGCCAGTTTTCTCCAAACCTCTCGATATTCACTGGTCTTATTGTTTCATGTCGTTTGATTTTAGGAATGAAACTTGGAACCAGTTGACCTGCTGGACCAGGAACAGCAACCGTCTGAGGATTAGAATCTTCATTCCAATTCTCATCTGTAAAAACTTCACCAATATAGATATCGTTTTGTAACAAATGTCCAAAGCCAGAGTCCCAGGTAGAGTCAGAATAAATATGACGTTCACCTATTTGTATGTCACAGATTAAACACGGTTTTCCAATAGGTAGCTGTTTACGAATATTATATTTTCCAAGAATGTGAACTGGTGCCGGATTATACCAGCCATTAGCTAGTTCAATAATTATTTTATTAGTCCCTCTTTTCAAATAAGGACTAATATCATAAGTATCATAATATACTACTTTGTCATAGTTTGTAACATCGCTATTTAAAAATGCATCTCCAAGTCTCTGTCCATTTAAATAAGCAGTATAATAACCAAGACCACAAACTGCTAAACTAGCTTTACTTTCTCCGTCCCAAATAAAGTTTTTAGAAAAAGTCATATTAGGCTTATCTTGAAAAAATGAGAATTCCTTTTCAATGGGATTATCTTTTCGTGTAATCCATTTAGCCTCTAGAAAATGTTCTTTTTGATTATATTTTTTTGTCATGCGCACCTCAAATTCAAAAATAGTTTTTTCCAATCCAATCAGCTTCTGATAACTTCGTTGCTAGAACAGCTATACCTTCTTGACTTGGTAATGAGAGACGAATATAGCCAGTAACTCCCTCTTGAACACATTCTCTGGTCATTTCCCAAATATCTATGATTTCAAGTCTATATTTTCCTTTTTCTGGGAGTAAAAGGTACCTTATATTTACCATTACCTGCATAAAAGCCTTAACAATTTTTTTCTTACCATTACAAATTACTTCGACACTTACGTCTACATCAACTTTAGAAGAACTTGGTTCCTATCCTGTGAACTGTAATTCTAAAATTTCATACTGCCTCACTCTAGTCTCCTTTAAAAATTCGTTGCCTCAAAAAGGCAACGAACTCATCTATTCTGAACGTTCTTGTTGGTAGAGTTTGTTATCAACTGTTTTAATAAACGGAAGATAGAAGAGAGTTACTACCACTAACTGAATCATTTGCAATACGGCTCCCCTCCAACTATTGGTTACCAAAAAGCCACTCAAAATAACAGGTGTTGTCCACGGTAGCTGAACCAATCCTGTTGGTACAGGAACTAAATTCAAAGCCATAGCTACATAGGCAATAACTCCCGATACGACCGAGGATAAGAACGCTGGAATAATCAACGAAAAATTAAGCATGATGGGGAATCCAAAGAGGGCTGGTTCACCAACGTTAAAGACATATGGTGCAACTGAAATACGACTGACTTGCTTATACTGCTTACTTTTGGCGAATATAAGAGCTGCAAGCACAGCCCCCTGAAGCCCGATACTCATGAAATGGGTAAAGAAGGAGTTCGAAATAATGTTAGGTGCTACTTGTCCGGCTAATGTGGCTACTCGATTTTGCTCTTCAAGCATTTGCCAAACTGGTGTCATAACCCCTTGTACAATGGAGCCTCCATGTAAACCGAAGAACCATAGAATATTTTCAAATAACTTAACAAGAATCGAACCAAAAATCGATCCACCAAGAATGGTTAGAGGTAATCCTAATGTACTATTAATAAGTGTGACAGCAGTCATACCAGTAAGATCCACTAGTAGACGGATTATCCAGAAAACGATTACAACAAGAAAACTTGGAATCATTGATTCAAATGGGGCAGAAACAGCTGGCGGAACCGAAGCTGGCATCTTAATTTTAATGCCTTTTCGATCAATAGCTCTATAGATGACTGCTGTAAAAATAGAAACTAGCATACCAACAAACATTGATTCTGCACTAACAGATGCTAATTTAAGTACAAAACCACTCTCTTCCAAAAAAATAGTAGGTGTCATAATCAAAAATGAAACCAAGGCTGTCAGGACGACCTGAAGTTTATTTAAGTTCATTTTGTCTGAAATCGAATAAGCGGTAGTAATAGCAACCAGAAGACCACCAATGGCCAGACTAGCATTATAAACGATAAGTAGTTTCCCTTGCCAAACAGCTGTCTCAACACCAATTAGATTTGTAATAAAATTATTGAATCCTTCAACAGGAAAGGCTGCAAAAATCAAGAAGACCGATGCTATAAAGGTGAAAGGCACATAAGCTAGCATAGCATCACGGATAGCAGTAACATACATGTTACGATTCATAGCTGTTGCAAATTTTCCCATTCTTAATTGCAAGCTAGATATAAATGATTGGTTATTCTCACTCATTTTAAAAACTCCTTTTTACATTAACGAAGCTAATGCAGTCTCAAGAACATTCGCCCCATTCATCATCCCATAATCTGCCAGACTAATTACATTAATTTTCATATCAGTACCAGCATATTTTGTTTTAAATTCTTCTTCCAAAAAGCTGATTTGAGGTCCTAAAAGAAGAACATCTGTCTGCCCTTTATACTTCTCAAATGCAGACTCAGCCATAGCTATGATATTAGCTTCAATTCCTTTGGCAGTTGCTGCCTCCTTCATCTTAGTAACAAGCATTGAAGTAGAAAAACCGCCAGCACACACTAGTGTAATGTTTACCATATTTATTCTCCTATTTATTTTTATATAAATCAACAATTTCAGTGGCCATATCCTTGACGGTAATGGCGTTCATGAGATGGTCCTGGGCATGTACCATCAAGAGAGAGACTTCTGTTTTTTCGCCTGCGGCTTCCTTGGTAAGAAGCTCAGTCTGAGCGTGATGGGCTTGGACCAGAGAGGCATTACA
The DNA here is from genome assembly GCF_012396585.1 of Streptococcus ovuberis. Taxonomy (GTDB): domain Bacteria; phylum Bacillota; class Bacilli; order Lactobacillales; family Streptococcaceae; genus Streptococcus; species Streptococcus ovuberis. The sequence continues at coordinate 58,332 of NZ_JAAXPR010000008.1, forward strand.
CTCAGCTAGATATGCTTGTGCTTCCTCAAAGTCGCCTTTTTTAGCGGCGTAGATTGCCTTCATTGCCAGGCTTCTTGCATTGCCCCCATTGACGATGAGCCCCATGATAACTTGGGTTTGTTCGTTTTCCATAGACTTCCTTTCCTCTTCGTTTTGATAAATCTATCATACCCGCTCTCAGTCACAAACTCCACACCTTCTTCTGCCGTTTTGAAAACGGTAACTCTCTCATTTGATAATAGAAAAAATCCCAGCAAGCTGAGATTTTAACTGAGGATATGAACCAAGGTTTCAAAACTTGGGTTGGCAATCAGCTTTTGGATGGCCTCTTGATCAAAAAAGAGATTGCTGGTTTTCTCATAAAAAGTTTCCAATTGAGGATCTTCCTGAGAACCGATTGATAATAAGAAAATAACTTGGACAGGGTTGTTTTTCCATAAGATTGGCTTGTCAAGAACGGCCACAGTGACAAAGCTCTGCTCGGTCAAAACCTTGTAGGGATGAGGAAGGGCAACTAAATTGCCAAAGTCGGTCTGTCCTAACTCTTCACGCTTCAGCACTGCCTCTTCGAATCCTTCCGGTAAGAGTCCAAAGCGATCGATATGTTGGCACATGAGTTGAATGGCCTCTTCGCGAGTCTCAACTGACAGACGAGGCATAAAAAGATTGGTCGAGTAATAATCTAAAATCGTAGACTTATCACCACTTTCAAACATCTGTCGATAGGTCAAAATATCATTACTGTCAATGAAAAGATTGATTTCATAGATGGGAACAGGGTATTTTTTAGGTAGCGGGACGGTCGTAAAAATGTAGTCAACCTGTTTGCCTTGGAAATCAAACTCTTCCAATTCCGCTACCGTACACTCATAGATTGTATCCAGATAGTCGCCGAAGGCCTGCTTATACTTAAATTTGAAGAGCTGCGAACTGCTCTTGCCCGATACACAAACCAAAACGATGGTTTTCTTCTCAATCTTACGATTGCGTTTTTCCGTTGCTAGCGCAAAAATAATGGCAATATAAGCCACCTCATCCTCTGGAATATCGCATTGGTAATATTCCTTAAGACTAGTGCAAGCTGTCGCAGCGAGAGTGTAGGGGTAGGGATACTCCTGCTTAATCATCTCCAGCAAGGGATTTTGAGCGGCAATATTAAATTTCAATCGAATAGCCATTGGAACCAAGTGCTGATTCAAGGCCATCCGAAGTTCTAAATTTTGTCGGAAATCGAGTGCAAAGGTCTCATAAACCCGCGTCAGCATTTTATGGACCAGCTCATCAATCTGCCCTGTGATAACAAAGTTAGGACCATATTGACTGTAAGAATCTGAAGAGAGATGTGCTCCATAAATAACAGCCAAAAACTGTCGTTCCTGCAAATTCAACTGTTGGCCAAACCTCGCCTCAATCAATCGGCTGTAGTCTGCGACAATGCGTTCCGTTGCTGGACTAATGACATCCGCTGGAACGTCGCCATCGACAATCGTAAAGCCTTGTTGTAGACGGTCTAGTGTTATATTGATGTATTTTACCACATTCTCAAGAGCTATCTCTGACATGGTCACCTTGTGGCAGTGGTTACCATCTAGAATGGTTTCCATCAACCAAGCTTCACGGCTTCTATCCGCCAGCCTATCGTAGAGGGTATTCAGCAAGCAAATCCGCTTATGAAATTCCTGCCCCAAAACCTTAATCCCATAATTAGGCCGCCTATCCAAGAGAAGGTCGTAGGCCATTAAAATACTCTCCACGCGTTTTAGGTTAGCAGATAAGGTATTACGGGAAATATAGAATTGCTCTGCTATATCCTCCAATTTCACATAGTCTTCAGACCTTAAGAGGAGTTGTAAAAGGGCTACCTGCCTTTGCTCGCTAGTCTCAGGAATATCTTTATCTTCCACGAAACGGGATACTTGGAGAAAGCTCGCTTCATCTTGAATCAACAGCTTATAGCCGAAATGGCGCTTGGATTCAATCGTTGCGCCATAGGCGGTCAGAATTTCCTTAAGCTCCTTGATCCGTGTGCGAACGGTTTTCTCACTGATTTCGAGCTTATCCGCCAGGTCCTGGGAGGTTTGATAACTGTCTTGAGACATCAAATTCAACACATCATATAGCTTACTATCCACCCTACTCTCCTTTCCAGCCCTAGATAAGGTAGTCTTTATCCATTCTATTGTAGCAAGAAGTCAGACGATTGACTATCCTAACTTTTACCGTAAAGAAAACGGAAACAGTTTCTGGCCCTAACCCACATTCCCCGAGTGACACTAGTCTAAAGTATTTTTAATGAATTCGTTCCCTCACTAGGAAATAATTCTTAGAGAAGGATTGGAAATAAAAGAAGACTGGACAAAATTGCCAGTCTCAACATTTATTCCCATATTCCCACCTATACTCTGGAAAAAGCATTTTAAGAACATCGGTGGTCAGGCGACGTGACTGGCCGACAGCAGGAAAAATATGCATCATCATCATGGGGTTGAAGTTAGCTTCGATAATGCCGTAGCTGGTCGGACAACTGTCAGCGGGTTGGCTAATGTCTGGAATAATCAAATCAACCCCACAAACCTTAGCCTGCATGGCCTTGGTAATGGCGACTGCAATTTCCTTGTAGGAGGGATGGACCTGATCTGTCATATCAATCGAGTCTCCACCTGTGCTGATATTAGAATTAGCGCGGAGGTAAACGACCTCCCCCTCTGGGACGATACTCTCTGCTGTCAGTCCTTGGGCTTTGAGTTGCAATCTTTCCAACTCGCCTAGCTCTATCTTTTTGAGCGGCGTTGATTTCCCATCGCCTCGAAGAGGATTGTCGTTTTTTGCGGTTACAAGTTCAGCGATTGTGGAAACACCGTCCCCGATGATATTGGCCGGCACGCGCAAGAGCACTGCTTTGGTTTCATCTCCCAAAACAAAGAATCTGTACTCCGTTCCAACCATAAAGTCCTCAACCATGACTTCTTTATCCTCTAAGAGGGCCAAATCCACTGCCTTAAGGAAATCTGCTTGCTCCATTACTCCCTGCTCAAAAATACTGATCCCAAGGCCATAATTAGTTGATTTCGGTTTGATAACAATGGGTTTCCCTTTCACTTGAGAGAATACCTGCCTTGCCTCATCGAGATCCGTCAGCTGCAGACTGGCTGGCACCGTAAATCCTGCCTCTGCCAGAACTTTCTTAGTCACGACTTTATTTTCCATAATCAAGGGAGAAATATAACGATCATGGCTGGTCATGTTGCCGTTTTTGACATATTCGGTATGGCCTTTGTAGCTGAGTTTCACAAATTGGTCACGTTCATCCAAGATTTCTACTGCAAAGCCGTGTTGGATCGCATCAGCTAAGAAGGCTTGGGTGGATAACTCCATTGTTGCAAAGGCTTGTAGTCCGAAAGGTTGCTCTAGAACTGCCTGTTTATAAGATCGGGCAAGTTCCATCCCAAGCCGAGCCATGTCTTTGCCTTTTTCTTGATAGCTCAACCACAAGCGCCCTCCTAGCGTCAGCTCTGGCTTTTCTAACTGAGCCCGCTTAGCAGCAATCAAGGCCTTGTCAGCTTCTGGTAGATGGAGCTGCTCTGCCATTTCTTCCAAAAGGGTAAAGAAGGCTTCTGCTTCCTCTAGGTCAATAGCAGAGCTGAGAGGGTGGCTAAGGGCGGTCTCTTCTTTGAGACGTCTGCCTAGTTGGATGTCGACTTCAGTTTCCTCTAGCCAAAGGAGCCCCATCAAAAAGAGATGGATAAAACGCGCGTCATCTGTTGTTAGGCCATAAGGTGCAAAGGGATTGAGGTCAAAAATCCGAAACTCGACATACTGAATCCCCTTATCCAGCAAGTCCTGAACGGACTGGCTACCCCGGAAGCGGACGCTCTCATAAAGCTCTTTCTCCGCAATCAAATCCCCTTGCTCAACTAGAGCACGCAGGCTGGTCACATAGGCTTCGAGACTGTCAAAGGACACTCGGATATGGGGATCATTGACATAGCCATAGGAGCTTGCCCGAATGGATCGGACAGGTTCCTCGAGCCCCTGACTCCCTTGATAGTAGGCCTTCGGCGCCAAAGGCGTTGCCCCAAAGAGGTAAACCAAGAGCCATTGGTAACGTAAAAATTGACGAGCCAAGGCCATATAGACCTGATTCTGAATTTCCGAAAGGGGTTGCCCTTCCGTCGCTAATGCCTGTAAAAATGCTTGTTTCAGCCCAAAATTATAGTGAATCCCAGAGACCATTTGCTTGTACTTGCCATATTTCTTTGTCAAGTATTCCCGATATCGAGTATTTTCTTCCCCCATCTGCGCCTCTACGATAGTCGCCTCATCCGGTAGGAGAGCTGGCATCGACAAGGGCCAAAGGTATTCTTCCTCTGGCAATTGGCGCAAGGTCACTTCATGGATGGCCCCCAAAAAACGCAGGGCCTCACGGCTATGGTCAAACACAGGGGAAACCAGCTCCAGCTGTGATTCTGCAAAATCTGTCTGGATATAAGGATGGAAAGAACGGTCCCCAAACGCTTTTGGGTGTCTGGTCTGGCTGAGCCTACCGTCAGCTAGAACCCGCTGGCCTTCCTTTTCTATGCCAATAGTCGCTTGGGTAAATAGTCCTTCTAGCCCCTTTTCAATAATCACCTGCTTCAGTGTCATCTCTTACTCCTCTTCTTTGCCACAAGTCTTATCCCAACCTTACCAAAAAATAAGTATAAAGGCAAAAATTTTTGAACGAAACGGGAATTTTTTTGAAAACTAGCCGTTTTCCTTAGCCGCCTTAAATCAGCCAGCTTCTTTTATGGTAAAATAGGACTATGAAATTCCAAATCCTTATCCCACAAGCCTTTCCTTGTATGACTGTTAAAGAACTCTTAGAAGATTATCTCTTGATCCCTCGTAAAATCAGGCATTTTTTACGAACCAAAAAACATGTCACAATCAATGACCAAGTGATTAACTGGCAAAGCTTGGTCAAGCCTGGTGATATCTTGACCCTTGTCTTTGATGAGGAGGATTATCCCCCAAAAGTCCTTCCAAGTGGTCAAGCCAAACTAGTAGAGGCACTCTACGAAGACGAGCACCTGATCATTGTCAACAAACCCGAAGGCATGAAGACCCATGCCAATGAACCACAGGAAATCGCCCTGCTTAATCACGTTTCAACCTATGTTGGACAAACTTGTTACGTGGTTCACCGCTTGGACATGGAAACCAGTGGCGCTATCTTATTGGCTAAAAATCCTTTTATCCTCCCTGTCCTCAATCGCCTGCTAGAAGATCGGCAAATCAAACGGACCTATCTGGCCCTCTGTCAGGGAAATATTCCCATCCAGTCTTGGAGCATTACGGATAAGATTGGCAGGGACCGCCACGATCGACGAAAACGCTTGGTCGATCCTAAAAAGGGACAAGCAGCCCATACACAGGTGACACTTCTCGGCCAGAACAAGCAGGTCAGCCTTGTCCAATGCCAACTCCAGACTGGTCGCACCCATCAGATCCGGGTCCACCTGAGCCACCACGGACACGCTATTTTAGGCGACCCCCTCTACAGTCCTTTAAAAGCCCCACGCCTCATGCTCCATGCCAAGGAACTCCGTTTCCATCACCCCTTCACCTTGGAGGAAGTCTGCGTAACGGCTCCTTCAAAAAGCTTTGAAAATGCTCTAAAAAGCACCTTCCATAATGGCAACGAAAAGAAATACCAATAGAAGCTCTTTGTTGCATTAGAGGCACCCCCCTTTTAAAAGAACCTGATACAAAATTTTCTCGGCATAGAAAAACAGAGGGTCACATTTGAACTGCTCCCTGTCAAGTGGACAATGAACTAATAAAAGATTAGGCAACGGCCTTGTTCCTCATTTCAAGAGGGGCAAGGCCGTTGTTGCACTCTTGAAACTGTTCATGATTGCAAAAGAAGATGTAGGCGTCCATGTCAGCACTCATCTTCTCTTCCTCAGTCAAATTAGGCTTGCTTTCAAGCCTTTTCCCAAGACGGTCAAGAAGCCTTTGACTGCCATCCTTTTCCAATTTACGCCCCAGGAATAAACCTGCTGGTCAGACACGCCATATGTCTCACCAGCAGCTGGCTCGTTTTTCGCGTTAGCAATGGTGAAGGTGACAATTTCAACACGTTCTTCAAACGGGATCTTGCGTCCTTGTTTCAGACAACTTAATCCTTTACTAGTGGCTTGTCATGCCTTACTACTCGTATACTGGTTTATCCAACGTTTGAGAATACTGCGGTGAGAGCTATTGTAACGATCAACAATCGTCTCTAGTCCTCCTAGACCAGCTAGATCATCCTGTACAGCCCGTTCTTTCAACGCTTTACCATAATGCTTCCACGTTCTGCTCTCTGTTAATCCTTCTATCCCCAATCGTTGGTATCGGCTAATCCAACTTTTGAGGGTTGTCTGACTAACGGCGTAGGATTTTACTAAGGAGAAAATGGCTACCCCTTGTTCTAAATACTGCAGTACACTGTTTAGCTTTTCCTCTACTGATTTTGGACTTCTTTTGGACATAGGAAAACTCCCCTCATAGTTGTAGTGAAATGTTGTTTTTTCACTGTCCACTATAAGGGGAGTATATCACCTGTGAAGCTCTGTTTTAGTTTTGAGGGATTTTCTGACTGTATTCGATGGTTTCAAAGTGGTCATCCCAACCATCAACCGGTATCGTCAACGTCATCGCAAGTCCAATGTCCAGTTCTTTTCCGATGTCTTGTGACTCTTTTTGGCGTTCCTTGTCAATCAGGCGTTGAGTCATCAGCTACCAATCCCCAGCTAAGCAAGGACAACTTAATTTTCCTGACGCCCATGTTCAGTAACTGCGACAACTCACGTCACTTGGAGACACTTTTTAAGAAGGTGCAGAGAGCTCTGTTAGCCGCTGTAATGGTGGATGAGATGGGGAGACAATCATTAATTCGTCAGAATACTTTTTCGCCACACTTCCCTAAATATTAGAACCTGTATTCACAATAGAAACACTGACTAGAATGGGCGAATTTTAGCTTACTCACTATCAGATGTTCTGGTAGTACGGCCATTATGCCCGCAAAAATTGTCCTCAGTTGGCCAAAAACTAGCCTAATTAACTTAGTATTCCTATTATAAATACAGGTTCTTAGAATCGAGGGTGAAACAGTCTACCAGACGATTCACTCCCGCCTCCGCATAGGGGTGAGTTGCTGTGCCCTTCTCAGGTTTTCCCGTCCTGAACCCCTCAACCACTGTGCCTTGATTAAATGGCGATAGTAACATTTTTATCTTAGCCTGAGCTTAAAAATCAGGACGTAAAAGGGAGAGCTTCTAAAATTTCAATTTGATCTTTTTTTTATCCTTTAGAACATGATTGGAAAGAAAGAGCATGCTGAACATTTAAAAATTACAGTTCTTTGACTCGCTTCGGCAAAAAGAGGCTAACCTGTGTAAAGTGGTCTTTTTCAGAGGTAATTTCCATATGATAGTCCGTGCCAAATTGCAGAGCTAGGCGCTGATCGACATTTTTAAGACCAACTCCGCCTTGATGGACGGTTTTTGTTGTCCCCGTTGCCTTATTTTGACTATCCATCCCTTTACCGTTATCGCGAATGTCAATGCGTAGGTGCTCTGTTGTTTCACTAACAGTAACTTCAATCAGTCCATCACGCTCGACTTCCTTGATACCGTGGTAAATGGCATTTTCGACAATCGGCTGTAAAATTAACTTGGGTACTTGATAGTCTGCGTAGACTGGCAATTCATGGAGTTCATAGTTGAGCTTATTGCCATAGCGCTGCTTTTGAATAAAGAGATATTGACGGACATGTTCCATCTCATCCTTAAGACAAATTTGCTCATTGCCATTATTGAGAGCAATGCGAAAATATTTTGCCAACGCTTTGGTAATTTCCACCACGCGCTTGCGGTCATTGAATTCTGTCATCCAAACAATTGTATCTAGCGTATTGTAGAGGAAATGAGGGTTGATTTGACTGGCTAATGCCACCAGTTCATACTCCCGAATATCCTGCTCTTGTTGCTTGACAGAAGCCATGAGAGCGTCGATTTGATCCAGCATTTTATTGAAATAGCGCGACAAATCTAACAGTTCAGCCGTTCCCACTTCCTTGGCACGCAGGTGTGACTGCCCCTGCCCAACTGCCAAAATAACCTCCTGCAAGTCACGAATCGGTTTTAACCAGATACGAATGACCAAAGCTGAACCCAAGCCAGAAATCAAGAGGGCAACCAAGCCTGATCCCAAGAAGGCGTATAGGATTTGATGACGAACCATGTGGAGTTCATCAAGAGACGATACCCCAACCAAGGTCCACTGACTGTCTGGAATTTCAATCTGATAGACGAATTCTTTTTCAGAAGAGGTATAGCCATTTTCCACTGCCAAGTATGGCTGCATCGCATCCATCTCTTCCTTAGAGGAATAGACTTCTTTTTTTGGATGATAGACAAACTCTTTCTGAGAATTGACAATAAAAGCGAAACCTGTATCGCCTAGTGTTAGTTGATCCAAATAGTTTTCTAACCTACTATAGTCAATATCTAGTCGTAGTACTCCCTTATTGTTGCCCTCGCTGTCCTCAATCTCTCGTGTAATCGAAATAACCCATTGTTCTCCCTTTTGGGTCAGAGATTCCTTATGAGCAGGGGTCAAAACAGGCATGGCTTTCTGGTCAATGGCTGCTTGATACCAAGATTCCGCCATCATATCACTAGAAGTTTTCATGGTGAGCTGGCTATCTGTCGAAACCACCTGACCTTCTTTGGTCACTAAGACGGCAGAGACCAAATCAACATCTCCCATAAGCAAGCTATTCATCAAAAAGAGCAACGCCTCTTTGTGATCTTCATCAGGATGAGCAATATACTCTTTCAGTAACCGATTCCCTGCCAAACTATTGGTTGTCTGCTTTAGCTTGTTCAGATAGGAAGTAATGAATGAGCCACTCTGCTGCAAACTATCGCGCGTTTTCTGCTCGATCAGATGCCCAATTTCAGTAGAACTCGTCTGGTAATAGAAGGTTCCGACCACCCCAAGTAGAGCCATCATCACTAAAAAACTATAGAGAAATAATTGCACTGCCAAGGAATGTTTTCTCATTCACCTTCCCCTTTCCGAAATTGTCGCGGTGTCACACCAACTGTCTGCTTGAAGCGTTGAGAGAAATAATTGATATCCCAAAAGCCAACTTTTTCAGCAATTTCATAAATTTTTAAATCGGTTGTCAACAATAAGAATTTCGCTTGCCGCATTCGTTCTTGGTTGAGATAATCCTGAAAACTCATCCCCACGTCCTTCTTGATGAGAACGCTAAGATAATTGGGGCTAAAGCCTAGGTCATCTGCCAGATGCTTGAGCGAAAAATCGCTGTCACCTAAATGGTCGCGAATCTTTTTCTGCAAGTCCGAATAGTCTTCTTGCCTGATGTACTTTTCCAGCTTTTCTTTTTTTACATCTTGATCTAGCTTATCTTGGATTTTTGATAAAATCTCTTCCACATCTGCCTTACTAAAGGGCTTGAGTAGATAGTCATCTGCACCCAGCTTGAGTGCAGAAAGAGCATAGTCAAACTCATCATAGCCTGTCAAAAAAACAAGATGACAGGCTGGGCGCTCTTCTTTAATCAATTGTGCTAATTGAATTCCGTTCATTTTGGGCATATTGATGTCTGTCAAGACGATATCAAATGGCTGGTCTTGGAAGAGTTCCCAAGCCTTGCGACCATCTTCTGCCTCAGCGACACGGTCAATTTGAAATTTTTTAAAATCAATCAAAGAACAAATACCTTGTCGAACAAGGTATTCGTCTTCTACTATCAGTATAGAATAAATGGTCTTCACCTTCTTTTGTTCGCTTTGTCCTTATTATAGCAGAAAGCCTAAACGTAGGCTAGAAGATACCCATATCCTTTGGCTTCCATTTCTGCTTTCGGGATGAATTTAATGGATAAGCTATTGATACAGTAGCGAAGACCTCCCTTATCTTCTGGTCCATCTGTAAAGACATGCCCTAGATGGGAATCCCCAACGCGACTCCGTACTTCCGTCCGTGTCATATTGTAACTTGTATCTTCCTTATAACGAGCTACATCTGGGCTTATCGGACGAGAGAAACTTGGCCAACCACAGCCTGATTCAAACTTATCCTTGGAAGAAAAGAGAGGCTCTCCTGTGACAATATCCACATAGATGCCATCCTCAAACTGATCCCAATAACGATTGGAGAAGGCTTTCTCTGTAGCATTGTTTTGGGTGACGTCGTATTCTTCCTTGGTTAATTTTTTCTTAATTTCTTCATCACTTGGTTTTTTATATTTACTTTCATCGATGACAGGGTAAACCGCATCATTGACATTGATATGACAGTAGCCATTTGGATTTTTCTTGAGGTAATCTTGATGATAGTCTTCTGCTAAGACATAGTGATCAAGTGGTACATTCTCAACCACGATAGGCTTGTCAAATTTCTGACTTAGTTCGTCTAAGGCTTGTTTGATGATCGGCTCATCCTCTTTATCTGTATAGTAGATACCTGTTCGATATTGACTTCCGACATCATTGCCTTGCTTGTTTTTGCTTGTTGGATCAATGATACGGAAGTAATGCAGGAGCAAGTCACGCAAAGTGATTTCACTCTTGTCGTACTGAATGTGAACAGTCTCTGCATGCCCTGTCTGACCAATTAACTTGTAGTTGGTGGTATCACTCTTACCATTAGCATAGCCAACCGTGACATCTACCACTCCATCTACCCGTTCAAAGTAGGCTTCCACTCCCCAAAAGCACCCTCCTGCCAGATAAATTTCCTTTAGATTTTCAGGGGCCACCTTAGACTTATCCTTTAATTGACGTTCTGTACTTGTTTGCTTGACAGTTGGAGCTGTACTCATCTTCTCACTATCGGTCTTTGACCCCATCTTCAGAAAGATAAAAGCCGATAAGACAATGAGCCCTAAAATAGTCACTCCTACTAAAAATGATTTCAGTTGAGGTTGCATACACTGACCTCCATTTCTTTATTATTTAATCGTTTCAAGCGTTTGAACAATATCTGCTTTCTCCATATGACCAGGCATCACCTTTGCAACAACACCATCGCTCCCAATGAACGCCGAGGTCGGATAAACACGAACACCGTATTCTTCCATCAGTTTTCCACTCGGATCTAAGAGGACTGGCAAGTTCTTGTGCCCAAGTTCTTTGTACCATTTCTTAAACTCTTCTTCTGATTGTTCGCCTTTTTTATTAGGAGAAACAACTGAGAGAATGACCGTGTCTGCCGGTGCATCCTTAGCTAAGCCATCGACTTCTTCTAATCCAGCTAAGCAGATAGGGCACCACGAAGCCCAAAACTTGAGATAGACTTTTTTCCCCTTAAAATCAGACAAGGTATAGGTTTTTCCATCCACACCCATCAAACTAGAATCGGACGCTTCTTTGCCATCATTCATCTGTTGATTATCTTGTTTGTCTGCCATTTTAGCTGTTTCTGCCTTTTGATCATCTGTTTTTGTTTGCGTAGAGCAGGCTGCTAACAAGCCTGTACAAGCTAAAGCGATTGTCAGTAGTTGGAGTTTTTTCATAAACGTCCTCCCTTAATTCTTTTCTCCATCTGACATCTTGTCGTCTTCCATCTTGTCATCGGACATTTTATCGTCTGACATCTTATCGTCTGACATCTTATCATCTTTCATGTTGTCATCAGACATCTTGTCGTCTGACATCTTATCATCTTTCATGTTGTCATCGGACATTTTGTCATCAGACATCTTGTCATCAGACATCTTGTCGTCTTTCATGTTATCATCTGACATGTTGTCGTTTTTCATTTTGTCGTCGGACATCTTGTCCTGTTTCTCCATCATAGAGGACTCGTCTGTCTTTTTATTATCAGATTTAGGCTGGGTTGAGCAAGCTGCTAAGAAAGCACCGCAAGCAAGTAAGATAGCGACTGTTTGTAATTTTTTCATGATATATGTACTCCTTTATGTAAAATAGTTAGTTAAAAATTGTTTCGAAAAATGCAGTAATGGCATCGACCTTTCCTAAAACAAGGATAATTCCCATTAGGATAATCAAGGCCCCACCGACCTTTTTCATGGTGACCATGTGTGGTTTTAGTTTATTAAACTGTTTGACAAGGGCAGAGCTTGACAAAGTGATGAGTAGAAATGGCAAAGACAAACCCAGTGTATAAACCAGAAGCAAAAGCCCCCCTTGTACCGAACTGCCTCCGCCTGAAGCAGCCAATCCTAGAACAGAGCCTAGCACAGGGCCAACACAAGGGGTCCAGCCAAAGCTAAAGGTTAAGCCCAAGAAAAATGCTGACAAGAAACCATTTTTAGTTTGGAAATTAAAGCGAAGCTGTTTCTGTTTTTGCAGGCTAGCAATGTTAATCCATTCCATCTGGTGGAGCCCAAGAACAATAATGATCAGCCCCATGACCACTCTGAAATTTGGGCTGTTGAACAGACTTCCCAGACTGGCTGCACCAAAACCTAGTAACAGAAAAACAGAAGACAAACCAGCCATAAAAGCTAAGGTCTTGAGCAAGCTGTACCAGTTAATAGAAAAACCAAAGAAGGAAACTGTTCGCTCCTTGCTCTCATCCAGCAAAATCCCCAGATAGACGGGCAAAAGCGGAAAGATACAGGGAGAAAAGAAAGACAAGATTCCAGCTACAAAAACTGAAAACATGAAGACAAGTGAGGTTCCCATTCGTAACTCCTTTCTAACTTATTTCGCTTGACATATTCAGTATAAGCCAGTCTCTCGAAAAAAAATATAGACAATCCCCTTCAAAAACTCGAATTTGGTATGCTATTTTCTCTATCGGACATCTAACGTTAAATAAAATTCAAAAATAGATAAATCAGGGACATTACCAACTGACTCTCAAAGAAAATAGTATCGCTTGATTTCCAAAGGCCGCAATTAGCCAAAACCCTCTTCAGTCGTCCACAGGGCTACTAGAGAAGCACGCTATAGAGCTAGGAAACGTAGTGGCGATAGGGATAGACAGGCTACGTTCCAGTAAACAAACCATCTATACTTCCTATTTTTGATTTTGAAAGAGTCTAAAAGATGCTGAGCTAAACGTTTTCTCCGCCCACAAAAATAGAGATTCACAATAACTGTAAATCTCTGTTTTTGCATTGCGCCATTTCCTTGTTTTACTTGAAAAGGCGATTAGCAATTGCTTTCAATATGGAATGTAAAGATTGAAGGATTTTTTGAAGCTATCAGTAACCTCTACTTCTTGAATAAGGATTTTACGTTTAGACGCAACGATTGTTTAAGCATCTGCTGTCTTGGGAGGTTCTGGACGTGGGGTTAGTTTACCACAACCGTGGCGCTTCAAGAGAGCCTAGATGGGGTGACATGCGATTTCTTCTTGATGGCCTCAAAGCGAAGCGTTGTGATTACTATCTCGCCTGCATCCAGTGAACGGTCTAAAAGTTTCTTGAAAAAAGCCTACTCTTATTCAGCCGTTAAATGGCTAAGGTGCCTGCCACCACGGGGTTCTTTAATAATAGCAGAGAGAGGTTATTTGAAATAGTTAGCCACCTCATTTTCGACGGTATGAGGCACATAACCAGTCAAATCCCCAAGTGTTTGGAAGGATAGGCCCTTCCGAACACAGCAGAATGACTTGAAGCCGACGATGATATGCCCATAATTTGTTTTTTAAAGCTGCGTTTAACTCTTTAAAATTAGCATCCGTGAATTTATTGATCCTGTTGCTATGCTATCATCTATTTTTGGTTTTGGTTTAATGTCATTTTGAAAAACGATTCTTATCCTTACTTCATTCAATAATTTGATAGATACAGTATTCCATCAAATCTTGTTTTTAGCATACAAAAACTCCCCTTATAGTTTCCAGTGAATATCTTTTTTTCGCTGTCCACTATATGGGAGTATATTAGTTAATACTGTTGTTTTTTCTTGAGTTAGGAAGCCCTTTTCCTAGACCCTTTCCCTTCTCATCGTCCATCACAGCCGTTCTAAATCTACCAAGGCCCAAAGGCCTAAAAAGGTCAAAAGGCTACCAACCCAGAATTCCTTTGACGATTTAGTCAGGCTGATTATCGCCAATAAAACAAGCACAAACAAGAGGACCAGGCCAAAAACAAGGAGCATGACATTTAGAGTTCCTTTGATAGCTTTTGGGGCTGCAAATACATAGAACAAGATTAGCAAGATAGCCAAAATCAAATAAAACATAACCCCTCCCCCTCAATAGTCTTACTTAGTCTGCCAATTTTTTATATTTGTTGGCCTTGTCGCGTCCAGCCTTATCTAGGATTTGCTTGCGCAAGCGAATGGATTCAGGTGTGACTTCCATGTACTCATCATCATTGAGGAATTCAAGCGATTCTTCAAGCGTCAAGATACGCGGCGTCTTGATAACTGCCGTTTGGTCCTTGGTCGCTGAACGTACGTTGGTCATTGCCTTAGCTGTTGTAATGTTAACGGTCAAATCATTGTCTCGGGAGTTTTCTCCAATAATCATGCCTTCATAGACTTCTGTCCCCGGGTTGACAAAGATTGTCCCACGTTCCTCAATCCGCATGATGGAGTAAGTCGTCGCCTTCCCTTGATCAATAGACACCAAAGCTCCACGATGACGGCCACCAATTTCTCCTGGGATAACTGGCAAATATTGGTCAAAGGTATGGTTCATAATGCCATAACCACGTGTCATTGATAAAAATTCTGTCGAATACCCAATCAAACCGCGTGCCGGCACCAAGAAGACCAAACGGGTTTGGCCGTTACCGACCATCTGCATGTCCAGCATATCCCCCTTACGTTCAGATAAGGACTGAATCACTGCTCCCTGGTACTCCTCTGGTGTATCGATTTGAACTCGCTCAAATGGCTCACACTTAACACCGTCAATCTCCTTGACGATGACTTCTGGACGAGAGACCTGAAGTTCATACCCTTCACGACGCATGGTTTCAATCAAAATTGACAAATGCAATTCGCCGCGCCCTGACACGATCCACTTATCCGGAGAGTCCGTATTCTCAACACGCAGGGATACGTCTGTTTGCAGCTCAGCTAAGAGGCGCTCTTCCAATTTCCGTGAGGTCACCCATTTACCTTCACGACCTGCAAATGGTGAATTGTTAACCAAGAAAGTCATTTGCAAGGTTGGTTCGTCAATGCGTAAGACTGGCAGAGCCTCAACTGCATCAGTCGGTGTCACTGTTTCTCCTACAAAGATATCTTCCATACCAGAAACAGCGATCAAATCACCAGCCTTGGCTTCTTGAATCTCCTTACGTTCAAGTCCAAAGAAACCAAAGAGTTTCGTCACGCGGAAGTTTTTGGTCGTCCCATCAAGCTTTGATAAGGTAACTTGGTCACCGACCTTGATTGTCCCACGAAAGACACGACCAATACCGATACGGCCAACAAAATCATTGTAATCGAGAAGGGACACTTGGAACTGAAGCGGTTCGTCCGAATTGTCCACTGGTGCCGGAATATGGTCGATGATCGTATCAAAAAGATGGCTCATCGTCTTTTCTTGATCAGCAGGATCATCAGAAAGTGACGTTGTCCCATTGATGGCTGAAGCATAAACAACAGGGAAATCTAACTGATCATCATCTGCCCCTAATTCGATAAAGAGCTCTAGAACCTCATCCACGACTTCTGCTGGACGAGCTGATGGTTTATCAATCTTGTTGACTACCACGATCGGAATCAAATCTTGTTCAAGCGCTTTTTTCAAGACAAAACGAGTCTGTGGCATAGTGCCCTCGTAAGCATCCACGACAAGCACAACACCATCAACCATTTTCATGATCCGCTCAACCTCACCACCAAAGTCGGCGTGTCCCGGCGTGTCCATGATGTTGATACGAACATCGTTATAAGCAACAGCTGTGTTTTTCGCTAAAATAGTGATGCCACGTTCTTTTTCAATATCGTTAGAATCCATAGCACGCTCTGCCAACTCTGCACGCGCATCTAAGGTCTGCGACTGCTTAAGCAGCTCATCAACTAAAGTCGTTTTCCCATGGTCAACGTGGGCAATGATGGCAATGTTACGGATATCAGTTCTTAAATTAGTCATGTGTCCTCTTTTTACTTTTAAATTCTTTCAACTAATCAGTATAGCACAAACTTTGGTAAATTGCTAAAGCCATCCATTGTAAATGTTTTCACGCTCTCTCGTTTGAATCCAGCACAGCTTTTCATTTCTCATCTGCTTCACTCCTTTAGAAATACTAACCACTATTTTGGCAGTGCTGCTCAGCAGGAAATCGCTCAACAACTGCCGAAAACAAAAAAAGTGGACAAAATCGCTCCTCCTTTAGACCACAATCTTGCCTCACTCCAAAAATTTTCTAATTAGGTGCCCCCTAGGGTGATTACACCTTGTTCTCTTTAACTTTTCCATCCCAATTGTCCAAACCATAACTGAGGATGTAGACTTCTGAAAACCCATGCTTTTTAAGCAAAAAAGCGGCATTAGTCACTGCACTGCCTCGAAGGTTTTCATAAATCAGGACAGGCTTATCTTTTCGCAAAGCGCTCAAGCTATTTTTCAACTGAGAATAAGGGATATTTCGAGCACCCAAAATATGCTTGCGCTGAAAAGCTCCTACCTCCCTAAGGTCAATCAACTGCCCGCTGCGCATCATCTGAGCAAAATCTTCATTTTCAAGAAGGGTCGCCGCCTGACGCAAACGCCAGTAACGGTAGCCAATATAGGCTGCAAACAGAGCTAACGATAAGATTAAAATCCAAAAACTATTCACTGAGGTTCTCCTTTTTTCTATTACGATAGGCTATTTCCTGCCTGTGCTCTAGCCGCAGGATCAGCTCTGCCTGAAGGTATTCCTGCTCTGAGATAAGGCCATTCTCATAAACTTTTTTCAGTTCTAACTGACTCATCTCCAAATCATAGAGACGCTTTCCCATATAAATCAAGATCCCAAAACGCTTGAGCAGTTGTTGGACATCATAATAGGTCTTCATACTTGTATTCTACCAAAATAAGGCGTGATTTTCAAGCAAGCACCTCCAGATCTTTGGTCAGCAAAAAGGATTCTTCTTTTCCTCTTTTAGCTAAGCTTTCTTACCTCTGGCTAGGCTACCAATCCACAGTCGGAAGAATCTGGAGCATGCCAAGCAAAGCAATAGAAATAGGGCACTTCATTGATGAACATAACTGTCAAAAGCACAGAGGCAGCATTTAAACAAAGCAAAGAGAGCCCCCTTTTAGAAATCGCCCCTGCTAACCTCTTTCCGAAAAGCTATCTAGGCTAATGGACAAACGATTTCTCACCATACCAGCATGACAGTGTTCAATGGCTGTCAAATAAAAGGCGGATTAAGGACCAGACTTACAGTTCTATAGCCTAAAATGAAACACCTAGATGCCTTATAGCCAATAGCCCTTTTGAAAGCGTCTGACTGTCGGACAAAAACAAAACATGATAACCCCAGTAGGAAATGCATTTGCAAAGATAGACCGACTACAACTCCTAATATAGCCAAACTAGGCCCACATCAGTGTGAAAAGGATTCTTTTTGGCATTGCGAGCTATTCTTTGCCACTTACGTTCTTTAGCATGCCTTTTTCCGACCAGTAAAGAAAACGCAACAATGCTCTCTTCAAAGCATAGATAAACGGTCGAAAAGAGAATAAGACGCCATTGATAATTCGTTAGCGTTCGATTCCCCTTATCTCCCTAATTTTGAGGTTCGGGCTGAAACAGTCCACCAGACCGTTTTTGACACTTGCTTCGCCAGTTTCATTTCCCGATTAAAAAGATCCCCCAGACCTTTTTAACCACCTGTACATGGCTACAACAGTCAGGGGAGTGACTGTTGTAGATGTGAGCCTAGAAACGAGAAAGCGAGCAACAGTCAAGGGAGTGACTGTTGTAGATGTGAGCCTAGAAACGAGAAAGCGAGCAACAGTCAGGGATGTGACTGCTTGAGGTTGGAGATTGGGGAAAGATGGTTTCCCTCATACGTTAGGGCTGTAAAAGCGGATCACATCAGCGCCTTAGGGAGTAGAGGTACTTTGCAGCGGTAACAGACAAAGCCGGTATTGTCTCTTTTCAATTTCTAGGAGACAACCTTGGACAGCCCAATGTCATCTCACCCACTGCGTCTTGCTTCGTGAACCATAAAAAAAGGAGAGACTAGGACTTTTGTCCCAGCCTCCTGTCAATCTCACTTTCAATCAAACTGATCCATTTGGTGCTTGGCCTAGTTCTGCTTGTAGCATCCATAGGTGCTTCTCAATTGATTCTTTAGCAGCCGCATAAAGGCCATTGGTCACATCGTCGCCTTCTTGATCTGTGATGTCCAACCCTTTTTGGAAATGATCTGCCAGATAGCGGAACACTTCAACCACACGTTCCAGATTCTCCGTCATGGAGCGTGTGTAGTCCCCCTTGACTTCTGTCAAGTTAGACTGCTCGTCAAACTCCCTCAGAGTTGAAAATGGAGCACCACCCAAGGTAATCAAGCGCTCACTTAACTCATCAAGGTAGCCATCCAACTCTTCCATATAATCGTCCATCTTAGGGTGATAGACCATGAAGCCTGGGCCACGCATGTACCAGTGAATTTGGTGCAGGATACTATGCGCCTTAGAAAGATCAGCAACCGACTGGTTCAGAATCTCTTTTGTCGTTAACAATTCTTTCGTGTTTTCCATCAATTGTCTCCTCCTCTTAATTTTGATTAATTCTATTATACCCCTTTCTAGGGAGCCTCGCAAAGGTTTAAAATCGAGATGAGAAAAGTTGCAAAATTTCAGAAATATCCTCAGATAAATTCGAATCAATAGGTATGAAAGATTTCTTATTTTTTGCCTTAGGAGCAAGTCTCGGTTCCTTTTTTGGACTAGTCATTGACCGTTTCCCTGAGGCGTCAATTCTTTTTCCTGCTAGTCACTGCAACCATTGCAAGAAACCGCTTGCTTTTCGGGATCTAATCCCTATCCTTTCCCAGTTGGCTAACCGGTTTCGTTGTCGTTTTTGCCAGACCAAAGTAACCCCTTGGTACGGCCTAATCGAGCTAATCTGTGGCCTGCTTTGCCTCTTTACTAGCCAGGGGTTCTTGTCTATCGGACAAGTTTTAGTAGCTTACACCGGCCTTGTTCTAGCGATTTACGACTGTAAAACCCAGACCTACCCCTTGATGATTTGGCTCATCTCCTTTAGTCTGAGTAGCCTCTTGCTGCCATGGACTATTACAACGGCTGTTTGCATCCTCCTAGCTGGTCTCGCTCAGCTCGGAAAAATCCCTATGGGATCAGGGGACTTCCTATTTATGGCTAGCCTCAGCCTTGTCCTTCCCCTTCAAGCCTTTCTCTGGCTTCTTCAAATGGCTAGCTTAGCAGGAATGAGCTACTGCATCTTTCGGCAGACTCGAAGCAGTATTCCTTTCATTCCTTTTTTAACCACGGCCTTTTTTATCATCTTAGTCCTGAGATTCTAAATCGCAAAAACCTCAGCAATTGGTTTATCAAACACACTGCTGAGGTTTCTAGTTTTATCTAGAGATAGTGCCAAATCCAGTTTCCTTGAGACTTTAAGTAGATGACAAGGAATACAGCCAGCAGACATCCTACAAGCACGAGTCCCTCAATTAACCAGAGGTATTTAGGAGGCAAAAGCCAAGTCAATACTCCATAGAGACCGACACCCATCAAAACGCCAAAGCCATTAGTCAAGACATCCGTCAGATCACTGGCCCCCGTTGCCAAAAGGTACTGCAAACTTTCTAACAAGAAACTTAAACCAAGTCCCAGTCCTACAATCCACCTCACTGACCAGTCTGATTGATGCCTTTTAACCAGCAAGCCAAATGGGAGAAAGACCAAAACATTGGCCACAATTTCCTTGATGTGTAAGCTACCATCCCAGTTTTGGGACTGCGCAAAAGGAATCAGGTTGAGCGACCGCATCCGGGGTAATTCATATGGGCCTAAGGCCAATTTAAACAGTATCAACCATATGAGTACCAAGAGATACAGAGCGAGAGTTGAACTTATTAACCTTTTTGATCGTTTCATGTCAACTCCTTTCCTTTTTGAAGATCGCCTTGCAGATGGTAGAGTAGATGCAATAAGCGATTCCTCCTCCCAAACTGTTGGTCCAAAGATCATCAATTTCAAAAACCCTACCCGCATCAATGGTCACATCTAAGATGATCTGAGTCATCTCGATCCCCAAACTGATGAAAAAACTGTAGAGCAAGGCCTTCTTAAGGCTCCGCCATTTTGGAAAAAGAACCAAACAACAAAAGACTAAGGGGATCAAAAGTAAGACATTGGCGATATTTTGCAGTAAAATGAGGAAAAAGTTGCTCCAAGTATCAATCTGTCCTGCATTGACAAAGCTATTTAAAGGAATTAAAAGAAGATAGACACGGCCGACTTGTATGATACCTGGCGTCATGACATCCTTGTACTGGGGCATGAGCTGTTGAGGCGTAAAACACATGGCTATCAACACCAAAATATAGGCTACTGCCAATAGGTAAAAGAGTCTTCGCCCTAGCGGGGTCGGCTCTAAATGCTTGTCAAAGAGCTTGGTAGATCCGTTGGCCCACATTAGGCTTGAGCCACTGCTGCTTTAGCAGCATCCTTCTTCATGGTGTTGGACCTCAACTGTCCACAGGCTGCATCAATATCCGTTCCGTGTTCCTGACGGATGACACAATTGATGCCATTTTTCTTGAGGGTATCGTAGAAGGCCATCACACGCTCTCTAGGACTACGGCTATATTGGTCATGCTCGGTAACTGGGTTGTATGGAATCAGATTGACGTAGCTAAGTTTTTTGATATTCTTTAACAGCGCAGCCAATTCTTCGGCCTGCTCAATACCATCATTGACTTGATTTAGCATGATATACTCAAAGGTCACACGACGATTGGTCGTTTTAATATAGTAATCAATCGCCTCAAAGAGTTTTTCGAGTGGAAAGGCTCTATTGATTTTCATGATAGAGCTACGCAGGTCATTGTTCGGAGCATGTAGGGAAACGGCCAGATTGACCTGGATGCCTTCATTAGCAAATTCCTTGATTTTATGTGCCAATCCAGAGGTTGAGACAGTAATATGTCTGGCCCCGATAGCCAATCCCTTATCATCATTAACCGTCCTGAGAAAATTTAAGACATTCTTATAATTGTCAAACGGTTCACCAATCCCCATGACAACCACGTGACTAACCCGTTCTCCCAACCCACGGTCATCAAAGTATTTTTGGACCAGCATGATCTGAGACACAATTTCACCTGCATTCAAATCTCGTTGCTTTTTAATCAAGCCTGAAGCACAAAACGTACAGCCAATATTGCAACCAACTTGGGTAGTGACACAGACAGATAGGCCATAATGTTGGCGCATCAACACCGTCTCAATCAGCATACCGTCTGGTAACTCAAATAAATACTTGACTGTCCCATCTGCTGATTCTTGAACAATGCGTTGTTTTAAAGGATTGAGTATAAAGGCGTCTTCTAAGCGTTCGAGCAAGGCCTTGGATAAATTAGACATCTCCTCAAAACGCTGTACCCGCTTGGTATAGAGCCAATCCCAAATCTGGTCTGCCCGAAACTTCTGTTCTCCTTGTTCCAAGACCCAGTCCAACAATTGCTGACGAGTCAAGCCATAAATAGATGGTTTCATTTCCATAATTTCCTTCTTTTAATTTAATTCTCTTTTAGCTCTTAGGAGGTCAAACGGACAGGCAATACTCCCAATGAATTTGACCTTGCTCTGCTGTTGATTAAGAATCTAAACAGCGATGATAGCAGCGGATGAGTGTTGAGTTGCTTCTCAATCCCTAAAGATAGCCGCCTTGCCAAGCTACCACCCTGGCACGTGCTTTAAACTGCAACCATTTTATTCCTTTATCACCTATCCATCTCCACTGCTTAGCCGTTCTTTATCGCTGATTTACCCATATGTTTAGCTAATG
This sequence comes from Streptococcus ovuberis, assembly GCF_012396585.1. Taxonomy (GTDB): domain Bacteria; phylum Bacillota; class Bacilli; order Lactobacillales; family Streptococcaceae; genus Streptococcus; species Streptococcus ovuberis. The sequence goes on from NZ_JAAXPR010000008.1 coordinate 80,302, forward strand.
CTAAAACATATCGCGTTGGACGGGAAAGCAAGGACTGCACTAGGGCATAATGTCGCTAAAAAGTATTGTTTTTCTATGTCTCGAGAGCCATTCTTATTTCTGACGAATGACAAACTCACGTTTGGTAGATGGGGTGTTCTTTTTGACGGGTTTCTTCTCTGAACTGGTTTTTTCTCTTTTAATCTCAAAACTACGCTTTTCCGTCTTAGTCTGGTTGGTCCGACGCCTCGATTTCTTAACGTTTCCTGATGCTAGTTGGTTAGCCTGATACTTGCCAGAAACCTGATAAGATTGCTCCTCAGTGCGTGATGATACAGACTGATTTTGGCGATTTGAGCGTGACTTGCGACGACGACGATTGATTTTTAGATCTTGCTCGTCTTCCTTTAACGGCTCCTGCGGAGTTGGATTTTCCAGTACAAAATAAGCACAACCATAATTGCAATATTCCAAAAGATAATCTTCTAGACGGCTAATTTTCAAGTCAAGTTTATTGGTCCTATCATCCTTGTAAAAGCCTTTAAGGCGTAACTGTTCATTGCCCCAATCACCGACAATGTAATCAAACTTGAGCATAAAGGTCGTAAAGCGTTGCTCAAAAGCTGTCAGATCAAAAGCTTCCTTGTAATTGTCAACTATCCGCAAATCAATGCCTTCGGCCTGAATACGGTCAAAGGTTCTCTCAAATGTTGGCCCTGGAAACTTATTGTAATTATACATTTCCGGAGTGATGTCTTTCTTCATAATATCCCTTTCTGTCTTTCAATTCTTATTATACTACATTTTCAGCTCATGAGGAGCACAGCTTTTGTTTTCGGTGAATTGTCAGACACTTTAATCTAAATAGACAAAAGGACAGATCACCCTTGGTTCCCCAATGACTCTGTCCCTTTTTACATCAGTTGATCTTTGGTAAATTAATGGTTTTTAAGGTAATTAATGGCATCCTGAACAGTCTTAACAGGAACGATTTTCATGTCTGTCTTGATGGCTTTAGCTGCTGCTAACGCTTCTTCATAGTTGGTTTTGGCGTCAGGACGAACTTTCAACATTTCCTTATCAATCGGATTATCCGGTGCAAAAAAGATCTCTGCTCCGCTATTGGCCGCCGAAACAACCTTTTTATCAATGCCACCAATATCACCGACCCGACCGTCCTTTTCAATGGTTCCTGATCCTGCAACCATGCGACCGCCTCGCAAATCAGGCTCAGCTAGCTGGGTGTAGATGCTGAGGGTAAACATGAGCCCCGCAGATGGTCCACCGATACCAGCTGTCATAAAGTCCACATCATGGGAACTGGAAACCTCCGTATGGTCTGTCAGGCCGATGCCTATTCCATTTTTGCCGTTATCCAACTTGATAATCTGGCCTTTTTCAGTTCGGGTCAGCCCATCGGATTCAAAGGTCACTTCAACAGTGCTATCCAATTCCTGCTTGGAGACATAGTCAATCAGCTCCGTAGACGACTGGAAGGTCTTCCCGTTAACAGCTGTCACCGTATCTGCGATATGCAGAATCCCTTGGAAGGTTGACTGGTCCATAACCTGGAGGACATATACCCCCAAATAATCCAGAGTAATCTCCTCGCCAGCCAGAGTCAAGGCCTGATACTCCGCCATGTGCTGCGAACTTTGCATATAGAAGTTGTTGATTCGCATAAAGTCATCATTGCTGGCACCACCGGTCACTTCAGCCTCACTGTAAATATCTGTAAATGGGGTTACCCAAGCATAGACCAGACTGGCCAAGGTAGCTGGTGTCATCGTGATATAGGTAAAATTATACGACCCTTCTGCCTGATCTTCTTCCCCATCCACTGTTAACACATGGCGGACATCCTCGGCTCCCCCAGGACTTTCAATGTAATAAGGCAAAGGTACGGTAAAAGTAGCAAACAGGGCGATTAACAAAAAAACAAGACTGATGATGATACGTCGCTCTTTTTGACGACTGGTCAAGGGTTTACTGGTCACTTTTTCTCTCCAATTCTTTCTGAACAAGGGCAGGGACATAAGCAGAGAAATCCGCCTTAAAGGCCAACAACTCCCTTACGCCACTGGAACTAACATACTTATAATCCGGCTTAGCAAGCAGGTAGACCGTATCAAGCTCTGGCGCCAAGTTACGGTTGTAGAAATCAAAACTCGCTTCATACTCCAGATCCTGACTTCCCCGCAGGCCACGCACCAGATGGGTCACTTGATGACGTCTTGCCACCTCAACGACCAATTCCTCTGTGGAAACAAGTACTTCAACATTCCCAAGGCGCTCTGTCAACTGCTCCAGCCACTCTACTCGCTGGTCAATAGGAACCAGGCCATTTTTATGGCGATTATAAAAAACACCGACAAAAAGCTGGTCAAACAGCTGGCTGGCGCGTTCAATAATATCCATGTGCCCCAGAGTCACGGGATCAAAAGAGCCTGTGAAAAGACCTATTTTTCTGGTCATCCGCTTATTTCCTTTCCTTCGGATTGCTTGAAATGAAATACATAAAAAGAACGTTAAGAACGATTCTAGCAACTATCTTCCAGCTAAAACCAGAAGTTACCCCATCTACAAGATAACCCCCAGCGATCACCAAAAAAAGCAGACTGCTCCATTTGAATCGAGGCTTAGGAAATTTCCCTGTCACCTGTCCATGAATGAGATAAAAGCTATAACAGAGGACTACCACTAAAAACAAAAGCGTCACATTATCTAAAACAGTCATTCTCTAATCCTCACGGTCTTGGGTAAAATAAAGGTACAAAGGTAGACCAATCAAGAGGATGGCTCGGTAAACATCTGTGCTCTCCAAACCATTTTGCTTCCAATCCAGTAGCGTGTACAGCAACTGAATCAAGGCCAGAAGTAAGAAAAATGGATTTCTTGTCCTAGATAAAGCACCGACACCTTCTTGATTTTTGCACTTATAATGCTTGAGTAGCCCCTCCAAGCGATTGAGGCGCCACAACAGATAAATCAAAACAAGCAGAACTATTAAAAACAACAGATAAACGAGCCAAACCTGCATGGAACCTCCATCAGTGAATATAGACGGTTACCTTGGAAATCCCGTATTGCTTTTGCTTCCAGATACCAAGACCAACAATCTCCTCAGGCAACTCAACCGTCTTGTCTGTTTCACAGACGACCATGACGTCTTCCGTCAGGAGATGACGTTCCTCCAAGAGTTCAATCGTTTTTACGATTTCTTCTTTGGCATAGGGAGGATCCAAAAAAACCAAATCAAACGAACCTTCCAGATTTAGCAAGGCCTGATTGGCCTCCATCTTGAGAAGCTGAAACTTCTCTGTTTCCTTTGTCATGGCAATGTTGGCCTCGATAATAGCTTGTGCTTTACGATCCCTCTCAACCAAAACTGCCTGAGAGATACCGCGCGATACAGCCTCAATTGCCAAACCACCGCTACCAGCATAAAGATCAAGCACCCTTCCTCCATCAAAGTAGGGTCCAATCATGTTGAACATGGCACCTCTCACTTTATCAGAAGTCGGCCTTGTTGTTTTGCCATCCAAAGTCTTTAACAGACGTCCTCCATAGTTCCCTGATACAATTCTCATATTCCTTATTATATCACAAATCTTTTGGACTGTTAGGCTTTTTTATTTGAAAAAATAGGCTCTATAATTTCTGTAGTGGGTAAATCCACCTCGGAGATTATGGAGCCTTTTTGAGTATGAAAAAAGCCCCATATGACCTATAATGAAAAGCAATCAAACCACTCATTAGAAAGAATCATATG
>NZ_JAAXPR010000009.1 GCF_012396585.1 Streptococcus ovuberis
TGCCTTTTGTAGTATAATGGTTTTGCATCTCAGAGTTCCTTTTAATGTGTTTGTGGTGAACTACATTATATCTCTCTGAGATGTTTTTGCATACTCTCAACTGGCTAACTTCATTTTAGAACTTTCTTTTTGTAACTGATTTCAAAAAAATGTAACTGATTTCAAAAAAAGACTTGACCCAAAAAATGACAAGTAGTATAATATGTTTATCAAGATGCGAATCATTTTTACACAACGATGTGTCTAGTTATCAGTGAGCAACGGGGCTACAAAAAGCTATCTTTTTGTAGCCCTTTTTCTATCCAATTAAGTGATAATGGAGGTTAGAGATGAAACGGTTTATGCTGGCTGGGGTATCTAGCGGTGTGGGCAAGACGACAGTCACCTTAGGGGTGTTGAAAGCTCTCTCTAAAATGGGCTACCGTGTCCAGCCCTACAAGGTTGGTCCTGATTACATTGATACAGCCTATCACAGTCGGATTACCAAGCGTCCCTCACGTAATCTTGATAGTTTTATGATCCCTCATCAGGAGGCTTTAGCTTGGTCTTATGCGAAATGGCAAGAGGATGCTGATGTCGCTGTTGTCGAAGGGGTCATGGGATTATTTGATGGTTTGGGCACGGACAAGGATTGTGCATCTTCGGCTTTTATTGCCAAGCAGTTGGATATTCCTGTCGTGCTGGTTATTGATGGCAAGGCGACGTCGACATCTGCTGCAGCTATAGTGCACGGGTTTGCAACGTTTGACCCAGAAGTGACCATTGCTGGTGTGATCGTCAATCGTGTCGCTTCTGAGCAGCACTATGAATTGATTAAGGGGGCTATTGAGCGCTATACCTCTGTTGAGGTGCTCGGCTATTTTCCTAAGAATATCGCTGTGGAGCTGCCTTCACGGCACTTGGGTTTAATTCCTGACGTTGAGCTGGCTGGTTTGGATCAGAGTTTTGAGCAGTTGGGCGAGATGGCTTTGGCGCATGTGCGGCTGGAGCGTTTGTTGGAGAAGGTGGAGGCCCCACGTCTCTTGCAGGATAGCCCCTTTGAGGTGAAGAATGATACCCCCTTGCGCTTGGGTTATGCGCTAGATGAGGCTTTTCATTTTTATTATGAAGATAATCTGGATTTGTTGCGAGAAGCAGGGGTGACCTTGGTGCCTTTTAGTCCTCTGGCAGACCAGCAACTACCAGATGCAGATGCCTACTATTTTGGCGGAGGGTTTCCAGAGATGTATGCGGAGGCTTTGATGGCTAATCAGGCTTTTCGTCAGTCAGTTTTAGAAGCCCACGAGGCAGGCAAGCCTATTTATGCTGAATGTGGTGGGTTGATGTATCTTGGAGAGGCTCTGGAGACTGCTGATGGGGTCTATGAGATGGTTGGGATTTTTGAAGGGAAAAGTGTGATGACGCCACGTTTGAAACGGTTTGGTTACTGTGAGGCCAAGACGCAGGTGCCGAGCTTGTTTGGTCCCAGTGGAACAAGGGTCAGAGGGCATGAGTTTCACCATTCTGTCTTTGAGACTTCAGAACCAACAGTATTGGACCTGCATAAGGAGCGAGATGGGCAAGTCGTTTCACAGTGGGCAGGGGGCTATCAAAAGGGACGTACTTTTGCGAGCTATCTACATGTTCACCTCTACCAGAACCAAGACCTCTTGTCCAATTGGTTAGACTATATTCGTGAGGCGACTTGATATGGTGGTGTTAGCAGTGATTTTAGCGGTCTTGCTGGATTGGATCTTAGGTGATCCATACCACTGGCCGCATCCTGTCAAATGGATGGGGAATTACATCTCTTTTTGTCTTCGCTATCGGGCCAAGCGCCCCGTAACAGCCTATCTGTTCGGAGGATTGCTGTGGGTAACGACGGTTGGTTTGACAGTTGGTGTGGTTACTGCTGGGCTTTATTTGGCCCAACAGGTTCACGTTGTGCTCTACTGGGTGGTCTGGATTTACTTGGCCTATGCTAGTTTGGCGGGGCGTAGCTTGGCTGTTGAGGCTGTCAAGGTCTATCGAACGCTCCAAGAGGGGAGTCTCGAAGATGCTCGTTACCAGGTTAGTATGATTGTGGGAAGGGATACAACTTCTTTAAATCGAGAAGAGATTGCCAAAGCCACGATTGAAACGGTGGCTGAGAACACCAGTGATGGGGTCATTGGTCCCTTACTTTGTCTCTTTCTGGGTGGACCCGTTCTAGCCATGGGTTACAAGGCCGTCAATACCCTGGATTCTATGGTGGGTTATCGAACGGAAAAGTACCGCTATATTGGCTTTGTTTCAGCCAAGATGGACGATTTGGCGAACCTGCTCCCGGCTCGCTTGACCTGGGGCTGCCTTGTCTTGGCTAGTCACATGTTGCAGCTGGATGGGCGGTCAGCCCTGCGTATTGGCTGGCGGGACCGTTACCAGCATGCCAGTCCCAATAGTGCTTTTTCAGAAGCTGTGGTTGCAGGAGCTTTAGGCATCCGGCTTGGAGGGGCTCATGTCTACCATGGGGAGTTGATTGACAAACCTACGATTGGCGATCGGTTGCGGGCGGTTGTGCCCCAAGATATTTTGACCACAGTGTCCTTGCTCTACATGAGTACGACAGTTGCCCTGCTACTTGGTCTTTTGAGTTATATCAGTTTAAACATGATAGGAGTTATCTGATGTCATATATTCAAAATCCATCCTCTATTGAGGAAAAAAGTTTTCAAATTATCCAGTCTGTGATTGACGAGGAACATGCTGGTTATGTCTTTCAAACAGAGATGGAAGAGTCCATCATCAAACGTGCTATTCATACGTCAGGAGACTTTGATTACCTCTACACCATGCGATTTACCCATGAGGTGAATGACCGTATTTTAGAGGTTTTGTCGCAAAAAGGAACCTTGATTGTTGACTCTTCCATTTCCTTAAACGGCATTAACAAGCGTGTGCTGGATCAGATGGGGGTTCGCTATGAGTGCTTCATCAACCATGAAGAGGTGGTTCAGTTGGCGAAGGATAAGCAAATTACCCGAGCGATGGCTGCGGTTGAGTATGCCGCACGTTTGGAAGGTCCTAAGGTCTTTGCCTTTGGCGGTGCGCCGACAGCCCTGTCCTACCTGTTAGAATTGATTGAGGCAGGGCAAGCCACTGCTGATGCCATTATTGGTGTACCTGTTGGCTTTATCAATGTTGAAGAGTCTAAGGAAGCCTTGCTTGACTCACCTGTCCCTGCTATTGCTACCCTTGGTCGTAAGGGAGGGAGCACCATTGTTGTGGCGATTGTCAATGCTATTATCTACCAAATGAAAACCGTCGTAACGGATGATTATGTGCGTTATTCGACACCGACAGCGACAGAAGGAGGAAAAGGGTAATGTCTTATCTCAAGCAAGCACATCAGATTGAGGCAGCCAGTTTTGCTAAAATTCAAGAGATTATCGATCAGGAGCACCCGGATATCCGTTTTTCAGACCCTTTTGAAGAAGCAGTGCTCAAGCGGGTGGTGTTTACCAGTGCGGATTTTGATTACCTCTACAATATTAAATTTTCCAATGACGCTATCGCCCATATCATTCATGTTTTAACTCATCAGGGAACGATTTTTACAGATACAACCATGGTCTTGGGGGGCTTTAATAAAACCTTGCTGGATCAGCGTGGGGTCAAGTACCGTTGCTTGGTCAATGAGCCTGAAGTGTTCAAGGAAGCCAAAGAAAAAGGGATCACCCGTTCCATGGCGGCGGTTGAGTATGCTGCTAAGGTTGAGGGACCAAAGCTCTTTGTCTTTGGTAATGCACCGACATCAATTTTTAAGGTATTGGATATGGTTGAGGCTGGTCAGCTAAAACCTGATGCTGTGATTGGTGTTCCAGTTGGATTTGTGGGGGCAGCAGAGTCTAAATTGCAACTGCATGAGAGTGAGATCCCAGCGATTTCAGCTCTAGGACGTAAAGGCGGCAGTACCATTGCGGCGGCAATTGTCAATGCCATCCTATATCAGCTGAAGGACGAGACCCAAGATTACCAACGCTACAGTGTACCAACGTCAGCTGACTAAGCATTAAGAAAGGTGTGGTGAGATGGAAGAATACGTCTATGTCAATGGCAAAAAACTTCGGCGGGGCTACACAACAGGGACCTGTGCGACAGCAGCTAGCGTTGCTGCGGTCAGTATGATTTTGAACCAGGAGCTGGAGGAGAGAATTACTGTCCGGACAGCTTCAGGCGTGACAGTTACCATGACGGTTCACGCCCCTTCTTTCGATGGTCTGACAGCGACGGCTGCGATTCAAAAAGATGGTGGTGATGATGCGGATGCGACGCATGGGATTTTAATCTATGCCACAGTAACCCTTTTGCCTGATCAAACAGAGATTGAGATTGATGGGGGTCAAGGAGTTGGCCGAGTGACCCAGAAAGGGCTGGCCAACCCAGTCGGTATGGCAGCTATTAACCCGACTCCGAGAAAGATGATTGCCCAATCGGTTCGAGAACTAATCGGTCCAGAATGTGGGGCAAAAGTGTTGATTTTTGTGCCAGAAGGGGAAGAAATCGCCAAGCTGACCTACAACTCTCGGCTAGGTATTCTGGGGGGGATTTCCATTTTGGGCACGACCGGCATCGTTAATCCCATGTCAGAAGATGCTTGGAAGGCAGCCATTACCGTTGAGTTGAGCATGCTGCGAAACAATGGGCACAGCTCGGTCATTCTGGCACCTGGTAACTACGGTGAGGCCTTTGCCACCGAACAGCTGGGGATTCCTAAAGCGCATATCGTGAACATGAGTAACTTTGTCGGTCATGTGCTCAAAGAAGTTCAGCGACTAGGCTTTACTAAGGTCTTGATGGTCGGGCATATGGGAAAATTGGTCAAGGTAGCTGCAGGCACCATGTCCACCCATAGCAAGGATTCGGATGGACGCATCGAAACCCTAGTGGCCAATCTAGCCCTCATGGGAGCGCCGCTAGACATGCTTCAGCAAGTGGATGCTTGTATCACGACCGAGGCAGCAGCGGTCATTATCAAGGATTACGGCTATGAAGGGGTTTATCAGGTTCTGGCGGATAAAATCAAGATGAAGACAGAACGCTTGCTCAAATTTAAAAAACCAGCGGTCACCATTGAGGTGGTTCTGTTCGGTTCGGAGGATGGCTATCTCGCCTCTACGAAACCGCTGGAGGAGATTAAGGAGGAATGGACATGATTCATGTGGTCGGCATTGGTCCTGGAGATGCTCGTTTTTGCTTGGTGGGCCAAGAGGCCATTTGTGCGCAGGCAGACGTCGTCTTAGGCAGCGAGCGACATTTGGAGGTTTTACCAGCTGCCTATCGAGACAAGGGGAAGGTTGCCCCGAAAAAATTAGCAGAGCTGGATCAACTCTTGCGTTGCTATCCAGAAGAGACTCAGATTGTTTATCTGGTGTCAGGAGACCCCTTGATCTACGGTCTAGGTAAGTGGTTGTCTGAAAAATTCCCAGGTCGGGTAGCGATTCAACCAGGCATTAGTGCCATGCAATACCTGGCTAGCAAGGTCTGTCTACCAATGAATGACGCTTATTTGACTAGCAGCCATGCCAAGGTGCCTAATTTTGATTTGATCATGAGCCTCCCTAAGGTCTTTATGGTGACGGATCAGCAGGTTGGTCCCTACCAGATTGCCCAAGAGGCTGTCAAGCGAGGGTGTCGTAAGACGATTATTATTGGGGAACAATTAAGTTATGATGATGAAAGGATTAGCATTCTGTCGGCACAAGAGGTTGAAGATCGTGCCTATGAGATGAATGTGGTGGTGGTGCTCGATGAGGGATAGTGATTTTATTCGGACTAAGGTTCCAATGACCAAGGAGGAGGTTAGGGCTATCAGTTTAGATAAACTGGCCTTACACCGTGCCAAGCGCCTTCTGGACGTTGGGTCAGGGACAGGCAGCGTGACCGTTCAGGCAGCCTATACCTATCCAGAGTTGGAGGTTGTTGCGGTAGAGCAGAACCCTGATGCGGTAGCCTTGACCAAGGAGAATATAGCTCATTTTGGTTGCCAAAACATTACTCTCCATGAGGGCAAGGCACCGATTGCCCTTGATGGTCAGTTTGATGCCATCTTTGTTGGTGGTACTGGCGGTAACATGCAGGAAATTTTTGACTGGTGTGAGGAACTCTTGGTGCCTGGTGGGCGTCTGGTGCTCAACTTTATCCTCTTGGAAAATGCCTTGGAAGCAGTTACTATTGCTGAACAGATGGCTTGGGATGAGCTAGAGATGGTGTCGTTACAGGCTAGCCGTTGGACAGGGCTGGGTAAGGGGCATTACTTTAAGCCTCAGAACTCAACAATTATTGTGTCTTGTCAAAAAGCACAAGAAGCTTAGAAAGGAGCGTTTATGTCAATTGTTCATTTTGTCGGAGCAGGACCTGGTGATGTGGATTTAATTACCCTTAAAGGCTATAAGCAGCTGTCAAAGGCTGATGTGGTTATCTATGCAGGCTCTCTGGTCAATCCTGCCCTTCTAGATTATTGTAAAGAGGGAGCTGAAATCCATGATAGTGCCAGCATGCACTTAATGGAAATCATTGATGTGATGGAGGCAGGGGTCAAGGCTGGTAAGGAAGTCGTGCGCTTACAGACTGGAGATTTTTCGATTTATGGCTCCATTCGAGAACAGACCGAGGAGATGAAAAAGCGCGGTATTCCTTTTGATTGCACCCCAGGTGTCAGTTCGTTTCTGGGTGCGGCGTCAAGTATTGGGACGGAGTACACGGTACCAGAAGTTTCTCAGAGCGTCATTATCACGCGAATGGCTGGTCGGACACCTGTGCCTGATCGGGAATCCTTAAGAAGCTATGCCCAACACCGTACTTCCATGGCGATCTTCTTATCCATTCACGGGATTGATAAGGTTGTTGAGGAACTGGTGGCGGGAGGCTACCCTGAGACGACGCCGGCTGCTGTGATTTACAAGGCTACCTGGCCAGAGGAACGAAAGGTTTTTGGCACCTTGCAAGATATTGCTCAGAAAGTTAAGGAAGCAGGAATCAGTAAAACGGCTTTAATTTTGGTGGGTGACTTTCTGGGGCAGGAGTTTTATTACTCCAAACTCTATCACAAGGAATTTGAACATGAGTTCCGCCACGGGAAAAGTAGCCATGCTAAATAAAGTTGCCATTGTCGCTCTCACACCGACAGGTAAGGCCACTGCCTTAACCCTGCAAAAGGGTTTGGGAACGGGTCTGGTGTATACCCTGCCGAAATTGGCGGATGACGAGACGCTGGCCTTACAGGGGAGTCCTGTTCAGGCTATTGCTAAGCTCTTTAAGGAGGTTGATGTTCTCATTTGTATCATGGCGACAGGGATTGTCGTGCGTGCTATTGCACCTGTGGTGTTGGATAAGGCAGCAGACCCCGCGGTCATTGTCATGGATGAGAAAGCGACGAATGTGATCAGTCTATTGAGCGGTCATTTGGGCGGCGCTAATGAGCAAACCTTAGCGATTGCTCGTTTGATGGGGGCAAATCCTGTTATCACGACAGCTACTGATGTTCAAAATGTGGTGGCTTTGGATACCTTGGCCAAGTCGGTCAACGGCTGGCGAGATGACCTCCGCCCTCTGGTCAAGCCCTTTAACAGCTACCTCGGCAATCAGCAGCAGGTCTATTTCTATCAAGAAAAGGCTTGGGTGACAGACACACGAGGTTTGACGGTTATCACCGCTGAAGCGCTAGAGGATATTTTAGAGGGAACGGCTCCACTCATTATCCTAACGACCCGTCCCACTTCAGAAGTCAGGGAAAATGTGGCGGTCATCTACCCCAAACCTTATCTTCTAGGTGTTGGTGCACGTAAGGCAGTATTGCCTGAGGTTTTTCAAGAAGGGTTTGAGCTCTTTTGCCAGCAAGAAGGGATTTCTCCTCAGGAAATTGCTAAGATTGTCAGTATTGATGTCAAAAAAGAAGAAGAAGCCATTCTGTCTCTGGCGTCAAGCCTCGGCTGTCCCTTTGAGACTTTTACTAGGGAGGAGCTTCTTTTGGTTGCTGACAAGTACCCGCAGTCAGCCTTTGTCAAGCAGACGGTTGGGGTTGGCAGTGTCGCTCTTGCCAGTGCAGATCTTGCGAGCAGTGGTCAGGTGTTGACGGATCGTTTCGCCAAGGATGGCTGTACCTATGCTCTGGCCAAGGCTACTGTCAGTGAGTTGGGGAGTAAGTGACTGGAGAGGTAGTGACATGCCTATCCAAACGCGTTTCCATAAGTCGGTCAAATAATCTGCTTGTATTATTACGTTTTTATCAGAGAATCAGGAGCTTGAGTCTTTTTTAAGAGAGCGCCATCAGATTTGGTTCGTTTGAGCTTAGAGTAATCATCAGATTAAATCATGGCTCTCGTGATAGATTGCTATAATAACAAGTTTTAGAAATAAAGGAGAATAAGATGTTATACGTTATTGGCTTAGGCCCCGGTAAAGAAGAATTGATGTCGCGCGAAGCACTTGAGGCGCTTGAGGATTGTGAGATTGTTGTTGGCTATTCCACCTATATGCGTTTGATTCGTCATTTGGTCAAGGGCAAGGAGCATGTCACCACAGGTATGCGCCATGAAATTGAGCGCTGTCAAAAGGCTATTGACTTGGCACTTGAGACAGGGAAAAATGTCGGTGTGGTCTCTAGTGGTGACGCTGGGGTTTATGGTATGGCTGGTTTGATTTTGGAACTTTTAGGGGATAACAGTGAGTTAGATGTTAAGGTGGTTCCAGGGATTACCGCTAGCCTTGGGGCTGCAGCTGTCATGGGAGCTCCTTTGATGAATGACTTTTGTCACATTAGCTTGAGTGACTTGATGACCCCTATGTCTGTGATTGAAAAACGCCTGCATGCAGCTGCTAAAGGTGACTTTGTCATCTGCCTTTACAATCCGAGAAGTAAAGGGCGTCCAGATCATTTGGCCAAAGCTTTGTCCATCATTTCAGAATACAAGTCAGAAGACACGATCGTTGGTATTGGTAAAGACATCGGTCGCAAGGATGAGACTTATATTTTAACTACCATCAAAGATTTAGATGAGTCCTTGGTCGATATGACGACTATTATCATTGTTGGTAACAAGGAAACCTATGTCAAAAACGGTCGTATGATTACACCGAGAGGCTACACCCTATGATGAAGCTATTGTTGGGAGGAACGTCAGACAGTACAGATATTCTAGCCTTGCTCAATGAGCTGGAACTGGCTGTTACCACCTCTGTCGTCACCGATTATGGCAAGCATTTGGCTTCCAAATTTGGCCAGCCAGTGATTCAAGGGCGGTTGACTGCTGAGGACATGGTAGCCTTCATTCAAGCCAACGGTGTTGATGAAATTATCGATGCCACCCACCCTTTTGCGGATATTGTGTCCAAGGAGGCGATTAGAGCGGCAGAGTTAGCTGGGGTGTCCTATGTGCGGTTTGAACGTCAGGCAACTCTTGACTTGAGCGGGGCTATTGTCGTTCATTCTACCGAAGAGGCCATTCAGGTTATGAGGCAAAAGGGTTACAAGACGGTTTATCTAGGGACAGGCAGCAAGACCCTGCCGCTCTTTGTTGAAGGCTTGCCTGATAGCCGTATCGTGGTGAGGGTCTTGCCAACCTCGGAAGTGTTGCTAGCGTGTGAGCAATTGGGGTTGGTAGCTGATCAGATTGATGCCATCAAGGCTCCCTTTTCCAAAGAATGCAACAAGGAGTTGATCCTGCGCTCCAAGGCGGAGGTCTTTGTGTCCAAGGAGAGCGGTAGCGTTGGTGGTATTCGTGAAAAAATTGATGGTTGCCTGGAGCTGGGAATTGATTGTATCATCATTGCCCGTCCCCTGGTTGACTACCCGCAGAGTGTATCAACGGTAGAAGAATTGCGTGCCTATTTGGCTTAGAAAAGAAGGGAATAAGACATGACAGGTTTAGTCACTTTATTAGGAGCTGGTCCTGGTGACCAGGAGTTGATTACTGTGAAGGGCGCTCGTCGTCTAAAAGAGGCAGATGTTCTGGTCTATGATCGGTTGATTAACCAGGACCTGTTTAAGTATCTGAAGCCTGATTGCGAGACCATTGACGTTGGGAAGCAATCTGGGATGCCGTGTGTGCGCCAGGATGAGATCGAGGCGATTTTGATTGAGAAGGCCAGAGAAGGCAAAGCTGTCGTGCGGTTGAAGAGTGGGGATCCCTACATCTTTGGTCGTGGTGGTGAAGAAGCTTTGAGTCTTGTTGAGGCTGGTATTGATTTTGAGGTTGTTCCTGGGGTGAGCTCGGCTGTGGCTGGCTTAACCTATGCGGGGATTCCGATGACCTTCCGTGATGTGGCGACGAGTTTTCATGTTTTTACAGGGCACCTCAAGGATGAGACCGAACAGTTAAACTGGGAAGCCATTGCTCAACTCAAGGGCACCTTGGTCTTTTTGATGGGCATGAAAAACTTAGCAACCATCACTTCAGAGTTGTCTAGCCGTGGCTTTGCATCTGAGACGCCTGTGGCTGTGATCGAATGGGCGACCCATCCTCAGCAGCGTTCAATTGATGGGACACTGTCGACCATCACAGAGCTTGTGGCTGAGCATGGCTTGACAGCACCGAGCATCATTGTGATTGGCGATGTGGTTTCCTTCCGCCAGCAGTTAAACTTTCATGAGCACCTGCCTTTATCTGGTCGCCAGATTTTAATCCAAGCGTCTCCGACAGGCAAACTGCCTCGTCTCCTCAAGGATGATGGGGCAAACCTAGTGACCTTCCCAGGTCGAAACAAGGTGAATCCTTTCCCTTTTAAGCTTCCTGATGTAACAACTCTTGATGGCCTTTTGGTGGCGGATTGGCAGAGCTGGCTTCTCTTTTTAGAGGCTCTTAAAGCGACAGGACAAGACTTACGAGCTTTAGGGCATGTGAAGGTCGTTGCGGTAGGCCAACACACTTCTAAGGCGATGGGAGAGTCAGGTTTAATTCTTTATGCCAAGGGAGCTCACATTCACGGTGAGGACTTGGTTGAAACGTTGGCCAACGAAACCGGTAACTGGTACATTTTAGCACCTGACTATAAGCAGAAGGCCGTCCGTCGTTTTTATGAGTTACCTGTCCTTGTGACCCACACTGTCGATTTTGATGATGACTTGCCTGATTTATCGGAAGTGGAGCTAGAGGCGATTTGCTTGCCAAATTCTCTAGCGGCAACCAATTTTGTTGCCATGGCAGAGGAGCTAGAGGTTAAGCTTAACCATCTGCCGATTATTGTTATGGGTGAGACCACTAGGGCCGTTATTGAGCAAGCAGGCTATACAGAGATTATTGAGACAGACAAGCCGACCATTGCGGCCATTCGTGACAAGTGCCGCCAGCTGTTGACAGAGGAATAAGCGGATGACAAAAGCCATTTTAGTAGTGAGTTTTGGGACGACTTATCCTGAAACTCGGCAAAAAACGATTGAAGCCTGCGAGCAAGTTATTCAAGCACACTACCCAGATTATGCGGTTTATAGAGCCTTTACCTCAGGTGTGGTGATTCGTCGGATCAAGGCCAATGAAGGGCTGGATATTCCTAATGTTATGCAGGCTTTGGAGCAAATGACCTCAGAAGGTATTAGAGAAGTCTATATTCAGCCCTTGCACATCATTATCGGCGGAGAATACGACAAAATTCTCAAGCAATCAGAGGCGTTTGTCTCCAGCTTTGATGTACTCAAGGTCGGGAAGCCACTCTTGTATAGCCAAGAGGATTACAAGAGGGTCAAGGACCTTCTCCTCAACCGCTATGGACGTTTTGGCCAAAAAGCTGCGAGTGTCTTAATGGGACATGGCAGCCAGCACTATGCTTTTGTAGCTTATGCGGCTTTGGATCACATGTTGCAGGGGACAGCTGTTCGGATGGGGTGTGTGGAGAGCTATCCTTCTGTTGAATTGATTGAAGAGCAACTGCGTCAGACTGGGGTGACGGATATTCATTTGGCCCCCTTTATGTTAGTAGCTGGTGACCATGCAACCAATGACTTGCTGTCGGATGAGGACGATTCTTGGAAAACCTACTTTGAACGTCGTGGCTACACTGTCATTCCCCATCTGGTTGGCTTGGGAGAATACCCTGAAGTACAGGCGCTCTATCTGGAACATCTAAATGATATAATTGGTTAGGAGGAGATTATGGCGACATTTTACGGCATTGGCATCGGACCAGGTGACAGTGAGTTGGTCACTGTCAAAGCCAGTCGGATGCTCAAGCAACTTGATATTCTTTACACACCAGAAGCTAAGAAAAACGACAAGAGCTTGGCCCTTAGTATTGCAGAGCCCTACCTCAGTGAGCATTTGCAAATCAAGCAACGGCATTTTCCCATGGTGCGTGATCGCTCCTTGAAAGAAGGGCAATGGCAATCGATTGCAGAGGAAATTATCGCTGATGTCCAAGCGGGAAGCAATGTTGGCTTTATCACTTTGGGTGATCCGATGGTGTTTAGTACTTATGCTTATTTGTTAGAGATTATCGGGGATCGTATTGAGACCAAAACCATTCCAGGCATTACCTCTTACAATAGTATAGCGTCTGAGGTTGGTGTGCCTCTGGTCATGGATGAAGAATCCTTTGCAGTGGTGCCTGCTACCGCAGGCTTGGAACGTCTGGAGGCTGCCTTGTCCTTGCATGAGACAGTTGTTATCATGAAGGTGGCCAATTACCTGCCAACTATTTTGCCTCTATTAGACAAGCACGGGCTTTTGGACACGACGATTTTGGTTAGTCATGCTAGCACAGATAGGCAAGACGTTCGCCGTGGGGTGAGGGATCTTTCCTTCGATGAGAAACTGTCTTATTTTACAACACTGATTGTTAAGCGACCTTAAGGAGGTTGGTATGAAACATAAATTATCTCTTATCTTTTTATTGTTACTATTAGTTATTATGAGTGGTCCATCAGTATCAGCCATGCACATTATGGAAGGGTATTTGCCACTTGCTCACTGTCTCTTATGGTTCGCCTTATTCTTACCGTTTTTCATCTATGGGGTGATTAAGATTCGTCGGGTGATGGTTGAACAGCCCACTCAGAAGGTTTGGTTGGCCTTGTCGGGTGCATTTGTCTTTATTTTATCAGCCTTGAAAATCCCATCTGTCACAGGCTCAACCTCTCATCCTACCGGTGTTGGTTTTGGGACAGCCATGTTTGGTCCTAGTGTCATGGTGGTTTTGGGGACCATTTGCTTACTCTTTCAGGCCTTGTTTTTGGCTCACGGAGGATTGACGACTCTAGGAGCTAATGGCTTTTCAATGGCAGTTGTAGGGCCTTTTGTTGGTTATGGCATCTACCGTATTGCTCGCCGTTTTGGGGTTAATAAAAAGGTGGCCATCTTCTTATGTGCTTCCTTGGCTGATTTGGCCACTTATTTGACCACTTCCCTGCAACTGGCGATTGCTTTTCCAGATGGTCAAGCAGGGGTTTTGGGGGCTGCAATGAAATTCATGGGGGTCTTCATGGCTACTCAGGTGCCAATTGCCATTATTGAAGGTCTCTTGTCAGTGGTGCTCTATAACTTGGTGAGCAACTATTCTAAAGAAGTGGAGGTCTTTTCCGCATGAAAAAACAGAACTTATTCTTGCTCCTTACTTGTGTCTTGATTGCATTGGCGGCCTTTTGGTTAGCCCCTGAACAAGCTGAATTTGGTGGTTCAGATGGTGGTGCTGAAGCAGCTATTACCGAAGTTCGTCCAGACTATGAACCGTGGTTCTCCTCTCTTTATGAGCCAGCTAGTGGTGAGATTGAGAGTCTGCTCTTCACCCTGCAAGGCAGTATCGGTGTGGGGATTATTACCTACATTATTGGTTATCATAAAGGAAAGAAAACGCATGCTCATCTTTGATTATTATGCCTACCGCAACCGTTGGGTAGGTGTCAATCCAAAGATTAAAGTGTCGCTCTATGTGCTGTCGCTAGGGATTTCATTTTCTGGAATCCTTAGCTGGCAGCTGGGGCTGCTCAGTGTCTTGGTGCCGTTGACGCTCTATGTGGGACGTATCCATTGGCGGAGTTATGCCAAGTGGGTCGCAGTGTCTGTTCCCTTTGTTTTTATCAGTTTAGTAACCATTTTATTCAGTATCAGTAGGACGCTACCAGCTGAGACCTTGTGGTCATGGCGGTTGGGAAGTTATGTCTTGAACATTGAGCCAGCGGCCTATCAGCAGACTTTAGCCCTATTGGTTCGGGTCTATGTGAGTTTGGCAGCGACCTTCTTTTTGACCGTGACAACACCTTTTCCACAATTGATTAGCCTCTGTCGTAAGGCGCGTGTTCCTAAAGAGCTGATTGAATTGGTAGTCTTGATGTACCGCTTTATTTTTATGTTTTTACATGAGTTTCTGGTCATGCGAGACACTTTGGATTTGAAGTTTGGTTTTGGTGGTGTCAAGCAGAGTTACCAGACCTTGGGCTTGTTGTCCAGTCAATTGTTTACTAGATTGATACAAGCAAATCAGCATGTGGTTGAGATGCTAGAGATACGGTTTGATCAGTAGGGGATGAGAATGTTAGCAGTAGAACAAGTGACCTATTCTTATGACCCTTCTTTCGGGCATGCCCTCAATGAGGTGAGTATGACCTTTGATAAAGGAGGGATTATTGGTATTTTAGGGGCCAATGGGTCTGGTAAGTCGACCCTGATGAGGGTCATTATGGGGCTTTACCGTCCCCAGAGTGGCCGAGTGCTCTATGAGGGCGCTGGACTGAGTTACCGAAAAAAAGACCTTTATGCTTACCGTCAGGATGTCTGTATTGTGTTTCAGGATCCAGAGCAACAGCTCTTTTATGCGCTGGTTGAGGATGATGTAGGCTTGGCGTTGAAAAATCTAGGCTACCCAGCGGAAGTCATTGAGCAGCGTGTGGCAGAGGCCTTAGATGCCATGCATATTCAGCATTTGGCTAAGCGACCGATTCAGTACCTGAGTTTTGGTCAGAAAAAGAAGGTTGCGATTGCAGGTGCTGTCGCTCTCAAGCCCAGCTACCTCTTGCTCGATGAGCCGACGGCTGGGCTGGATCCTAAGGGGCGTTCGCATATGATTCGATTGATGAAAAAGCTGGTTCAGCAGGGGACAACCATTATTTTGACCAGTCATGACATGGATTTGATGTATGACTGTTGTGACTACACTTATGTGCTTCATCAAGGGCAGCTGATCCTTGAGGGTGAAAAAGACACGGTCTTTTTACACAGGGACTTGTTAGAGAAAGCGCGCTTAGGCGTGCCGTGGTTGGTGCGTCTCCATCAGGAGCTCGGTCTGCCACTCTGCTCTAGTGAAGATGAATTTTTTGAAAGGATGGGAAGTGGCAATGGCAAAATCACTCATGGTTCAAGGGACAGCTTCTGATGCAGGAAAGAGTGTGATTGTAGCAGGGCTGTGTCGGATTTTCAGACAGGATGGCTTATCGGTTGTACCGTTTAAGTCGCAAAATATGGCGCTTAATTCATTTATCACCAAAAAGGGGGATGAAATGGGACGGGCTCAGGTCTTTCAAGCGGAAGCTGCCAAGGTCGAGCCAGATGTTCGCATGAACCCTGTCCTTCTCAAGCCGACATCGGATCGAAAGTCTCAGGTTGTCTTTATGGGCAAGGTTTTGGCAGATATGGATGCGGTGACCTATCACGAGTTTAAGCAGGAGCTCTTGCCTAAAATCAAGGTGGTCTATGAAGAGTTGAGCCAGGAAAATGATGTGATTGTTCTGGAAGGGGCGGGTAGTCCAGCTGAAATCAACTTGAATGATCGCGATATTGTTAACATGGGAATGGCTCGCTTGGTGGATGCTCCAGTTATTTTAGTGGCTGATATTGATAAAGGCGGGGTCTTTGCATCAATTTACGGCACCATTCAGCTGATTCCAGAAGAGGATCGCCACCGCATCAAGGGGGTCATTATCAATAAATTCCGTGGGGATGTTGCCCTCTTGCAATCAGGTATTGATATGATTGAAGCATTGACCCAGGTGCCAGTTATCGGTGTTGTGCCTTATGCTCAGCTGGATTTGGATAGTGAAGATAGTGTTGCCTTGGTGGAAAAGAGTCGCCGTTTTGATCGTAAAAAAGACTTGGATGTGGCGATTGTCTGCCTTAAGCGCATGTCTAATTTTACCGATTTCCATAGTTTGGAAATTCAACCAGACGTCTCCGTGCGCTATGTCATGCCGGGAGATGCCATTGGTCAGCCCGATCTCTTGATTTTACCAGGTAGTAAAAATACAATTGAGGATATGGCTTACCTGCGTCAGTCAGGCTTGGAAGAGGAAATCAAAGAGAGCTTGAGTCGAGGCAGTCGGATTTTTGGGATCTGTGGGGGGTATCAGCTCTTGGGGAAAAAACTATCAGATCCCTTGCATGTTGAGTCCAGCATTGATGAAATAACAGGGCTAGGCTTACTGGAAACGGAGACCATTTTCCGAGCGGTCAAACGGACAACCCAGGTTCAGGCCGACCATGCGGGTTATTGCTTAGACGGTTACGAAATCCACATGGGAGAGACCATTCTGGCTGAAGGGGTTGAGCCTTTCTCGTGCATTCGTCTGCAGAATGGTGAAGAGACAGAGCGATTTGATGGAGCGATTGGGCACGATGGCTTGGTTCAAGGCACTTACCTGCACGGGGTTTTCGATAACTTGGCCTGGACCAGAGACTTTTTGAACCAGCTACGGCAAGCCAAAGGACTTGAGCCTATTGAAGGGCAGACCCTGACCATCGACGACTTTAAGGATAAGGAATATGACAAGTTGGCAGATATTGTGAGGGCTTCTGTCGATATGGACAAGCTCTATGCCATTTTAAATCAGAGCATCTAGGAGGCGACGAATGCGGATTTATACTAAATATGGTGATACAGGCTTTACTCGGCTGTATGGAGGTGATCGTGTGTCCAAGACTCATTGCCGCGTGGAGGCTTATGGGACTATGGATGAGGTGTGTTCGCTCTTGGGACGGATTGTATCAGAGATGAGGGACTACCCTGCTCTGGATGATTTAAGGGAAGAATGTGAGGAAATCCAGCAACACCTCTTTGATTGTGGGAGCGATTTGGCAACGCCAAGGGAGTTGCGTCCCTACAAGCAAGAAGAGGCCAATGTGACCTGGTTGGAGGAGAAGATGGATGCCTATATTCCGATTCCAGAAGCCTTGGCTTATTTTATCATTCCTGGTGGGCATCCTTTGGCCAGTTCCTTTCACATGGCCAGAACCATGACCCGTCGCTTAGAGCGTAAAATGGTGGCCGTCATTGAAGCTCAAGAAGCGGTCAATCCCGTCGGGCTCAAGTACATTAACCGCTTGTCTGATTATTTCTTTGTCATTGCCCGCTTGGTGAACCATCGTTTGGGGGTTCCAGATACAGTCTACAAGCGGAGTGCTAAAATTTTTAAATCTCGTCAAAGAAAAACAGGAGAGTAGCATGTATCCAGTCATGATCAATATTAGTGGGAAACGAGTGGTAGTGATTGGAGGCGGCAAGGTTGCCTCACGTAAAATCAAGCACCTCTTGGCCGAGAAGGCGCTGGTGACCATTGTCAGCCCAACCCTACATGAGAGCATTGAGCCCTCAACAGTAACTTGGGTGGCTAGAGAATATCAAAAAGGTGATTTGAAGGATGCCAAATTGGTCTTGGCCTGTACGGATCAAGAGACTGTTAACCGTCAAATCATGGCGGATGCCGCCCCTTGTCAGTTGGTTAATAATACGGGAGATAAGCACTTTTCAGATTTTTACAATGTGGCCGTTGCCCCAGCCAAGGATTTTTCGGTGATGATTTCAACTAACGGGCTGTCTGCTGCTAGAGCCAAGGAAGTTCGTCAGAAATTGCAAGCGATATTAGAAGATTTATAGTGAGGATAGCCCATGTATTTGCTTTATGTTGGCTTAACCCATAAGCAGACCCCATTTTCGCTATTAGAAAAGGTACATTTCTCTGATCAAGAACAAGAAGAAGCCCTGTTACGCCTCAAGCGGGAAAAAAGTGTGCTGGAAGATGTTATCATATCAACCTGCAATCGAACGGAGCTTTACCTAGTGGTGGATCAGTTGCATACTGGACGTTATTATGCCAAACATTTTTTGGCCAATTGGTTTCAGCTTCCAGTGGAAGAACTGGAACCCTATCTAGTGATGAAGGAGGCTGACACTGTTTTAGAACATTTGCTTCGGGTCTCAGTCGGCTTGGAATCTAAGATTTTGGGGGAAACCCAGATTTTAGGTCAGGTCAAACGCGCCTTTCAGCGTGCTAAGGAGGTTGGCACGACGGGCATGATGCTCAACGAAGTGGCTAGACGTGTCATTACCTTTGCCAAACGGATGCATGAGGTCTATCGGATTAATGCCCGCCCTATATCTATTGGACTAACAGCTATGCAAACACTCGAAGATTCTGGTTTTGATGTAGCAGATAAGCAGATTGCTATCGTTGGTCTGGGAGAAATTGGTCAACTGGTGACCAAGTATGCCCTTCAAAAAGACTTTGGATCGATTGTTTTGGTCAACAGGACGCTGGCTAAGGCGGAGCCTTTTTTGACGGATCAGCGGGTAGTAGCTCACAGGTTTGAGCAGTTGGAAGAGGCTGTTGCCCAGGCTGATATCGTTTTTTCAGCAGTTAAGACCAGTGACTATATTATATTTCCACATATGCTTAAGCCAGGGGCCATTGTGTTTGACCTCTGTCTGCCACGGACAGTTCATGCGGGGACTGCCCTCAAGCTTTATACCATTGAGCACCTCACCAACCAGCTGGATGCCTACCAGGAGGAGCGCCAGCGAATTGCGCAGCAAATGACCCTAGAGATCGCTAAAGAGTTGCTTGCTTTTGATGATTGGCGCCAGCAGTTGGGGATCGTTCCCTTGATTCAGGAGATTCGTGAGAAAGGGTTACGCATACAGGCTGCTGCTATGGAGAGTCTGCAGCGCAAATTGCCTGATTTGACCGAGCGTGAGCAAAAGCAGATTTCTAAGCACATGAAAGGGATTGTCAACCAGTTGATTAAGGAGCCGATTTTGCAGCTCAAAGAGATGGCTGTCGGGGACAATTCCACCTATGACATTGCCTTGATTTGTAAGATTTTCGGCTTGATGCAGGAAGAGATTGGAGGAAGTGATGAAGACCATTAAGGTTGGTACTAGACAGAGCCAACTGGCCATGACCCAGACCCAACAGGTGGTGGATCGGCTCTTGGCGCATTACCCAGAGGTGAGCATTGAGTTGGTGCCCTATAAAACGACTGGTGATCGTCTAGTTCATGTTAGCTTGCAAGAAATAGGTGGTAAAGGGGTCTTTGTCAAGGATATTGAGCAGGCTCTTTTGGATGGGGTGATCGACCTAGCCGTGCATAGTCTTAAGGATATGCCTGCTCGTTTGGCTCCGGGCTGTTGTCTGGCGGCCATTCCTGAGCGTGAGGATGTCAGAGACTGTCTCATTTTTAGTCAAGCGGGACTGAGCCTTGAGACCTTACCAGCAGGTGCAGTTATTGGTACTAGCAGCTTGAGGCGACAGGCACAGTTAAAAGCCTTACGACCAGATTTGGTATTTAGTCCTCTGAGGGGCAATATTGACAGCAGGATCAAGAAGGTTCAGGAGGGTCAGTACGATGCCATTGTTTTAGCCATGGCTGGGCTCAATCGTATGGGCTGGACCAGTAAAGATAAGGGCTTGTATCTGGAGCCTTTGACCACAACGGCTTGCTTACCAGCTATTTCTCAGGGTGCTCTTGGGATTGAGTGCCGTGAAGATGACCTGGCCTTACGTCAGCTTTTAGGTATCCTTCATGATGAGGTGACAGCCAGCTGTGTCGGACTAGAGCGAGAGGTTCTGGGCTTGATGGCGGCTGACTGCACCTTCCCGATTGGTGCACTAGCGACTCCTCTTGCAGACGGTTATGACTTGCAGGTTATGTTAGCAGACAAGGAGCAGCGTTGCTGTCGTGTCCGTGTCGCTGGTGCGGGTGTTGATTTAGCTGAGCAAGCTGTTGCAGACTTGACAAGACAAGGAGCTGTTGGCATAAGATGACCAAGATCGTGATAATAACTAGAGAGCAGGCTCTTGCCACAGACCTTGAGCAGCGCTTGGTTGCTCAAGGCTATACGGTGGCTCATCTGCCCTTAATCGCCTGTGCTGCTAATCCTATTCCAGAAAGGGTCTTACAAGTAGTGCCTCTTGCGGATTGGGTCTTTTTCACCAGTGCTGTTGCCGCAGAGTGTTTTCAGGCTTGTCTTCGCCCCCATCATCGCATTGCAACGATTGGTTCTCAGACCAGCAAGGCAGTGGAGGCGCTTGGTTATCCGATTACTTTTGAAGCGAAAGGGAATTATGCCCGTGATTTTTTGGAGGAATGGCTGGCGCTTGGCCTGTCTAGGCAGACCATTCTCTTGCCTCAGAGTAGCCTGTCCAATCCCTTGATGGCTGAGGTCTTGGTAGAGCAGGGGCATGAGGTCTTGGCCTTTCCCATGTACGAGACCAGACCTAATGTTGCGGGTCAATCACAAGTATCAGCCTATCTTGAACAGCCAGAGGTGATTTGGACCTTTGCTAGTCCATCGGCTTGGGAGAGTTTTTATCAAGTGGCGACTCGTTTACCAGAAACCCATGAGGTTGTTGTCATCGGTACGAGCACGGCTCAAGCCGTTCAGGCAGATGGTGTTCCAGTAACCGCCATGCCTGTATTTCCCAGTGTTGAACAGATGGTTCAACTGATTATTGACAGAAGGAGAGTCTAACAGATGTTCACTAGACACCGCCGTTTAAGGCGTTCATCAGCCCTAAGAGACTTGGTCAGAGAGACAGAGTTAAGGACGGATGACCTGATTTACCCCCTTTTTATTAAGGAAGGCTTAAGCCAGAAGCAAGAGGTTTCCTCGATGCCAGGTGTTTTTCAACTGCCTTTGGCAGAGGCGATTGCAGAGGTTGAGGAAGCTAGTCGATTGGGAATAAAGGCCATCATGCTCTTTGGTATTCCTGAGCAAAAAGATGCCATCGGTAGTCAAGCTTCGGCACCAGATGGCATTGTTCAGCAAGCGCTTAGATCTTTAAAAGCGGCCTGTCCAGAGGTTTTGTTAATTGCTGATACCTGCCTCTGTGAATTTACCAATCATGGTCACTGTGGTGTTCTGGATGGGGAAGAGGTTGATAATGACCGCTCCTTGGAGCGCTTGGTTGATGTGGCTGTTAGTCAGGCCAAAGCGGGAGCAGATATTATTGCTCCTTCAAATGCTATGGATGGTTATGTTGCAGCTATTCGTCAGGGCTTAGATCAGGCTGGTTATACCCATATCCCGATCATGTCTTATGCCGTGAAATTTGCGTCAAGTTTTTATGGCCCCTTCCGTGACGCTGGTGAGAGTGCTCCAGCTTTTGGTGATCGCAAAACCTACCAGATGGATCCAGCCAATCGGCTAGAGGCCTTGCGTGAGGCAGCGAGTGATGAGCGTGAGGGGGCTGACTTTCTCATGGTTAAACCAGCTCTGCCCTTTTTAGACGTCATTAGAGAAGTTAGACAGCAAACGGCCTTACCCTTGGTAGCTTATCATGTCAGTGGTGAGTATGCGATGATTAAGGCAGCAGCTCAAGCAGGGTGGCTTGATGAAGCAGCAGTGGTCAAAGAAAGCTTGACCAGCATTAAGCGGGCAGGTGCAGATCTCATCATCACCTATTTTGCCAAGCAAATCGCCCAAGAGTGGCAGACAAAGGAGGACAGATGAACCTAGAGCAATCTCAGCAAGCCTTTGAGGCAGCTAAGCAAATTTTCCCTGGTGGGGTCAATAGTCCTGTACGTGCTTTTGGAGCTGTTGGGGGAACACCGCGCTTTATCGACCGTGCTAAGGGGGCTTACCTCTACGATGTTGATGGGAACCGCTACATTGATTATGTGCTATCCTGGGGACCGATGATTTTGGGACATGCTCATGATGAGGTGCTACAAGCGGTCAAGGATAGTGTCGATAAGGGAACCAGTTATGGAGCACCTAGCCCCTTGGAAACCCGCCTAGGACAACTGCTCAAGGCACGCTTGCCCTATCTTGAGCGGTTAAGGATGGTGAGCTCAGGGACAGAAGCGACGATGAGTGCTATTCGCTTGGCGAGAGGAGTGACCAAACGGGATAAAATAATCAAATTTATCGGCTGCTATCATGGCCATAGCGATGCCTTCTTGGTGGCGGCTGGATCTGGCTTGGCCACTTTTGGGCAACCTAATTCTCCAGGTGTGCCGATAGGCACAGCGGCAGACACCATCACGTTGCCTTATAATGATCGTGAAGCGCTTAAGGCTTGTTTTGAGGCTCATGGTCAGGACATTGCAGGTCTGATTATTGAGGGGATTGCTGGCAATATGGGCCTCATCCCAGCAGATGAAGCCTTTATAAAGGATTGTCGTGAACTGACCAGACAATACGGTGCCCTCTTCATTCTCGATGAGGTGATGACTGGTTTTCGTGCCCACTATGGCGGTGCAGCTGCTGTTTATGGGATTGAACCCGATCTAGTGTGTTTGGGCAAGGTGGTCGGTGGCGGCTTTCCTATGGCGGTTTTTGGGGGTAAAAAAGTCTACATGGATCAGATTGCTCCACTGGGAGCCGTGTATCAGGCGGGGACCCTGTCTGGCAACCCGATTGCGATGACGGCCGGCTATGAAACCTTATCCCGTTTAAGCCCAGAGCTCTTTGACCAGATGGAACAGCAGGTTAAAATCCTTTGCCAAGGACTGCGAGAGCTGGCGGCAAAACATCAGGTTCCGATGCAGGTTGTTCATCGAGGGACCATGTTCGGCTTTTTCTTTAATGACCAGCCTGTTCGTCAGTTTTCTGATGCGGCGGAAAGCGATCATGACCTCTTTGCTAAAGTTCACCAAGGGCTGTTAAAGCGTGGGATTTATTTAGCGCCTTCACAATACGAGGCCAATTTTATCTCTGCAGCCCATAGTCCAGAAGATATTGAAGAAACCCTAGTAGCCTTTGATCAGGTGTTAGGAGATTGCCATGGCTAAACTTGTATTGGTGACGGGCGGTGCCCGCAGTGGCAAATCTGCCTTTGCAGAGGCAGCGCTTTGGGACAAGCCTGATGTCTGTTATTTGGCGACAGGTCTGTCTCGACAGGACGATCCAGACTGGCAAGAGCGTGTCCGCCTGCACCAGCAACGGCGTCCTGAGGCCTGGGTGACCCATGAACAATACGCTGGTCTAGGGGATTGGTTGCGTGGAGCTAGTCACCGCAACTATTTATTGGACTGTGTGACCATGTTGACCACAAACGTTCTTTTTGATACTGTGGCAGCCCAATGGCCAGATAAGGTCACTCTTGATGAGACCTGCTTTTTGAGTCGTACCGAACAGGCGCAACTGTTGGAGCAACTCCTGTCAGAGTGGCAGTCGATTATTGCTAGCCTGCGTGATAAAGATGGCGAGGTCTACATTGTGACCAATGAAATTGGGCTAGGGATTGTCCCAGATACGCCCTTGGGTCGGTATTTCAGGGATGTTCTTGGACAGGTTAACCAATTTTTAGCGAAGGAGGCAAGCGAGGTCTACCTAGTTATCTGTGGCCTTGCCCAGCGACTCAAATGATTTCAGCCCTGATTATCTATACGCAATTTTTTAGTCGTTTGGTGATTAACAAGTCTGTTGACTTGGAGCATTTACGAAAAGGTGTCCCCTACCTGTCCCTCTTTGGGTTATTACTGGGGTGCTTGACAGGAGGTGCCTATGCCCTCTTGGTGCTCGTGTTACCAGGTCCGATCGCTTGGGTCTTGAGCTTCGTCATTGATGTGCTCTTGACAGGGGGCTTTCATTTGGATGGCTTGGCTGATATGGCTGATGGGCTCTTTTCTTCCCGACATAAGGAACGGATGCTAGAGATTATGAAGGATAGCCGCATTGGCAGTAATGGGGTGCTGGCCTTGCTTCTTTATTACGCTCTAATGCTGATGAGCTACTCCTATCTACCAGAACCCAAGTGGTTACTCATTGCCTGCCTATCGATGATTGGCAAGGCTGGATTGGCTCTCCAACTCTATCAGATGACCTATGCACGTAGCAGTGGGGGGAGTGGGCAATTCTTTGCTGGAACACGTACACGGGATATTGCTCTGGCGCAGGTCTTGCCGATCCTTGTGCTTTATCTCGGTTTTGGTCCCAAGGGCTTGTTGGCCTACCTTCTAGTTTTGGTCGGTGCTATCTTTTACCGATGGTTTGTTTATCGAAAAATTGATGGGCACACTGGCGACACTCTCGGTGCTTTTGTGGAAATTGCCCACATGCTTTTAGTGATAGGATTGATGTGATGACCCTTTATATGATGCGACACGGTGAAACGGATTATAATGCCCAGCGACGCTTTTATGGCAGTAGTGATGTTCCACTCAATGCCAAAGGACGACAGCAAGCCATTGCCATGGCAGAGCAGGTAGTAGCTGTCCCTATAGAGCGCGTTTATGTCAGCTCCCTCAGGCGCACACAAGAGACTGCAGAGCTGGTCTTTGGAGGAGCCTACGCTCTTGAGGTGGTTAAGGATTGGGATGAAAAGGGCTTTGGGGCCTGGGAAGGGCTGACCGCAGACCAAATCGAAGCTGCCTATCCTAGCCAGTGGCTCGCTTGGTTAGAACGTCCTTTTGACGTTACCCCTCCAGCAGCCGAACCCTTTCATCAGTTTAGAGAACGCGTTCAAGCCGCTGCACGCGCTTTGAACCTAGGGGCATCTAGTGCCTCAGTGGCTATCGTTGGTCACTTGGGGGTCTTGCGCCTCTTATATCAAGAACTGGTTGACCCAGCAGCTGTATTTTGGGAGATTGACTTTCCTCAAGGTCAGGTCATTTGCCTCCATCAGGACGACAAGGGACAGTGGTCGTGTCAGAGCTTGGCTGGAGTAAACTAGAGGTGCAATCCTTACTCGGGAAACCTGTGTGACCAACGTATGACGCTTAGTGGTTGGCTGCTATTCCCTGACCATCTCAACGAGCTATCCTGAACAGGCCTGCTCACCTTATTTTGCAGGCTCTACGGTGAATTGGCGCGTGTTGTCTAGTCAGTTTAAGCCGTAAAAGATCGAGAGTTATTAGCTCATTCCAACATCCTTCAATCAGCTTATTGTGTTGTTTGAGGTGGTGGTTAATCAGTCATTGAATAGCACTAAAGTGCCTGATAACTGGTGTGGAGTAATGCTGGAATGAACAAAACACGTCCATCGTTGCTCTGATAATTAACTGATTAAATAAATTGAAGCTGGGACGATTTGCTATCCAAGCGTTTCGAATATTACGATGACAAGGATAAGATGAGTTCGGTTGACCGAGCCTTGTCCTTATTTAGGGGCGCTAGCCCCTCAATTGCCCAACGGATAAAACGTTGATTCTATCAGTTTTTGACCTAGAAAACATAGGAAAAGCTCGTTTTTAGGGCTCCCCTTTAGCCGTTAACGTCAACCGATCTGAAGATAGGGTTTGTTTTGACGACACCACAAGTGATGGTATCAGTCTCACTAAAGATCTAAACGATCATGTATCGCATAACACCTAAAAAGGCCTAATCATCAGCGGTCATTTTGGTGCTTTTAGATTAGTTTCAAAAAAGGAGAAGATGAGATGTTTGATAAGATTCAAGACCAAGTTCCTATTGGTCAAGGCTTAAAGACCCGCAATCGTGTGGTTTTAGCTCCGATGACCCTCAGTGCTTGTGAGCCTGGTGGTTATGTTTCGCAAGCCGATATTGATTTTTATGAGCGGCGCTCCTTATCGGCAGGTCTCTTGATTACAGGTAGTGCCTATGTTCACCCGCAAGGGCAAGCCTTTGCGGATAGCTTCAGTGCTGCTGAAGATGACAAGATTGAAGGACTCTCGCGACTCGCTCAAGCCATGAAAAAAAATGGCTCCCTGGCTATTTTACAGCTCTACCACGGAGGGCGCATGGTAGCGCCTCACTTGATTGAGGGACAGCCAGTGGCACCAAGTGCTGTCAAGGCTGAGCACGGCTATGTTGCTGAGCCTCGTGCCTTAAAGCATCAGGAGGTAGAGGCTGTTTTAGAAGCCTTTTTGGCAGCTACCAGACGTGCCATTGCAGCAGGTTTTGATGGTGTGGAGCTACATGGTGCCAATACCTACCTCATCCAGCAATTTTTCTCTCCCCATTCCAATCACCGTCGCGATAAATGGGGGGGCAGCCTCAATAACCGGATGCGATTTGCTAAAACCCTCTTGAAAAAGACCAAGCAGTTGGCTAAGCAAGCTGGCCGTCCTTTTCTTGTCGGCTACCGTTTCTCTCCTGAGGAGATTGAGGAGCCAGGGATTACCTTGGCAGATAGCCTCCAGCTGCTGGAACAATTGATTACTCTAGAGGTTGATTACCTCCATATATCGGCTAGTGCGGCTTTTCGCCCGTCTTTACGGCAAAAAGAAGCAGGCCCGCCGATTCTTCTTGACATTGTTAAGAAAATTAGAGATCGTGTCCCACTCATTGCAGTCGGAGCGATCCAGACAAGGCAGGATGCTCAGGCTGTTTTAGATGCTGGTGTGCCCTTGGTGTCCTTGGGGAGAGCCTTGCTCCTAGACCCTGATTGGACTGCCAAAGTCACAAGCGAAGAGGCGACTGACCTCATTACGGTTTATCGCGATGATTTACAGGAGCACCTCAAGTTACCAACCTCCTTTGTTGAAGACTTGAGAGATTACTTAGAAAATACTTATGAAGACCACCATATTTAGAAAGAAGGTTACGATGAAAAAAACACTAACTTTGCTCTTAGCAGTCAGTGCCAGTCTTTGTTTGGCAGCCTGTCAACCCACCAAGGAGGCTTCGTTCAGCAAGGTAGACGCTAAAGATACTCTGGTCATGGCCTGGGGAGAGGACTTTGGGGATGTCAATCCTCATCGCTACAACCCTGATCAATTTGTCATCCAAGATTTGGTCTACGAAGGTCTGGTTCGTTATGGCGACAATGGCGTGATTGAGCCAGCCTTGGCCGAGTCCTGGGATATGAGTGAGGATGGTAAAGTCTATACCTTCCACCTGAGAAAAGCCCAGTTTTCTGATGGTTCTGATTTTACCGCAGATAATGTCAAGCGCAACTTTGATACGATTTTCTCCAAAGAAAACATCGGTAACCACAACTGGTTTGGTTTAACGGAACAGCTAGACAGTTATAAGGTTGTGGATAAATATACCTTTGAGTTAACCCTCAAGCAGGCTTACAGTGCTACCATGTATGACCTGTCGATGATTCGGCCGATTCGCTTCCTGGGTGATGCTGGTTTTCCAGATGGGGATGACACGGCGACCAAGAGCGTCAAGGCTCCTATTGGCACTGGTCAATGGGTCGTTAAGGATAAAAAAAGCAACGAGTACATCACCCTGGCTCGTAATGAGAATTACTGGGGCGACAAACCAGCTCTGAAAGAAGTAACAGTCAAGATTATCCCTGATGCCCAAACCAGAGCACTGGAGTTTGAAGCGGGGAACCTGGACCTGATCTACGGTAACAGCCTGATTGGGTTGGATACCTTTGCCCAATATGCCAAAGACAAAGACACCTACACCACTGCTGTGTCACAACCCATGTCAACCCGTCTGCTCTTGCTAAATGCCAAGAACCCTATCTTCCAAGATAAGCGGGTCCGACAAGCCATGAACCATGCCATGAACAAGGCTTCTATTGCCAAGGACCTCTTCCGAGGGACAGAAACTCCAGCGGATACGATTTTCTCTAAATCAACCCCTCACGCCGATGCGGGTCTGACCCCTTATGCTTATGATTTGGCTAAGGCAGAAGCACTGTTGGATGAGGCTGGTTGGAAAAAAGGCGCGGATGGCATCCGTGAAAAGGATGGTCAGAAAATGGTTGTTCACATGCCTTACATCTCATCTAAGGCAACGGACAAGGACTTGGGAGAGTATTTCCAAGGCGAATGGCGCAAAATCGGTGTTGACGTCCAGCTCAAGGCTATTGAAGAAGATGATTATTGGGCTAATGCCAAGTCTGGGGACTTTGACATGATGCTAACCTTCTCTTGGGGAGCACCTTGGGATCCTCATGCTTGGATGTCTGCCCTAACCTCAAAAGCTGAGCACGGGCATCCAGAAAATATTGCGCTAGAATCCCTTCCTGTCAAGGCAGAAATTGACCAAATCATCAAGGCAACCTTGGTTGAGCCAGATGAGGAAAAAGTAGATGCGGGCTATAAAAAAGTGCTGACCCTCTTGCATGAGGAAGGGCTCTATATCCCAATGACCTACCAATCAGTGGTGTCTGTTTACCGTACAGGCGAGCTGGATGGGGTTCGCTTCGCTCCAGAGGAGAATGCCTTCCCCGTGCGTTACATTAGTAAAAAATAAGAACTGCTCGTGACGAACAGGTATGGTCAGTGTAATGAGTAGTTTAGCTTCCGCTTTGCTGTTACCAAACGAGGGCTCAAGGAATGGCAGTGCAAGGATAATCAAGCTAATCTATTTAGCCTCCAGGAATTGCAGGCCATTATCACCAACAACCAAGCGGTGCCTGTCCAGGTTATTAGTATAGGTATTAGAAAGAAAAGAAGAAATGGTTCTATCTCGTCTCCTAAAGCAGGTGTTGTCCTTCTTAGCAGCCCTCTTTCTCATCTCAGCCTTGAGTTTTATGCTGACCAAGTTGACCTCAGCCAACCCTGCGGAGAACTACCTGCGGGTATCTAAAATCGCTATCACCGATGAAACGCTGAAACAGGCAACACTCCAGTTGGGACTGGATAAGCCTTGGTTGGAGCAGTACCTGCGCTGGGGCAGACGGGCTGTGGTCGGTGATTTTGGGGTCTCTTATGTCTGGAAGACACCTGTCTTACCTCTGGTGAGAGATGGTTTCCTATCTACCCTGTCTCTTGGCTTCTTGTCTTTTTGTTGGGTACTCCTCTTTTCATTTCCTCTGGGGATCATCAGTGGTCTCTATAAAGGTACTTGGCTGGACAAATTGATTCAGTTGCTGTCGTTTACAAGCGTGTCTTTACCTACTTTTTGGTTGGGCTACCTCCTGATGCTGGTGTTCGGTGTTTATCTGAAATGGGTGCCTGTGTCAGGGAAATCAGGAGCAGGTCATGCCCTGCTCCCCAGCTTAACCCTGAGTTTTTCCCTGATTGGTCAATACACGGCGCTTATTCGCCGGACAATTAGTGAACAACTGACCAGTGTCCATGTGGAAAATGCACGACTGAGGGGGGTCAAGTTGCGCTTTATCATCAAAAATCATCTCTTGCCCAATGCCCTGCCAGCCATTACCACAGGGCTTAGCTTAACGGCTGTGCACCTTATGACAGGTGCTCTGATCATTGAGGAAGTCTTTTCTTGGAGTGGCTTAGGGCATGTCTTTGTTTACAGTTTACAGACCATTGATTTGCCAGTTATTCAGGCCTGCATGTTGCTCTTTGGTAGCCTGTTTTTATTAAATAATGTCTTTAGCAAATGGTTGGCAAACTGGGTTGACCCGCGTGTGAGAAAAGGAAGGAGAAGACCGCATGGCTAAACGACTATTTTTGCCTGGCACATTGCTTATTTTTCTCTTCCTTATTGCCTTGATTGGCCCTGCCCTTGTTTCCCATGATCCCCAGTACATTGATGTGTCGCAAAAATTACTAGCACCAACTCGTAGCCACTGGTTTGGAACAGATCAGTTGGGGCGAGACATCCTGTCGCGTTTGGTGTCGGGAGCTCGTTTTTCTCTCTTTCTTGCCCTGATAATTACGGTGCTTGAGGTATCAATTGGTAGTCTAGTCGGGCTATTGGTTGGCTGGTATCAGGGGCGATTAGAAGACGGTTTTCTCTGGTTGGCCAATGTGGCCTCTGCTTTTCCTAGTTTTCTGCTTTCCCTAGCTGCAGCTGGGATTTTGGGCCAAGGGATTGTCAACATGATGGTGGCTATTGTTATGGTCGAGTGGATTTTCTATGCCCGCTTGGTCGCCAATCTTGTTAAAACAGCCAAACAAGAGGCTTATGTGATGGCGGCAGAAATGATGGGCATGTCAACCGGCCATATCCTTCGTTACCACATCTTCCCATTTGTTTACAAACCAATTTTGGTTTTGGCTCTGATGAATATTGGTAATATTATCTTGATGATTTCGAGCTTTTCCTTTCTAGGTATCGGTGTTCAGCCAAATATTACTGAGTGGGGCATGATGCTCTATGATGCCAGACCTTATTTTCGGACAGCTTCGTGGATGATGATGGCACCTGGTTTAGCGATTTTTTTGACCGTCTTATCCTTTAATGTCTTAAGCGATGTGGTTGAAGAGAAAGGATGGAAACACCTATGGAAGGGCTAATGATTAAAGAGCTGACACTGAGCTTTCCAGAGAGCCTGGTTCTCAAGCAGGTCAATTTGAGTGTGGCACAGGGGCAAGTGGTCACCATCATTGGGGAGAGTGGTTCAGGTAAAACGCTTCTGACCAAGCTCATGCTAGGGATGGTGCCTGAGGGAGCAAGGGTGACCGGTGAGGTGGCTTACAATGGTGTCTCCCTCTTGTCTTTGTCCCCCAAGGCTTTGCGTCCTATTTTAGGTCGGCGGTTGGCCTATATGACGCAAAATCCCATGGCCATGTTCAACCCTTTTCAAACAATCAGGGAGCATTTTATTGAGACCATCCTTAGTCATCGCTCCTGTTCGCGTCAGGAGGCTTTGAACATGGCCTTACAGGCCATGAAAGAGCTGCGCTTAGGCCATGCTGAAAAGATATTACAGAGCTATGCCTTTGAATTGAGCGGAGGGATGCTCCAGCGTGTGATGTTGGCCATGCTGCTGTGTTTGGACATGGAGGTCCTGATTCTGGATGAACCAACGTCAGCCTTGGATGCCTATAACCGCGAAAATATGTTACGGCTTCTAAGTGCTCTCAAGGCGCAAGGGAAAGCTATCGTTACAGTGACCCATGATTATGATTTGGCTCGACAACTAGGAGGAGAAATGGTGGTGATGTCCAAGGGTGAGCTGGTCGAGCGAGGGCCAGCAGAGACGATTTTAACCCAGCCTAGCCACCCCTACACGCAAGAATTAGTGCTGGGTAATCCCTATGAAAGGTTGGTGGAGAGATGATTGATTGCCAGCAAGTCTGTAAAACCTTCGGTGATAAGGAGGTGTTAAAGGATTGTCAATTGACCATTCAAAAGGGAGAAATCGTTGGTATTATGGGGGAGAGCGGCAGTGGCAAGACCACGCTAGCCAACCTGATCTTGGGGTTTGAGCAACCCAGCAAAGGGCAAATTCTTGTCGATGGTAAGCCCTACGATGTCCGACGAGATGGGGTTCGGATTGTGGCAGTTTTTCAAGACGCCTTTCACTCGGTCAACCCCTTGTTTACCATTGAGGACATCTTGAGTGAAGCCTTACCGAAACCACAGTGTCGCAAGAACTTGGTGACAGCGTTAGAAGATGTTGGTCTGGATGAGAGTTACCTAACCAAAACAGCGCGTCAGTTGAGTGGCGGGCAGCTGCAGCGGGTCTGTATAGCGAGGGCGCTTCTTTTGCGCCCTGAGGTCATTGTTTTTGACGAGGCCTTTAGTGGGTTAGATCCTCGGATCCAAGGGCAGCTGCTGTCTTTGATTTACCGTCTACAAGCCCAATATGGTTATACCTATGTCTTTATCGCCCATGATTTTCACCTGTGTTATGCCATTTGCCACCGTGTGGTGGTCATGTTTGATGGGCGAATTGTTGACGAAATCACAGAATTTACCAGTCCCCTCGTTGTCCAGCACCCAGCTAGTAAAAACCTCTTGATCGAAAGTCAGAATCCCAAGTATTCCAAGTGTCAGATTCGGAAAATGGTGATTCAGCTAGAGCAGGAGAAACAACAATATGGAGAAACAACATGAAAAAAACATTTGAAACACGCAAGCTCTATTTTGGCTTCCCAGTCTTCTTTTTAGGCTACAAGGATGAGGTTCATGGTTACAACCTGACAACATCAAGTTCAGTCTATTCCTTAGGCAGCATGCTGGTCATGGCCATGCGTACCAAGGGGAATGCCATTACCCAAATCAGTAAATATGGTCACTTTACGGTCAATGTGCCGACCAAAGAACTTACTACAGCCTCTGAAATTGCGGGCTTCAACAGTCGACAAGACAAGTTTGCCCTGACGGGCTTGACTTATGAGTTGGGTGAAACCATCGATGCCCCTCTGGTTAACGAGTGCCCAGTCTCTATAGAGTGTCAAGTGGTTGAGATGGTGGCCTGTGGGGCTTTGACCAATGTGATTGCCCGAGTGACTAGACGCGTTGTTGATGAGTCCCTAATTGACGAAGAGGGTGCCTTTAAGAGTCAGGAGTTCTCGCCTATTAGCTACATTGGGGATGGTGCTGCTAGACAGTACCGTTACTACAATGATGAGGCGATTCAAATGGGATCTATTATCAAAGAACTCCGCCGTCAGGACGAGGGAGAGACGTCATCATCAACAGATAAGGTCTAGTGTGAAAGGAAGTACTTTCGATAATGCTTTTATAAAGTGATTTGGTTGAACGATGATTCGACCATGCATGGATGCTTGGAAATTGAATCAATTGTCAACGTTATGGAAAAACTTGCTAATCGAATGAAAAGTCAAGTAGTTGAGACTAAAGACAATCTCGAACCTAGCTGATTTAATGGTAACCAGCATTTTAAGATGGGTAGTCGTAAAAATAATCGGCCGTAATACTGATCAGTTTTGCTCAGTTCCACAGGTTAAGAAGTGGCAGAACTCCCTTTTTCAAGAAGGCTTATCCAATAACTATATTCGAACTGTTCATCAGATTTTACAGCAAGTTCTAGATTTGGCGGTCAAACTAGGTATGTTGCCGACTAATGTTGCTAAGACTGTCGGTAACGTGAAAAAAGACCGTCCGAAAGTTGACTTTTAGACTGTTGAAGAGTTTCAGCAGTTTATTAGTACGTTTGACAAATCTAATATCTATGATTTACTTTATTTCATGACATTTTGGTTTTTCTTTATGACTGGTGTCCGGACTAGTGAGTTACAAGCTATTGAGTGGAGTAAAATTGACTGGGAGGCTGGCTCTGTATTGATTGATTGCTCTATGTACTGTAAGAGTAAAAAAGAATGGTATATCGCAGTTACGAAGTCGTTTTCAGGTGTTCGCTTGATATATCTTGATGATAATACTTTACAGCATTTGAGGTATTGGCAGGAAGCACAGTCTCAAATAGGAAATCATAGATTTATTTTTTTCTTGACAGATAGCCTATTGGTAAAATCTACTTTGGGTCGTGTGTTGAAATCCTATAGTGATTATGCTAATGTTAAATCTATCCGTATTCATGATTTGAGACACTCCCATGCTAGTTTTATGCTTGCTCTGGGTATGAATGACCTAGAAATGCAAAATCGTCTTGGCTATGCGGATATAAAGACTACACTTGGGACATACTCTCATCTCCGACCAAATGCCATGAAAGAAGTTGCAAATCGCATGACAGGGCAAGTAGTAGTTGCTGAAAACAATATCAGACCAAGTAAGTTCAATGGCAATCAACATCGCCCAAATATTTAGTCGTGGCTTATGGTTATCTAGCGTAGTCTGATGACCATAAACGCAGACTGCAATTAAAAGCAAGCTAGTTCAGCTTGTTTTTAATTTTTTAGAACCTGTCCATAAAATGATTGTCCTAATTTTAGATGATAAAATTTATATTCGATTATTAAACATTTCTACATAGTCATTCCATGTTTCTAGCCAATTTTGACGATTACGTGCTATTTCTTTTTTTACAAACCGTATATCATAATCAGCTAAATCATTATCTTTAACAATTTCTCCTGTGATTATTGAAAATATACCTAATAATTCGCCATCATCATCGTACATTCTCAAAATCGGATTTTTAGAGTTTGTTCTCATATCCTCTTCGGATAACTATAAAATAGTTTGACCAAAACTTTCTCTCATGATTTAAATTCACTTTCTGAGTATTATAAAGTATTTACATATATTATAGCAGAAGTTAGTGTGAACTTTTTTGTTTATTGGTGCTAAAATGGTGCAGACAGAAAAATAAAACCGCTGAAACACTTGATTTCATGCGGTTTGTTGAGTGACTTATTCTATTCCCACTCAACTGTTGCGGGTGGTTTGCTGGTGATGTCGTAGACGATGCGGTTGACGTGGTCGACTTCGTTGACGATGCGGACAGAGATTTTTTGCAGGACGTCCCACGGGATTTTAGCAAAGTCAGCGGTCATGCCGTCGATGGAGGTGATGGCACGGATGGCGATGGTGTAGTCGTAGGTTCGACCATCGCCCATGACGCCAACAGAGCGAACGCCGGTATTGACAGTGAAATACTGCCAGATGTCTCGATCAAGTCCTGCCTTGGCAATTTCTTCACGCAGGATAGCGTCGGATTCACGGACGGTCTCCAGTTTTTCCTCGGTAATTTCCCCCATGACACGGATGGCAAGACCTGGTCCTGGGAAAGGTTGCCGCCAGACAATTTCGCCAGGCATACCAAGAGCGGTGCCTAAAGCACGTACTTCATCTTTAAAGAGAGTGTTGAGGGGTTCAATCAGCTCAAACTGCATATCTTCAGGCAGACCACCGACATTGTGATGGCTCTTGATGGTCTGGGCCGTTTCAGTCCCTGACTCGATAATGTCTGTGTAGAGGGTTCCTTGGGCGAGGAACTTGACATCCTTGAGTTTGCTGGCTTCATCATCAAAGACATAGACAAATTCGTTGCCGATAATCTTGCGTTTTTGTTCTGGGTCAGAAATGCCAGCTAGTTTATCGAGGAAGCGTTTGGCAGCATCAGCTTTAATAATCTTCAGTCCAAACTTGCCACCCAGCATGTCCATGACTTGGTCGGCTTCACCTTTTCGGAGCAAACCATGATCGACAAAGATACAGGTCAGTTGGTCACCGATGGCGCGTTGCAAGAGAACACCGACGACAGAGGAATCAACGCCGCCAGACAATCCAAGGAGGACTTTTTTATTTCCGACAGTTTCACGGATTTTGGCAATTTCCATATCAATGAAGTTGTCCATTGACCAGTCCTGACGGGCTCCGCAGATAGTAACTGCAAAATTTTTCAAGATGTCGTTGCCGTAGACGGAGTGACGCACCTCTGGGTGGAATTGGATACCGTAAACCTTGATGTCGTCATTTTCAATAGCGGCATAGGGACAGTCAGCAGAAACAGCTGTGCGGACGAACCCGTCTGGGATTTCCGTTACCGCATCACCGTGGCTCATCAGCACCAGCTGCTCCTCAGGCGTATTGCCAAAGAGGGCTGACGTCTTGTCGTGCTGGAGTGGAGCTTGCCCGTACTCGCGGTTACCGGCCTGCCCAGCAGGCACGACCTTG
This sequence comes from Streptococcus ovuberis, assembly GCF_012396585.1. Classification (GTDB taxonomy): domain Bacteria; phylum Bacillota; class Bacilli; order Lactobacillales; family Streptococcaceae; genus Streptococcus; species Streptococcus ovuberis. The sequence continues at coordinate 35,272 of NZ_JAAXPR010000009.1, forward strand.
CCTCCCAAGGTTTGGGTAATCAACTGCATGCCGTAGCAGATACCCAAAATCGGAATACCGAGCTTGAAAATCTCAGGATCAATGGAAAAACTGTCCTTCTCGTAAACAGAGTTTGGACCACCAGATAGGATGATACCAATAGGGTTGATGGCACGTACCTCTTCAGCAGAAATCTTGTGGCTAAGCAATTCCGAAAAGACACCGAATTCACGGATACGGCGGGTAATCAGCTGATTGTACTGGCTACCGTAGTCAAGAACAATGATTTTTTGCAGATCTTGTGTCGCAGACATGAAAATCCTTTCTAAATAGAGAAAATTATTTTCTTAAGTTTAGCATATTTTTTAAAAAATAGCTAAAATCAAGAGGAATTACTTAGATAAGATTCGGGATTGTGTTCCCTGTTTTTAGCAACTAGGACCTCAATATTCTGTTTTAACTCATTCTGAAAATCATTTTATTGGCTAAAATAATTGACAAAAGCCTATGGGCAGAGCATAAAACCATGAAGAGACATGTAATAGTGGTAGGAGGGTAAAGGTGGCAAAAAAATAGAACGGTTTTATTATTTTTAGGCTTGTTCTTTGAACTCACTTGATTAGAAGCTAATAGGGCACTGGGTTTATATGGAGTATTCTAATGGTTTCCCTTTTAACCAAAATGAGCTTATCTTTCGTCTACAAACCCTTTACAGGCACTTCCAAAGACTATAAGGTTGCGACGGTCATTCCATCTTAATAACAAGGATGAGGATGGTTTGGTAGAGACCTTGGGAAGCACTCCGGCTCATCTACCCGATAGTTGCCATTTATATTGTCGATGATGGTAGTCCGGATTTATCTGGGTATGAGAAGAGTTCGGCTTATGCGGAGGATCCCCCCGATACCTGTCAAACTGTCATTGTCCGTGGTCTTGCGAAAAATGCTGGAAAGCGCCATGCCCAAGACTAGGCTGTCCGCCAATCGGATGCAGATGCCTTTTTTACCATTGATTCTGATTCGTATATCTATCCCAATGCGCTGGAAGAGTTGCTAAAAACTTTCAATAATCCTCTTGTTAATAACTTAGTCTCTTTCAAGGACCAGGCAGACTTGATTATTGGCCAACCGTTGGCATAGTGAGTTGTCAGATACCATTGACAAGGTCTATACTCGCGATATCTTTGAAATGGACTAAAAGCGTAACTGAGATGTTTTGTCTCAGTTATTTTTTTGTGGTATACTGAAACCATGATGAATGGGCGAAAAATGGAGGTTCAGTAGCTCAAGATCTCATCAGAGGATGTTTTACAGTACGATAAGCGAAAAGCAGGAAGGACTGGATATGATACCAGCATATTTAAGGATTCACCACCAGATAAAAGATGACATCGATCAGGGAATTTGGAAGATTGGTCAACGGTTACCGAGTGAGCGCGATTTGGCAGATACTTTTCAAGTTTCGCGGATGACCCTTCGACAAGCCATTACACTTTTGGTCGAAGAAGGCATTTTAGAACGTCGCATGGGTTCTGGGACTTATGTTGCTAGTAATCGAATTCAAGAAAGAATGCGCGGAACGACGAGTTTTACAGAGATTATTAAAGCGCAGGGAAAACTCCCTTCTAGCCAACTGTTGTCTTATCTGGAAGACAAGCCCAGTAAGAAGGAGCAAGCCCATCTCAATCTGAGGCATACTGATACTGTGGTTCGAATGGAACGGATTCGATTTGCGGATCAAGTTCCAGTTGTTTACGAGGTAGCTGTGGTGCCTAAGAAATTCATTGCAAACTTTGATAAAGAAGCAGTTGCCCAGCATTTTTTTCAGACCTTGATGGAACACGGCTTTAAGATTGGAAAAAGCCAGCAGACCATCTATGCTCGTTTGGCAGAAGAAAAGGTCGCTAAGTATTTAGAATTGGCGAAAGGACAGGCTATTTTGGGATTGACCCAGGTATCTTATTTAGAAGACGGGAGTCCTTTTGAGTATGTCAAGAGCCAATATGCAGGGGAACGGTTTGAATTTTACTTGGAGAATAATTAGAAGACAAGGAGCAAACAATGGTGCAGCATTCTGTGTGGCATGAGCGGATCAAAGAACGGTTACCAGATCATTATTTTGCCAGAATCAATGGCTTTCTAAAACAGGTTTATGAGACTGGAACCGTTTATCCGCCTAAAGATAAGGTTTTTGCAGCCCTACAGCATACTTCTTTGGAGGCTGTTAAGGTGGTCATTTTAGGGCAGGACCCTTATCACGGTCCAGATCAAGCACAAGGTCTTTCTTTTTCAGTGCCGGACACCTTGCCAGCTCCGCCATCTTTGCAGAATATTTTAAAAGAGTTGAGTGAGGATATCGGTGTCAAAGAAACGCACGACCTGACACCTTGGGCAGATCAGGGAGTCCTCTTGCTCAATGCTTGTCTGACTGTTCCAGCTGGTCAGGCTAATGGACATGCTGGCTTGATTTGGGAGCCGTTTACCGACGCGGCGATTCAGGTAGTAAACGATTTGGACCAGCCGGTTGTCTTCATCTTATGGGGATCCTATGCTCGAAAAAAGAAGGCCTTGATTACGAATCCTAAGCATCTGGTGCTGGAGTCGGCTCACCCTAGTCCTCTATCGGCCTACCGCGGTTTTTTTGGCAGTCGCCCTTTTTCAAGGACGAATGCATTTTTAATGGAAAATGGCAGAGCAGCCATTGATTGGTTGAGGTAAAAATGGTAAAACTAGCAACGATTTGTTATGTGGATAATGGAGAAGCTTTTTTGATGCTCCATCGGAATAAAAAAGAAAAAGATGTCCATGCCGGAAAATGGATTGGCGTGGGTGGAAAGTTTGAAGCAGGCGAAAGCCCTGAAGAATGTGCTAAGCGAGAAATTTTTGAAGAAACGGGACTGACAGCAACTAAGTTGGCATTGAAGGGAGTGATTACCTTTCCTGAATTCACTCCGGAAAATGATTGGTATACCTATGTTTTTAAGGTTACTGAGTTTGAGGGGGAGTTGACAGTTGATTGTCCAGAAGGTGATTTAGAATGGGTCCCTTACGACCAGGTTTTGCTAAAACCGACCTGGGAAGGTGATTTGACATTCTTATCTTGGCTGTTAGAGGATAAGCCCTTCTTTTCAGCTAAGTTTTCCTATCAAAACAACCTTCTCAAAGGTCAGAGTGTTATTTTTTATGAGCATTAGGCCAAAAGGAGACCGAAATGACGTATGCGATTATTGCTGGCTTTGATGGAATGACAGATCAAAAGGTTAGGCGGGTTTGGGAGGAGCTGGCCCAAGCTGGCATATCGGACTATGCGACCCAAATCCCAGATCGCCAACCCCATCTGACGCTAGCAACTTATGGCGATATTGCTGAAATAGACCGGTTTTATGATGCCCTTCGGCAATTTGCTCAAGCTTCTGAGAGAGTTCCTATCCAGATTAGCAGTATAGGGTCCTTTTTCCAGTCTGGAACCCTTTATTGGGCACCTCGTCTGACTAAACAACTGGCAACCTTCCACCATCAGTTGCATATGCATTTAGCAGCTTATGAGACAAGTGACCATCCATCGCTGTATCGCCCAGATGTTTGGTTCCCTCATATTACCTTAGCCAATTATCTTAACAAGGAGCAACTTAGCCAAGCTTTTTTGCATTGTCAAGGAAATCACTCGTCATTTGAAGGGGAGATTACCTCTCTGACGGTGCTAGCTTTTTCAGAAGGACATGCTCCTCAGCGCATGTTAGCTGTTTCTTTGGGAAGCTTGGCTCATAAAAGAAAGGGATTACGTTGAATCAGACACGCAAAGGCCTGTTATTGGTCCTCATTTGTTACTTGCTTTGGGGGATTTTGTCTCTTTATTGGAAGGCATTAGGAAGGATTGACTCTTTTACAGTCTTTTCGTATCGCATTGTTTTCACTGTTTTGACCATGCTGCTTTATATGGTACTAGCTGGTAAACAAAGAGATTATCGTAAGCAATGGCAAGGTTTACGGCAGGATAAAAACGGTTTGAGAAGGATGGTTCTGGCCAGTGTAACGATAGCTATCAACTGGGGAGTCTACATCCAAGCAGTGAGCCACGGTCAAGCAGCTCAAGCAAGTTTGGGGTATTATATCATGCCCCTAGTATCCATTTGTCTATCTGTCATCGTTTTGAAAGAAAAGATTAGCTACTATGGGAAAATCGCCGTCCTGCTGGCTAGCTGTGGTGTAGCGCTCTTGCTTTTTCAATCAAGGCAATTGCCTATGGTTGCCTTGACTCTGGCAATCTCATTTGGATTTTATGGCCTGCTAAAGAAAGAAATAGAAGTCTCTAGCGACTTTGCGATGCTTTTTGAGGCCTCCTGTGTGTTAATCTTTAGTCTACCTTACTTACTCATCAAAGGGGATGTATTCTGGTCTCACAGTCCCTTAGAAATGGCCCTGATAGCCCTATCAGGAGCTGTAACGGCAATTCCTCTATTGCTTTTTGCAGAGGGCATCAAGCGTGCGCCATTAAATCTGGTTGGCTTTATCCAGTACGTCAACCCGACCATCCAATTACTTCTAGCTATTGGGTTATATGGTGAGGTGGTCAATGCCAAGGAATGGCCTGCCTTTCTGCTGATTTGGGGAGCGATTGGTGTTTTTGTCCTAGGACAACTAAAGGAGTTAAAGTCCGCTAAAATGGACCGTCAGTCCATAGAAATAGGGAGAAAGTGATATGTTGAGCATCCAAGATTTACAAGAGTACCTGGCAGGCCATTATAGCCAGCACGGACAAGAACAAGGGCTTTTTATGAAACTGGTTGAAGAAATGGGAGAAGTGGCGGAAATTCTTAATCAGCGTGCAGGCCGAAAAGCGAAAGAGCAGATAGATTTGGATAAAGAACTTGCGACGGAATTAGCGGATATGCTTCACTATATTGTCGCTATTGCAGCTATTAATGGCTTGGACCTTTCGCAAACCGTTCTAGAAAAAGACAAGCAAGCAGCGCTAAAATACAACCATGAGGTTGACTTGGAAGCATTTTTAGAACGAAAAGAAAGGAAAAACCATGCCCGTCAGCAAACCTAAAAGGAGAATTGGCAAGAGCGTTAAGTCTCCGAAAAAGAAGTACCGTCTGAAGCATGCTCCCAAGACAAAGGTTAAACGTTACGGGCTGTTCGTTGGTCTTATGCTTTTTTTCCTGCTTGCCGTTCAGCAATGGCGTCTGAGAACAGAACAGGCAGCCTTTGAACGGGCTGATCGGTCTGCTTTTATTGAAATAGTTGGTACCACTGCCAAAGAGTTAGCAGATGCGCATGATCTCTACGCCTCTGTCATGGTGGCTCAGGCCATTTTAGAGAGCGATTGGGGGCAAAGTCAGCTGAGTAAAGAAGCCAACAATCTCTTTGGGATAAAGGGAGACTACTATGGGCAGTCCTACCAAATCGAAACAGCAGAGGACGATGGGACAGGTAAACTCTATACGATTGTGGCTAAATTCCGACGGTATCCTACCTATCATACCTCACTCAAGGACAATGCCGTACTTCTTAGCAAAGGCCTGATAGGAGCTCCTGATTTTTATGCAGGTGCCTGGCGGAGTAAGACCCAGTCTTATCGAGAGGCAACTGCTTATCTCCAAGGACGCTATGCCACCGATACGAGCTACGCCACTAAGCTCAATGAGCTCATTGAGCAATATGATTTAACGCGGTTTGATCACTAGTTTGTAACAGGACGGTACTCTAAGTAATCAGGCTATATGCTTTATCCCCTACATTTTTTAAAAGTTCTCTGGAAAGCTTATTGACGGAAGCAGTGTCTATTACTGGAAAAACGAAGATGCTTATGCATCTCAGTTATCCCCGTTTGGCTTGGCCGATTCCACAAGGTCTACTACTAACGCTGTCCTTGATTGGACTGCAAGGTTCAGGAGTACCGAATAGCAAGAGGGCGTTTCAGACAAGCTTGTCTATTTCTATGCAAAAAAATAAACGGCAACCACCGTTTATTTCTTTTTTTGTTTGGTCAGATTCAACCCCCAAGGGACGAGATTTTCAGTTTTGGTTCGGATCCGTTTTATATTATCGCGATGCCTAAAGATGACGATGCTTGCGACACTGATGACGATCGTGACGAGAACCCAGTCGCCTTTGGGTAAGAGAAAGCCAAGCTGAGGAAATAGAAGTACCGTTATAATAGCTGCAATAGCAGCTACTATGCTTGACATGGAAATCATTGATGTGAAGTAGAGCGTTGTGGCAAAAATAACAACTAGGAAGAGACAGTAGAGCGGGATGAACCCCATCAACATGCCGGCACTCGTCGCGACAGCCTTGCCACCTCTAAATTGGGCAAAAATTGGGAACGTATGGCCGATAACAGCTAACAGACCAAAAACGAGCGGTGAAACCCCTGAGAGCCCAAAGAGACTAGGAAGAAGGGTGGCAATAGTCCCTTTTAAAAAATCGAACAGAAAAACAACAATACCTGCCTTTTTCCCCAGAATACGAAAGGTATTGGTTGTTCCGGTATTGCCTGAACCATAATCACGCAAGTTTTTTTGGAAGAACACTTGTCCAATCCAGAGACCAGAAGGAATGGAGCCTAAAAGATAGGCTAAAATAAGAGCTATAATCATCATAAGCTCATTATAGCATAGGTACTCGCTTAATCACTAGCGAAAACTTTTGCAAAATTTTTTAAAAACCTGTAATATAGTAGAGATGACAAGTTTGGAGGTCATAGATGTCTAAGAAAGAGATTACGATTAATAATTACGGCGATGACGCCATTCAGGTGCTGGAAGGACTAGATGCAGTCAGAAAGCGGCCGGGCATGTACATCGGCTCGACCGATGGTGTGGGGCTTCACCACCTGGTCTGGGAGATTGTGGACAATGCGGTCGACGAGGCCTTGTCAGGTTTTGGGGACAAGATCAGTGTGACCTTAAATACCGATGGCTCGGTGACAGTGGCAGACAGTGGGCGGGGCATGCCCGTTGGTCTTCACGCCATAGGGATTCCGACGGTTGAGGTTATCTTTACCGTTCTCCACGCAGGGGGCAAGTTCGGTCAGGGAGGCTACAAGACCTCTGGTGGTCTTCACGGGGTTGGCTCGTCTGTTGTCAATGCCCTCTCCAGCTGGTTAGAGGTGGAGATTACCCGTGAGGGGAGCGTCTATCGCCAGCGCTTTGAGGACGGGGGCAAGCCCGTGACCACGCTTGAAAAAGTCGGCACCGCTCCTAAGTCCAAGTCTGGTACGACCGTTCGTTTCCTGCCTGACCCACGGATTTTTTCCACGGTTGAGTTTAAGTATGGGACAATCGCAGAGCGCTTAAAAGAGTCTGCCTTTCTCCTCAAAAATGTCACCATGACCCTGCTGGATCAGCGGTCTGGAGAAGAAGCTAGCTTCCACTATGAAAATGGGGTGCAGGATTTTGTCGCCTATCTCAATGAAGATAAGGAAACCTTGACCCCCATTATCGCCTTTACAGGAGAGGAGCAGGAGTTTCAGGTGGACATCGCCATGCAGTACAACGATGGCTTTTCTGACAATATCCTCTCCTTTGTCAACAATGTTCGCACCAAAGACGGCGGTACGCACGAGACAGGGTTTAAGACTGCCATTACCAAGAGCCTCAATGACTATGCGCGAAAAACAGGGCTTTTGAAAGAAAAGGACAAGAACTTAGAGGGGTCTGACTACCGTGAGGGCTTGTCAGCGGTCCTATCCATCCTTGTTCCCGAAGCCCATCTCCAGTTTGAAGGGCAGACCAAGGATAAGTTGGGCAGCCCCCTTGCTCGTCCTATTGTCGATAGCATTGTCAGCGAGAAATTGACCTTTTTCCTCATGGAGAATGGCGAAACGGCCAGCAACCTCATCCGCAAGGCCATTCGTGCCAGAGATGCTAGAGAAGCAGCTAGAAAGGCGCGTGATGATGCCAGAAGTGGCAAGAAAAACAAGAAAGACAAGGGGCTGCTATCTGGTAAGCTGACCCCAGCCCAGTCTAAAAACGCTCAGAAAAATGAGCTTTATCTGGTCGAGGGAGACTCAGCGGGCGGTTCTGCCAAGCAAGGCCGTGACCGCAAGTTTCAAGCGATTTTACCCCTACGAGGCAAGGTTATCAATACCGAAAAGTCCAAGATGAGCGACATCCTCAAAAACGAGGAAATCAACACCATGATTTATACGATTGGAGCTGGTGTTGGGGCGGATTTCAATATCGCTGACATCAACTACGATAAGATTATTATCATGACCGATGCGGATACAGATGGTGCCCATATCCAAACCCTACTCTTAACCTTTTTCTACCGCTACATGCGTCCTCTGGTCGAGGCGGGGCATGTCTACATTGCGCTGCCGCCACTCTATAAGATGAGCAAAGGCAAAGGAAAAACCGAAAAAATCGCCTATGCTTGGACGGACGGTGAGCTGGAGGACTTGCGAAAAGAGTTTGGGAAAGGGGCTCTTCTCCAACGCTACAAGGGACTAGGAGAAATGAATGCCGACCAGCTCTGGGAGACTACCATGAACCCTGAGACCCGCACCCTCATTCAGGTCACCATTGATGACCTAGCGCGTGCCGAGCGCCGCGTCTCCACCCTCATGGGCGATAAGGTCGAACCACGACGTAAATGGATTGAGGAGAATGTGCGATTTAGCTTGGAAGAGAATGGAGTGTTTTAGGAGAGGAGATATGGGGAGAAAATGGTATGATGACATTTATACCTCAACCCTATTTGTTATTCTGAGTTTAGAAGAATCTCGGATTCTTTCGAACCTTGACGAGTTGAAAAAATCTTAAGTTAATTAAATAGTGTATGGAGGCTTTATGGTCCTAGAAAACAAACTCGGTCTGACCAATAGTGCGGACTTGGCTCGTCAGGAGGAATTGCTCAGCAAGCAGGCCGCCAAAAACCTTTTTGATAGTGGCCAACTGTTTAAGATTGAAGTTGGCACTTTTGAGGGCTTGTCTGCCATCCACAAGGCACTCTTTTCGGACCTCTACGACTTCCCTGGAAAGATCCGTGATGTCAACATTGCAAAAGATAACTTCCAGTTTGCTCCTCGGATATTTCTTGAGCAGTCCTTGGCCTATATTGACAAACTCCCTCATCAGACTTTCGACGAGATTGTGGACAAGTACGCCGACATGAATGTTGCCCATCCTTTTCGTGAGGGCCATGGCAGAGCGATGAGGTTGTGGCTGGACTGTCTGCTACGAGTTAGTCTGGGACAGGTTGTTGATTGGAATAGAATTGATAAGGACGAGTATTTCAATGCCATGGTCAGAAGTCATGTCTCAACTAGTGAGCTTAAATATCTCTTGCTCAAGGCTCTGACAGACGATTTAAGCCAACAAACCTTTTTCAAAGGTCTAGACACTTCCTACTACTATGAAGGCTACACCTTGTTTAAGACAGAAGACTTATAGGAGAAACCTCATGAAAGCAAAACTATCAAAAACAGAAGCTCTCCAGCAGTTGCAAAATCGCTACAAAAAGGCAGAAGAGTTGCTCAAAGATGATGCTAAAATGGAACCTTTTTTGGAGAAATTGGAGAAGAAACTCAAGAGGATTCCTTTTGTCAGTCAGGAAATCAAATCGATTCCGATTTTGATTAGCATGGTAAGAAGTTACTGGAAAGGTGATTACAAGGCTGTGCCGACCAAGTCGATTATTGCTATCATCAGTGCTTTGATTTACTTCCTATCACCGCTTGATGTCGTGCCGGACTTCATTCCTTTCTTGGGGCAAATGGATGATGCTCTCGTTATCGCCACCGTCTGGAAACAAGTCCATAAGGACATTGAGAAGTACAGGGAGTGGAAGAGGGGGAGAAAGTAGTGGCTGAAGATTTGCTGAAACAAATTCTTCAAGAATTACAGAAAACAGATTGGTTAGGCTATGTTGTTGAACTGTTTGCAGCTATAATCCCTATACTATATATTTTACTGACATCTAAAAAAGATAAGAATGAGCTAGACAATCGTCAGAAAGAATTAGAAGAACGTTTAGATACACTAGCAAAAATTCAGATAAATTTAGTAGCTGTACAAGAAAAGACAGAGCAGAATTTAAGGGAGTTGACTTTTCTTGCCGAGGAATCACGACGCAATACACTTATTTCATTACACCAGTCGTATCAATTATTTTTTATATGCTTAGATAAATTTAATGATGATTATCGGTTAATTGAAAAAGCGGTGCTATTTAAGTCGGCCAGTGATGAAGAGCTGCAAGATTTAATTTTGGGATTTTTTGAAGATATTCCAGAATATGAAATCAATAATCTTGAGATTAGTGACATTCCTCCTTTATGTTACGATGAATTTTACCATTTCATTCGTACACTTAATGGTATAGGTTATAAAAATTTGGAACATTTTGGACAAAAAATGTGTAAGAAATTTATAAATCATGAATTTCCCAAATTGGCAATCGCGTATGAAGAATTGACAAGGGTTATAAAGTAATACCAGCTCTGCCATTTCCCAAAAACTAAAAAGAAATTTAAAAGATAGGAACTTCCTATGAGTAACATTCAACACATGTCCTTAGAGGACATCATGGGAGAGCGTTTTGGGCGCTACTCCAAATACATCATTCAAGAACGGGCCTTGCCTGATATTCGTGACGGGCTAAAGCCTGTGCAGCGGCGGATTCTCTACTCCATGAACAAGGACGGCAACACCCACGATAAGGGCTACCGCAAGTCGGCGAAATCTGTCGGAAATATCATGGGGAATTTCCACCCTCACGGGGACAGCTCTATCTATGAGGCCATGGTCCGCATGTCACAGGACTGGAAAAACCGTGAGATTCTAGTCGAGATGCACGGGAACAACGGTTCTATGGATGGAGATCCGCCAGCGGCCATGCGGTACACGGAGGCACGCTTGTCCGAGGTGTCCAGCTTCTTGCTCAATGACATCGACAAGAAAACCGTTCCCTTTGCTTGGAACTTTGACGACACCGAAAAAGAGCCGACCGTTTTACCTGCTGCCTTTCCGAACCTTTTGGTCAATGGAGCAACAGGGATTTCGGCTGGTTATGCGACTGATATTCCGCCTCACAATCTGGCTGAGGTCATTGACGCAGTGGTCTACCTGATTGACCACCCCAACGCCACGGTTGACAAGCTCATGGCGTTTCTGCCGGGACCTGACTTCCCGACAGGAGGCATCATCCAAGGGGCGGACGAGATTAAAAAGGCCTACGAGACTGGAAAAGGGCGGGTCGTGGTGCGGTCAAAAACTGCTATAGAGAGCCTCAAGGGCGGCAAGGAGCAAATTGTCATCACCGAGATTCCTTATGAGGTCAATAAGGCTGTCCTCGTTAAAAAGATTGATGACGTGCGGGTCAATGCTAAGGTGCCAGGAATCGCCGAGGTGCGTGATGAGAGTGACCGAGACGGCCTACGGATTGCCATTGAGCTCAAGAAAGACGCCGATAGCCAGACCATTCTCAACTACCTGCTCAAGTACACCGACCTGCAAATCAACTATAACTTTAACATGGTCGCCATTGACAACTTCACCCCTCGTCAGGTCGGCTTAGCCAAGATATTGACCAGTTACATCGCCCACAGGCGTGAGGTCATTATCGCTCGGTCTCGGTTTGATAAGGAAAAAGCAGAGCGGAGACTTCACATTGTTGAGGGGTTGATTCGAGTCCTATCTATCCTAGATGAGGTCATTGCCCTCATCCGTGCTAGTGATAACAAGGCTGACGCTAAGGAAAATCTCAAGGTCTCCTACGACTTTACCGAGGAGCAGGCAGAAGCCATCGTGACCCTCCAGCTCTATCGCCTGACCAATACCGACATTGTCACCCTAGAAGAAGAGGACAAGAGCTTGCGCGAGCAGATTGCGACTTTATCCGCCATCATCGGTGACGAGAAGACCATGTACCACCTGATGAAGCGAGAGCTCCGTGACGTTAAGAAAAAGTTTGCCAGTCCACGTCTGTCAGAGCTGCAGGCAGAGGCTCAGTCTATCGAGATTGATACAGCCAGCCTCATCGCCGAGGAGGAGACCTATGTCAGCGTGACCCGAGCAGGCTACCTCAAGCGCACTAGCCCACGCTCCTTCTCTGCCTCTACGGTAGAGGAAATTGGCAAGCGTGAAGACGATGAGCTGATCTTCTTGGCACAGGCCAAGACGACCCAACACCTGCTGGTCTTCACAGACCTTGGCAATGTTATCTACCGTCCTGTCCATGAGTTGACGGACACCAAGTGGAAGGACATCGGAGAGCACTTGAGCCAAACAGTGATCAATTTTGACCAGCAGGAGCAGGTGCTCTATGCTGAGATTGTTGATCAGTTTGACACGACGACCTACGTTGCCACTACTCAGTCAGGGCAAATCAAGCGGGTAGAGCGAAAAGAATTTACCCCTTGGCGGACCTACAAATCTAAGTCGGTCAAATTTGCCAAGCTCAAGAATGACACCGACCGTGTGGTTTCCCTCTCGCCAGTTGCCTTGGATGACATCATGGTCGTGACAACCAATGGCTACGCTCTGCGATTTAACGTTGAAGAAGTCCCAGTGATCGGCAGCAAGGCAGCAGGGGTTAAGGCCATCAACCTCAAGGACGGTGACCAAGTAGCCACAAGCTTTGTCGTGACCAGTAGCAGCATGTACCTCTTGACCCAGAGAGGTAGTCTCAAGCGGATGGCTGTCGCAGACATTCCAACCGCCAAGCGGGCAGGCCGAGGTCTTCAAGTCCTCCGTGAGCTCAAGACCAAACCTCACCGTGTCTTTGCGGCAGGCAGTGTCCAGTCAGAAGCCACAGAGCTGGATTTGTTCAGCACAGAAACCAGCCAGCAGACAGAGGTCTTGCAGGTGGTGGACCAAGCAGGAACGACTTATACCATCAACCTAGCAGAACTCGGTCAGTCCGAACGCACCAGCAACGGCAGCTTCATCTCTGACACGATTTCAGAGATTGGCGTCGCAAGAGCTGGTATAGTAGCTAATCAAGGTCAAACATGATTCGCTTAGAGACGATTACCCCTGAGAATTGGCGAGTAGACCTAGCCGTTTCGGCTAATCAATTATCTTTCGTTGCTCCTCGTGAAAGGATTTTAGCCAGAGCCTATGCCTATCGCGCAGAGCATAGCTGTGCGTTCATCATTTTTAATAATGATATCCCTATCGGGATGGTGCTCTACTATGATTACCCCAAAGGTCAGACCTATGAGCTTAGCCAATTTTTCATCGACGAAAGATACCAGGGACGAGGTTATGGGTATCAAGCCATGTTACAGGTTTTTGATGTCATGCTAGCAGACGGTCGTTACCAGCAGGTTCGGCTATGCTACACAGCTGACAATCCAGCCGCTAGGCGCTTTTATGACTCACTTGGTTTCCAACTAACCTCTGAAGGAGATGATGAAGAGATTGTGATGGTGCGACCTTTAAGCTAACGGATTGCTTCCATCTTCCGTAAGAGGCAATGGTTTTACTGAATTATGAACGGAGTATTTTATGAAAAAATTATCTAGCCTAGCCTTGATGGGGCTAAGCCTGACGGCCTGCGCTAGTAGCCAGGAAGCCAGCCAAACAGTACCAGCACAGACAGAGCAGGTGGCGATTGGCATTGATTGGAGCAAGGCAGGTCCTGATGCCAAGAAATATCAGATGAACTTTACGGATGTCGAGCAGGCAGTCGCAGACGGTGCTGTGTTCTATGATGTCCGCTCTAAGGAAGAGTATGACTCAGGCAATTTTGGCATCACCGAGAGTTTCCCACTCACCGATATGGAAGCTGGAAAACTGCCAGACCTGCCTAAGGACACCCCGATTTATGTCCACTGCCTCAAAGGTATTCGCTCAGCGCAGGCGGCGAAAATCTTGCGCGACGCCGGCTTTACAACCGTCTATGATATGGGCGGTCTAGAACATGTTGAGGCCATTGGTGGTGTGATATCCCCTTAATATATGACTAAGGGACTTATTGTGACAAACTAAAAAGTAGAAAGTGTGACTGCCTATGACAGTAAAGATTGATTGGGAAAACTTAGGTTTTTCCTATATGAAGTTACCTTATCGTTACCTAGCCTATTATAAAAACGGTAAGTGGGAGCAAGGAGTGCTGACAGAAGATGCGACCTTACACGTTTCAGAAAGCTCACCGGCTCTTCATTATGGTCAACAAGCATTTGAAGGTTTAAAAGCCTATCGAACAAAAAAGGGAACAATCCAATTGTTTCGGCCGGATGAAAACGCCAAACGTCTCCAACGCACCGCTGATCGATTATTAATGCCTCAAGTTCCTACGGAATTATTTATGGATGCCTGTAAAGAAGTGGTCAAAGCAAATCAAGACTACGTGCCGCCTTATGGCACAGGGGCGACCCTTTATTTGCGTCCACTCCTAATTGGAATTGGCGATATTATCGGTGTCAAACCAGCAGAGGAATACATTTTTACTGTTTTTGCGATGCCTGTTGGAAATTACTTTAAAGGTGGACTTCAACCCACTAATTTTCTCATTCAAGACGAATTTGACCGTGCGGCGCCAAATGGAACAGGTGCAGCCAAAGTCGGAGGAAACTATGCTGCTAGTCTCTTGCCTGGGAAGACGGCTAAGTCTAAAGGATTCTCTGATGTGATTTATCTGGATCCAGCTACCCATACTAAGATTGAAGAAGTTGGTTCAGCTAATTTCTTTGGGATTACAGCAAATGGACAATTTATGACACCTAAGAGTCCATCTATCTTACCGTCGATTACCAAATATTCTCTCCTTTACCTGGCAGAACACCGCCTAGGTTTGACACCCGTTGAAGGAGATGTCTTTGTGGCAGATTTAGACCAGTTTGTCGAAGCAGGTGCCTGTGGAACGGCAGCTGTCATTTCTCCAATTGGGGGTGTACAGCACGGAGAAGCCTTCCATGTCTTTTACAGTGAGACTGAAGTTGGACCTGTGACCAAACGCCTTTATGACGAATTAACAGGAATCCAATTTGGGGATATTGAAGCGCCAGAAGGCTGGATTGTTCCTGTTGAGTTAGATTGATTTTTTCTTGTTTTTACTAGCGCTGGAACTTGTCAGCCCTAGTGATTTCTTATAGAATAGAAGACGAGGTAAGAAAATGAGTAAAAAAGATAAAAAAATTGAAATTCAACTGGCAGATGCTAAGGTTGAAGTATCCGGACAGATTTACGAAGGCTATTCCTTGAGTATGGGCAAGAGAGATATTGGGCAGATTGCCGAAATTTCAGCTAATCAATTCGCTATTGTAAAAAATGGAACGATTGAAGCTTTTTTCAAAACACTTGAAAAAGCAGTTGAAACGATTATCGAAAATTATAATCTAAATCATTAAAAATCCTTGAAATGCCTCAAAATTCATGATATAATGAATTTTGTTGGTGCTGGAGAGATAGCGAAGAGGCTAAACGCGGCGGACTGTAAATCCGCTCCTTCGGGTTCGGGGGTTCGAATCCCTCTCTCTCCATCAGGTATGATACTAAGGGCGTATAAAATGCAAAGTAAAAATATAGGGAATTGGCAAGAAATTCTGATTTCTTAGACAATTTATCATTTTTACACAGCGCTTAACCCAAGTTCGATGGCTGAATGAGAAGGTATCATATAACTACTTTGGGGTATAGCCAAGCGGTAAGGCAAGGGACTTTGACTCCCTCATGCGTTGGTTCGAATCCAGCTACCCCAGTCAAGGTATCAGGCTTTGCCTGACGTCGTTTTAAAAGCGTTGTTGTCGTTGCGGGTGCCTTAAATAAAATATATTTTGTCAGCTAGCAATCGGGCTAGTTGATTCGGAGGATTTTTTAATAATGAACGAATTTGAAGATTTGTTGAACAGTGTAAGTGAAGTTAACACAGGCGATGTGGTAACTGCAGAAGTGTTGACCGTTGATAACGATCAAGCGAATGTAGTGATTTCTGGCACTGGTGTTGAAGGTGTGTTGACTCGCCGTGAGTTGACAAGTGACCGCGACGCTAACGTTGCTGACTTGGTAAAACCAGGTGAAAGCCTTGAAGTTTTGGTACTTCGTCAAGTTGTTGGTAAAGACACTGATACTGTGACTTATCTTGTTTCTAAGAAGCGTTTGGAAGCTCGCAAGGCATGGGATAAATTAGTTGGCCGTGAAGATGAGGTTGTGACTGTTACTGTAACGCGTGCTGTCAAAGGTGGTCTTTCTGTTGAGTTTGAAGGCCTTCGTGGTTTCATTCCAGCATCTATGATTGACACTCGCTTCACTCGTAACACTGAACGTTTTGTTGGCCAAGAAATCGAAGCTAAGATCAAAGAAGTTGATCCAGCTGAGAACCGTTTCATTCTTTCACGCCGTGAAGTAGTTGAAGAACAAGCGGCAGCAGCACGTTCTGAAGTGTTTGGTAAACTTGAAGTCGGTTCAGTTGTAACTGGTAAAGTAGCTCGTATCACAAGCTTTGGTGCCTTCATTGACCTTGGTGGTGTTGATGGCTTGATTCACTTGACAGAATTGTCTCATGAGCGTAATGTATCACCAAAATCAGTTGTAGCTGTTGGTGATGAAGTAGAAGTAAAAGTTTTAGCGCTTGATGAAGAAGCAGGTCGTGTATCCTTGTCTCTTAAAGCAACAACCCCTGGACCATGGGATGGCGTTGAGCAAAAGTTAGCTGCTGGCGATGTTATTGAAGGTAAAGTGAAACGCTTGACTGATTTCGGTGCTTTCGTTGAAGTATTGCCAGGTATTGATGGCTTGGTTCACATCTCACAAATTTCACACAAACGTGTTGAAAATCCAAAAGATGCTTTGACTGTTGGTCAAGACGTGACTGTTAAAGTTCTTGAAGTGAATGCTGAAAACGAGCGCGTATCACTTTCTATCAAGGCTTTAGAAGAGCGTCCAGCACCAGCTGAAGGCGAACAAGCTGAAAAACGTCAATCTCGCCCACGTCGTCCACGTCAAGAAAAGCGTGACTTCGAATTGCCAGAAACACAAACTGGTTTCTCAATGGCTGACCTTTTCGGTGACATTGAATTATAATCAATAACCAGAGTTAGGAAATTTTCCTAGCTCTTTTTCTTTCAGGGAGTTTCTGATTTGACCAATAGAGTCTGACCGGGGCAAGATAGTCTGGGAGAAATGACGTCGAATACCCTTTTCCATCATCTGAAAGGAGGGCTTTCTATAAAGATACGAGTGCGGGCTTATCCGTAATGTGACTAGCGCAGCTGCTAATTAGGAAAGTATAGATGGTTTCACCGGAAAAGGCATTCAGAGAAAGTCGCTAGAGTTTATAGAGTCTGTTTGTGATATGAAACAAAAATCAAAATCTGAGTGGTTAGGCAGGCATCGAGTAACTATTTTTTACCAATACGCCACCTCAAAAAATCACTGAAGAAACCAATAGGTTCAGAGTTTGACTTTAAATAAGTATAAAAGTAGTAGCTATATAAAAGCATTTAAAATTTCTTTGAACCGACGCATAAAATTGCTTACAATTCCTTGGTAAGTTTTTAATTGTTTTTATGTCTAAAATACAGTTAAAGTGACGTTCGGAGAGAGGAAGGTAAGATTTTTCAAGCGAAAAAGCTTCCGTCTTGCTAGAGGAAGCTTTCAGTGTTTATTGAATATTTAACTTGTATTTAATGAGATAATGGGTTGAGAAGTAAGCGATGAAACCAATCAGAAGTTGGAAGATAATGTTTATACCAAAGTAGAGATTGATGTCATTGATATTCTGAAGCAATCGGCCTAAGATGCTCAACTCTATGGTGGCTAATAATCCATGAATGAGGAAGTAGGCAACAAAGGATAGGAGCACACGACGGTCTTCTGCCATATGCCCGATAGCAATCGCCAAGTAAATGAGTAAAATAGAATTGATAAATTCTATGAGGACACTGAGGAGATAGAGGGGGGTTGTTGTGAAAGGCAGATTGTTTAAAAATTCAGTTAGATCGAGTCGTTGAAATATCGTTGGGTCAAGAATGAACGAGATAAGGCTGATTGTGATCAGAATCGTAACAGCGGCTAAGAAATTCCAGGCAGCCGCTGCAGTGAGTTTGCTGAGCAGGATTTGATGAGTAGTTGCTGGGAGAGTCATGGTGAGGTAACCTTGGCGACCATAAATATTTTCCCTAAAGCGACGAATAACAAGAAAGAGGGTAGAGAGTCCAAGGGAAGCAATCAAGACACCAAAGCCAACAAAAGTGAGAATAGTGACAATGGCAGGGAGTATGGAAGCACTGGCTTCAAGATTGCCTGCATTTATATGTTTAAGCCAAAACCCTAGTAAGATTGATGCGATAATGCTGAGGCCATAGAGAGCCAAATACCAATGCCCAACAGCTTTAAATTCATATTTTAATAATTTTCCAAACATAAAAACCTCCTAAGCTCTAAAATCGTCACGGAAGAGTTCATCGATGGACTCACCGTGTTGAACACGGAGGTCGTCCACATTTCCTTGGCGGACAATATGGCCACGATTCACAAAAATAACTTCGTCTAAAATGCTCTCAATATCTGAAATCAAGTGGGTTGAAATCAGGACGGAAGCGTCAGGTGAGTAGTTATTGATGATGGTCCGTAAAATGTAATCTCTAGCTGCAGGATCCACACCACCAATCGGCTCATCCAGGATATAAAGCTTGGCCTTGCGACTCATGACCAAGATGAGCTGGACCTTTTCTTTATTACCTTTAGAGAGTTTCTTAAGTTTGATGTCTAAGTTAATGTTGAGGTCTTTGAGGAGATTCATAGCCGTTTCTGAATCGAAGTCTTCGTAAAATGTCTTAAAGAAATCAAGCGCATCAACAACCTTCATATTATCGTTGAGGTAGGTGGTGTCAGGCAGATACGACACAATCTTTTTAGTCTCCGGGGATGGCGCCATGCCGTTGATAAGGATTTGGCCTTCATTGGGTTGCAAAAGACCGTTGAGCAATTTGATGAGGGTGGTTTTGCCAGAGCCATTTGGTCCTAAAAGACCAATAATTTTACCAGACATCAACTGAAAGCTGATGTTATTGAGGGCTGTTTCCTGTCCATAACGTTTGGTCAGATTGGTTACTTCTACAAGAGGTAGTGCCATATTATTCTCCTTTTAAGTGTTTTTCGAGTTCGGGGAGGATCTCTTCATCCTTGAAGCCGAGATTTTGCATATTGGTGACAAAGTTTGTCAGCTCTTCCTCAGCCAATAGATGGCGGGTTAGGCTGATTAGCTCTTGATTGTCTGTCACAAATCGGCCACTGGTCCGTTTAGCATAGACAAATCCCTGAGTTTCTAGGTCAGATAGGGCTCGTTGGATAGTGTTGGGATTGACTCCCGCAATGTCCGCAAGATCTCTAACAGAGGGTAAACGCTCGCCGGTCTGTAATTGCCCAGTCACGATTTGTAACTTGATGATATTACAAATCTGGATATAAATGGGTTGATTGTTATCGAATTTCCAAGCCATAGCAATCCTTTCTAAATTAATTGTATTTCTGTTCTAAATACATAATACATTAAAACAATAAAAATTGCAAGACCTTATCGTCAAAAAATGAAAAAAATAATCTATTTTTTGGTATAATAGGATTGATTACAGAAAAGGATAGATTATGACCACGATTGAAGCATTGAAACAACGTCAAGAGAAGATTCGGAACTTCTCCATCATTGCCCACATTGACCACGGTAAGTCAACACTGGCTGACCGGATTTTAGAGAAGACCGAGACGGTTTCTAGTCGCGAGATGCAGGCCCAGCTCCTTGACAGCATGGACTTGGAGCGTGAGCGGGGGATTACCATCAAGCTCAACGCTGTCCAGCTCAACTACACCGCTAAAGATGGCGAGACCTACACCTTTCATTTGATTGACACACCAGGGCACGTGGACTTTACCTATGAAGTCTCTCGTTCCTTGGCAGCCTGTGAGGGGGCGATTTTGGTCGTAGATGCGGCACAGGGCATCGAAGCCCAGACTCTTGCTAATGTCTACTTGGCCTTGGACAATGATTTGGAAATCTTGCCCGTTATCAACAAGATTGACCTGCCTGCGGCGGATCCTGAGCGGGTGCGTGGGGAGATTGAGGATGTCATCGGTTTGGACGCTTCTGAAGCTGTCTTGGCTTCTGCCAAGGCGGGCATCGGCATCGAGGAAATCTTAGAGCAAATCGTTGAAAAAGTTCCAGCGCCGACTGGTGATGTGACTGCGCCGCTGCAAGCCTTGATTTTTGACTCCGTCTATGACCCTTACCGTGGGGTTATCTTGCAGGTTCGTGTGGTCAATGGCATGGTCAAGCCGGGCGATACCATCCAACTCATGAGCAATGGCAAGACCTTTGACGTGACTGAAGTCGGTATCTTCACCCCTAAAGCGGTCGGTCGTGAGGTTCTGGCGACTGGTGATGTTGGCTATATCGCAGCTTCTATCAAGACCGTGGCGGACACTCGGGTCGGCGATACCGTGACCCTAGCTAGCCATCCAGCAGCAGAGCCCTTGGCAGGTTATAAGCAGATGAACCCCATGGTCTTTGCAGGGATTTACCCGATTGAGTCCAACAAATACAACGACCTCCGCGAGGCTTTGGAGAAACTCCAACTCAACGATGCCAGTCTGCAATTTGAGCCAGAAACGTCGCAAGCACTTGGTTTTGGCTTCCGCTGTGGCTTCTTGGGGCTGCTTCACATGGATGTTATTCAAGAGCGATTGGAGCGGGAATTCAACATTGACCTCATTATGACCGCACCGTCGGTGGTCTACCATGTCAACACGACAGACGGTGAGATGATTGAAGTGGCAAACCCGTCTGAATTTCCAGATCCGACCCGTGTCCAATCCATCGAAGAGCCGTACGTCAAGGCCCAAATCATGGTGCCCCAGGAATATGTCGGAGCTGTCATGGAATTGGCGCAGCGCAAGCGCGGTGACTTTGTCACCATGGACTACATTGACGATAACCGTGTCAATGTCATCTATCAGATTCCGCTGGCAGAGATTGTCTTTGACTTCTTTGACAAGCTCAAATCGTCCACCCGTGGCTATGCCAGCTTTGACTACGAGATTTCCGAGTACCGAACCTCTAAGCTGGTCAAGATGGATATCCTTCTCAATGGCGATAAGGTCGATGCCCTCAGTTTTATCGTCCACAAGGAATTTGCCTACGAACGTGGAAAAATCATCGTGGAAAAGCTCAAGAAAATTATCCCACGCCAGCAGTTTGAAGTGCCGATCCAAGCGGCCATCGGTCAGAAAATCGTGGCTCGTAGCGACATCAAGGCCCTGCGTAAGAATGTCCTTGCCAAGTGTTATGGCGGTGACGTGTCCCGTAAACGCAAGCTCCTTGAGAAACAAAAGGCCGGTAAGAAGCGCATGAAGGCGATTGGCTCGGTCGAAGTCCCCCAAGAAGCCTTCCTCAGCGTCCTGTCTATGGATGAAGATGAGAAGAAATAAGCGTTAAAAATGAAAATATTCTAAGAAGGTAGTGAGAGAAATTTCAAAAGGAAATAGTTCTCACTCTTTTTTATTGTCCGAAAACAGGAGCGGATTCATTAGAAGGACCTGCTGTTGATAGAGTATTTTCGCTTTCAAAATGGTCAAAATATTATTACAGTGACCCCTGTTACAACAATTGCTCTTAACACCTCTCATTAGCTGCTTCTGTTTTAAAAATGCGCAATGCTAACCATAATGAGCTAGTAATACTGCTGCTAAGCACTTAAAAATGACGTAGGGAGGAGGATTCAATATTGAACAATCTTTCTAAGATAGTCTGGTGGCGGACCGTTTTTTGATATTTGAGTCCAAAATAAAAAAGCTTAGAAAATTATTAGACTAAAAGGTTTGATTAACCGGGGAATCAAGCAGAGTTTTGAAAAGTGGCATAGCGATAAACAGTATAAAAATTAACTCGTTACTCAGCATCTTGCGGTTTGTTCATGAAAAAGCCTTATTTTACTGGATGTTGGTCTTAAAAGCAACGATATCACTGTTTCAGAAATAACGGGCTCCCTCCTTTCTTTATGATATAATAAATAGAATCAATAGAAAGAGGAGACTTCAGGTGAAGGATTTAAAATTAACTCAGATTGTAGCCTTTGATAATGCAATAATAGAAGAGGTTGGTGAAGGACATGTCTTGGTTTCAACGGTGGTTGGCCAGCAATCTTTGAATATTTACGGGCATGCTCACGGTGGCTATTTGTTTACCCTTTGTGATGAAGTCAGTGGTCTAACAGCCATGACAGTTGGATGCGACACGGTGACTATCCAGTCGAATATTAATTACTTAAAAGCAGCTAAAGTTGGGCAAAAGCTTTGGATTCAGTCGAATATGCTGCATAATGGCCGAACAACAAAAGTTATCGAAGTGACCATTAAAAACGAGGGGGCTAACCTCTTGGTTAAAGGAACTTTTACCATGTTTGTGACAGGTCTAAGAGATAGTAAGGAGGATGAGGTGTGATTGGCGTTTTTGAATATGAATCATCCGGCAAGAGGAAAGAAGTAAAGTCCTTTGTTCTATTGAGCGCTTCTCCTAGGCGTCAGGAATTATTGCGTTTTTTGGATCCTGAAGTCAGAGCGATAGCTATTGACGAGCGGAAAATAGAAGAAACCTTCATGGCGCATTATGCGAAGGATGAATTTTTAGTAAGGGCAGCGAAAACCTGTTGTGAGATTTCAAAGGCTAAGTCTAGTGGGCCTTTAGAAGAAGGAAAGCTCTATATTTCTGCGGATACGATGGTCATTTTGGGAGAAGAGGTTTACAATAAACCTAGGGACCTTGAGGATGCTAAGAGGATGTTACGTTCCTATTTTGGCCGTAGTCAGCACGTGGTCACATCCGTTTGTCTGAGAATGGAAGACTATTTGGAAGTGTTTTACAGTGTCGCCCAGATTGATTTTGTGGCTTATTATCCAGCCTTGGAAGAAGCTATTGAGGCTTACGTTGAAGAGAAAAGGCCTTTGGACAAGTCAGGGGCCTACGGAATTCAAGAATTGGACCCTAGGTTTGTCAAACAAGTGTTAGGGGATATTTACACGATTATCGGTCTTCCAGTCGCTGAGATTGCTTCACGTTTGTTTGGAAAATAAGTCAGGAAAGGAGTTTGGCAGTGGGACAGAGGGAATTAGACATCGAGCATTACCGCCAGTTGGCGATTCGAAAACAGAAAGAGCATCGCCTTTTTCTAGCGCAGTTAAAACGAAAACCTCCTAAGAATCTTGACAAGCTAGTCCAGGAGATTCACCAGGAAGTCTTTCAGGAAATTGATTGTACCCAGTGTGCTAATTGCTGTAAACAGCTAGGACCGCTATTTACCGAGGCTGACATCACGCGGATTGCCAAGCATTTTCGGATGAAATTGCCAGCCTTTGAGAGCATGTTCTTAAGGACGGACGAAGATGGTGACAAGGTCTTTCAAAGCATGCCTTGCCCATTTTTAGGAGAGGATAATCTCTGCTCCATTTATGACGTTCGTCCCAAGGCTTGCAGGGAATTTCCCCATACTGATCGGAAGAAAATCTATCAGATCAACCATTTAACCCTGAAAAACACGCTCTTTTGCCCTGCTGCCTATCTTTTTGTTGAAAAGCTACGGGAACGTTTAGCAATGATACGCTAAGCTAGTCGTCATGACTGTCAAAAAGGCTATTTTCGGTTAAAGCTATCTCTAAGGGGTCAATGAAAAAGAGTGTAACCTGCACTTGACCATCCGTTGGAATATGACTTCGGTTAGAATCTTTTAGGATTCAGGCTGAAAGATTCTAACCGAAACATAAGCTAAGCGGGGAACTGTTGGTTTCTCCAAACACTCGTGGCCTCAATGGTCTAACGAGCTATGTCTGGTCATTGTTTTAGCAAACCTCTGAATATTTTTCCTTTTGTGCTTTTTTAGTCAAATATGGTCATGGCAGCCTGTAATTCTTCCTTGAGGTGTTCACAGTAGTAGTCCTGAAAGATAGGCAAGTCTTTGATATGTCGGTAACGTTTAGCAAGCTTGTAGCCAGGATCCGTCTGATAGTCAGGATAGGCTTTTAAGAACTGTCGGATTAGGTCCCATTCGCGTTTGTACCCCAAGGGTCTAGCTTGGTAATGAATCCCATCGATGATACGGTCAATCCGATGGTGTAGATGGCCGAAGACAACTTCTTTAACACCGTGTTTCAAGAAGAGGTCATGGAAGGCTTGACTGCCTAAGAAGGCACGGAAGCGGTCAAAGTAGGCATGCTCAGGAATAAAGGCCGCATGCGGTACAAAATGCAGGGCAACAAGAGGAGTTGATGGGGCCTTCTCGAGCAGTGTTTCAAGCTTTTCTAGGCTTTCTTGGGTAAGCTCAGGATCGCTTTTTGGACGGTCGAGTTTGCGGTCAAACCAGAAAAATTGCTTGTCTCTTAGATGTTCTTCTGAACTTTTATGTGGATAAAAACTATAGTCATACCAGCCAGCAAGGTAGACGAGAGAACGCTTTTCCATTTCTAAAAGACCTCCGTCTAATTCTTGGCTTTGTGCTTCAGTCATGCCTAACATGTCATGATTTCCTAAGTTATAAGATAGGGTGACCACAGAAGCTAGTTGGTCTAAAAATGGCTTGGTCACTTGATCAAACTGATTGGAAATATCCCCTGCAATATGGAGATGTTGGATGTGTTGCTCTTGAAGAATACTTTTCAATGTTGCAATTTCCAATGTTCCAAACGTATTGTGGTCGATGTGGAGGTCGCTCATGATAGCAAGTTTAGTCATAGTTCCATTATAACAGAAAACATAAATTCATCGGGATGCATTTGCTCAATAGCATGATGGTTATTGTAAGAATAGAGGTAGCATAATATTAATTAGAGAGGTTAAAAAATGATTAATGATGAAAAAGCAACATCGTTGATTCTCGAAAATATAGATAGGATGGCTTATTTTGGTAATTGCCCCAATGATATCATAGATTTAGCAGAAAAAACGTTGGGCATAAAATACCCAAGGGATTATCGTGATTTTGTTCGTCATTTTGGAGCTGGTCATTTTGGTTCGTCAGAAATTTATGGTGTTTTTAGAGAGGATTTTTTAAATTCAGGTAGTTTGGTTAACTCTTTTAGAGAGAAAGGTTTCCAATCTTCCAGAGGATCTAGTAATCATTTATGCAGTGGGTAATGGGGAGCTATTTTGTTTCAATTACAATAAGTTGAATGTAAATGGGGAACCTACAATTGTATCCTTTACACCTAATAAGAATATTACTGAATATGAAATTGTGTATGACAGTTTTGGTGATTTTCTGCTAGATTGTATTACTAGGGAACTGGAGATGTAAACTTGTCATCATTCAGCTTAAGAGGATGCAATTGTCTTCTTTTTGAATATAGTATATAATATTAATGCATCAGTTAACCATGTCAAGAACTAGGCTACTCAGCAGAGGAATAATTATCAGTCAAGAACAAGTTATCATGCGTCTCCAGTAGGAGGTTATGGAGGCAGTTACGGTGGATATGGAGGGGGCATAGTTCAAACTCTTCCAGTCATGCCTATGTTCAGCAGCAACAGGCTCAAGCTAGAGCCCAAGCCGAGCAACGTCGTCAGCAACATATTCGAGACGAGTATAGTCAGTCAACAGGAATCAAAACGACACCTAAGACACGAGAAGCTAAGAGCCTGTTCCGTAACTGGGGTAAAGCCCTTAAGGAAATGTACACGCATGTGTGTAAAACAGCTAAACGTGTTAAGAAACAAGTTGCCAACTACGTTAAGAAAATCGACTGGAAGAAGGTAGCTGTCACAGCTGGTGCTATTGGTGTTGGTATTGTCCTCACCGTAGCTACCGGTGGTCTAGGTGCTCCTGTGGCGATGGCTATTGGAGGAGCGGCTTCTGGAGCCATTATGTCTGGCTATGATGCTTATAGCTCAGGTCAGCGTGGTTGGGCCTTGGTTGGCTCTACACTTAAAGGTGCTGGACTAGGAGCTATTACAGGTTTTGTAGGTGGACAATTTATTGGAGCTGGTGCCAATGTGGCCGCTAATGTGACACAAAACATTGCCAACCAGACCGTTCGTCATGTCGTTAGTGCAGGTGTTGAAGCTGGTGTTGAGACAGCCATAGATACGGGAATCTCCCTTGCGACAGGGAATCCAATTACCCTTAAGAATGTCGCGACAGACTATGGTCTCAATCTCATAACCAATGGTGCGGGTAGTGTTTCAAGTAAGAAATCTGCCAAAGCGGATGTATCGAAGAACAAGCCGAAGTCTGGGGATGTTGCAGTTACGAAGCCTCGTCAGTCATCTACTCCTGTTCAGCAACTGTCCAACCCTGGACCTAATAAGTCTAGAATCCCTGTGGAAGCTGTAGATGGCAATGGAAATAAGGTATATGGTGAACTTATAGAGAATCCTTCTAGGATGACTGCTCGTGATGTAACTTCCAGTCAAAAAGTAATAGGGGGACAACAGACTACCGCTACAGTTACTGGTGGAAATTCAACTCAACTTGGTAGGAATATGTTAAAATCAATGGGGTGAGTACAAATACTGGATGGAAGGGATACCAAGCTCAACATATTATTCCTGCAGAATTTACAAATCATCCTCTTATTCAAAAGATAGGCATGAATTTTGACGATGCTAGCAATGGAATTTTTTTACCTATTCCAGATACTAATGTAAGTGGGTTATCCAGACACAGGGGATATCACTCTACCTATAATACATTTGTTAAAAATCAACTTGATGCAATTGATATTAATCAACCGTCATCTATTATTCAACAGCAAATAATGGATTTGCAAAGTCAACTAAGAACCCTTCAACAGAATGGATTACCTTTATATCCTAGTCAAGGCGCAACAGTTGATTTATGGCAACGCTCATTAAATCGGATAAAAAAGTGAGAGGAGTAGAATGATGGAAGCGATTGATATTGTTAAGAAGTTATTAGAGACAGAAGATTTGGATATATTTTCTAAAAATATAAGTGATATTTCAAGTGAAGAAATACTATATTTATTTGTATGTAATTTTAGTTATGATGGTAATATTGATAAATTGTACTACATAATTGATCATCCATCATGTAGCATGAATGTAGCTCTAAAGATATTTTATTTATTAGATGGGTACTCATTCTTATTAGGGAATTTGGACATATTTTCTGATAGCACAGTGCTACTATTATTGGATAGGTTATATACTGGTTTAGTATCCAGTCAATTTTGTAAAGGGAATATTGAAATTCAATCAGAATTTACTAAGGTTCAGATATATAAATTAAAAAAATTAGATATCAATGTTCCTACCTACATATTGTTTGGCATGGAAGGGAATTATATTGATTCGACATTATAGTTATTCCAATTAACACCAATACAGATGACAATAACCGTCTGACGAAGCTAGAGAACAAGGCTGGTACAACGACCTATACTTACGATAAGAACGGCAACCGTACTGCGTCTAAGAAAAATGATGAGAAGCTAGATTATATCTACGATACGGAGAATCGCCTCCTTGCGGTCAAGGACAAGGAAGGTCTTCTGATGGCAGCCCTCTATGACGGCGATGACAACCGTGTTTTCACCGCTAGTCGAGCAGAAGGAAAGCATACTTATCAACTCTTCAAACGCCAAGAGAAGAAGAAATCGCCATATACTGCACCAAATGGAGAAGAAAACTCTCTCTTCTGGTATGGTTTTAGTCAAAATGTCCTGCAGGCTCTCTCAACACTTCCACAGACAGTCGGTACTATCTGGCATGATATCTTTGACGATGTGTCTACTGCTTACCATAAGAGAGTGGCTAAGGACAGGGCTAACGACGAAGGGCTTGTGGTCAATCCGCCAGATTTGGGGAATCTTCCAGGTGAGGGGGATGTGACCTATGCGTCACAGGTACAGGATATCCTCATCAATTATCATCAAAATTTATTACAATACCATTTCAAGGAAATAAATTCGCTAATTATGTCGAAGTTGATGTGACAGGCTTAGGTGTAATTAAAGGAAGGGATGGAGTATTTGTAGTTCCTAATGATAAATCACTCGATATTTCAAATCGCATCCTTAATTACGGAAAAAATTGAGGTAAATAGTTATGAAATATTATAGAACATATTGGTTACAAGACAAACCAGATTTTCCTACTTGGATTTTTTCAGAGGTTGGTATAGATAGGTTGGATACTAGAAGATTAGAAATCTTTAATAATGGTTCAGCAAAGTATTTTGATAGTCGAACTCCGTTTGAAATAGGCGTTTCACAATATCCTGAGAATCTTGATGAGCTTAATGATGGAGGGGAACTTTTCATAAAAGAGATAACCTTAGAGGAATTTGAAGAAGCTCTTTCTCATTATGATTTGAATAGTATTCTTTCTTAAGGAGTTGTAGGTGGATTTAGCACAGCCACTCCCTCCACCTACAACGACACCTAAGACACGAGAAGCTAAGAGCCTGTTCCGTAACTGGGGTAAAGCCCTTAAGGAAATGTACACGCATGTGTGTAAAACAGCTAAACGTGTTAAGAAACAAGTTGCCAACTACGTTAAGAAAATCGACTGGAAGAAGGTAGCTGTCACAGCTGGTGCTATTGGTGTTGGTATTGTCCTCACCGTAGCTACCGGTGGTCTAGGTGCTCCAGTCGCAATGGCGATTGGCGGTGCGGCTTCTGGAGCCATTATGTCTGGCTATGATGCCTATAGCTCAGGTCAACGTGGTTGGGCCTTGGTTGGTTCTATTGCCAAAGGAGCAGGACTAGGAGCTATTACAGGTTTTGTTGGGGGTCAATTTATTGGAGCTGGTGCCAATGTGGCCGCTAATGTGACCCAAAACATTACCAACCAGACAGTTCGTCATGTCGTTAGTGCAGGTGTTGAAGCTGGTGTTGAAGCTGGTGTTGAGACCGTTATAGATACGGGTATCTCCGTTGCGACAGGGAATCCAATTTCTCTTAAGAATGTCGTGACAGACTATGGTCTCAATCTCATTACCAATGGCTCAGGCAGTGTTTCAAGTAAGAAATCTGCCAAAGCGGATGTACCGAAGAACAAGCCAAAGTCTGGGGGTATAAATAGGACTCCAAAAGTGGAAATCCAGTTTAATAGAAATGTTAAACATGATGCTGATGAATTTTCGCGCCAACTTAAAAATCAACAAGATGGCATGAATAAATTTACAGT
The DNA here is from genome assembly GCF_012396585.1 of Streptococcus ovuberis. Lineage (GTDB taxonomy): Bacteria > Bacillota > Bacilli > Lactobacillales > Streptococcaceae > Streptococcus > Streptococcus ovuberis. The sequence goes on from NZ_JAAXPR010000009.1 coordinate 64,338, forward strand.
AGAAGATTATATAAAAAATAGAGGTGATTATCTAGCTAATGGTAGGTCATCTGCTGATAATTCTGCTCAAAAGGCTGCACGAGATAATGCTCTTACTGATAAGTATAATGAATTACGTCAATCTGGCTTGAATAGAAGCGAAGCTAAAAATGTAGCAGAAAGTTGGCTGAAGAAACAAGCGGCACTTCATGATCCAGATCAAATCGCTGGTGGTTTTGCTAAAAATATTACTGGTGTTGGTGATGCAGGGATTAATTCTTCAATTGGTTCGCAATGGAAAACTAGAATTGGAACAGTGGATGAAGTAGTTGATAATATTGTAAAAACTACACCGTATGAAGATTTAAGTAAGGTTTACTTGAATGTAAAATTGGTTCCATAGGGAGAAAATTATGTCACTAAAAATTTCCAAAGTTTCATCTATGCCAGATGATGTAATCGATAAATATCAGCAACAGATTCCAAAAGAATTATTGGAATTGTGGAAGAAAGAAGGCCAGTGTTTATTGCTTAATGGTTATCTAAGAGTTATTAATCCAGATGACTATTTGAAGTTTATTCAATGCACATATTTTAGAGGAGAACTTTCTATACCAATTTTTATAACCGCATTTGGAGATATTATAACTCTAGAAGAGAATAAATATTTGAGAATAGTTAGATATAAAGATGGAGATTTTGTATCTATTTTGGAGAATATGTATTATTTTCTACAAGATTTAGAGGATGAAGAACTCTTAGAAGATTATTTTGAGATTCAACTGTATGAAGAAGCGGTTGCTCGGTTTGGAACTCCAGGTTTTAATCAATGTTTTGGATTTGTTCCACTCCTAGCACTAGGAGGTCAGAAGCATATATCTAATATTGATAAAGTAAATACTTTAGAACATCTGAGTTTAATTACTCAATTAATAGGTGGTATCGGCTTTGATGATTGATTTAAGAGGGCAAATTTGCCCTCTTTAGTTACGAATTTTCAAAATCAGGTATTGAACTGGCAAAGAAAGAGTGGTTTGAGGTAATAAGTATGAATGAAATGTATTCTGGAATATGGTTAGGTGAGGCACGAGAACCGCATCATCTTCCTATTTTGCACCAACATTTGAAAAATTGTCATGATTCCAAAGAGTGTCTAGAAATAATTGTTGAAATACTTAAACTAGGTGATTTTACTGTAAAAGATTATTTAATAAAAATAATGAATTCATCTTCGAATTCTGAAATAATAGATTGTTGTGTACGTCTGTTTCTAATGGTTGGTAATCATCGAGATTTCAAAAATATTGATAATTTTCATTTTTTGGCGGATGCTTCAGAAGATATAGTTGAAACATTTGCAGTATATGCCAATAGAGGTGCGTCATACCAAATAGTTCCTTATCTATTATCACTTTTAGAGCTATGGGAAGGCACAAATTCTGAAATGATTTTGTGAGATTCGCTTGATAACCTCCTAGGGTTCTATAGTATTATTGGAGAGGATAGTTCTTTAGAGGAGATAGGAGAGTTCTTTTTAGATAAACTCCAAGAGTCTCAGATAGAGTTATATGTTTATAAAGGTTCATCAATGTTTTTAGGGAAATTATCAAAAGAATTATTACAGCGTGCTTATCAGATAATTGATACAGGAGAATCATTAAAAATGTCTATTATTCCAAGTATGCTATCAACTATTAGTGGATTAAAATGTCCTGTAGATTATTTTGATATCGTAGAATCAGAAATGATTGCTCATATTTATTCATATGTTGATAGCCTTATTGCCTTGGAGATGACAGAAGGGAGTAAATATTTTTATGGCCACTTGATAATATAGTGATATGTAAAAGCACTTGAAGGGACTAATGCTTCAAGTGCTTTTACTGTTCAATAGGTATAAAGTTTTCCACGATTTTTCCTACAATCCTTGATTCATCCTCTGCTGGGGCGAACTTGTCTGGATAGTCCTTGTTGATGGAGACGAGACGGAAGCCATTATCCTCAAGGTAAACTTTCTTGATGTAGAGCTGTTCATTCCATGCTACGGCGTAGACTGCTCCATCGTAGTCAAAGCCTCCTTCATGGATGAGGGCAACTTCCCCGTCTTGGTAGACAGGTTCCATGGAATGACCAGTAATCCAAGTTGCCACATCGTAGAGGTAGTCCTTGTCCATAAAGACTTCTCTGGTCTCATACTCGTCGTAGAAGCCAGAACCGTGTCCAGCGGATAGGGCAATGTTGTCGAGGACATGGACTGAAAATAATGGGACAACTGTTTGTTTCATGAGAAGGTTATGAGTTAACTCATAACCTTCTTTTTTGGTATAATCAATTAATAAAATGTATTACATGGATTTTACCTCCCTAAAGTTGATTACCCCTTAGAAAGGAAAAAATGAGAATTGGATTGTAAGTTTCTTCTCTTCGACCTAGACCATACCTTGCTGGATTTTGATGCGGCAGAAGAAGTAGCACTCCAGCAGCTCTTTGCGCAATATCATGTCACAGATATAGCGGCTTATAAAGCTGCTTATCGCACGATCAACAGTCAGTTGTGGCGTCAGTTGGAAGTTGGTAAAATTAGTAAAAAAGAGCTGGTGGACACACGATTTTCACTGACATTTGCCCAGTTTAACAAGTACGTGGATGGCAGGGAACTGGCTCATGCCTATGAGCAATACCTCAGTCAGCAGGGACAGATTTACCAAGGAGCAGACCAATTGTTGTCACATCTGCGTGCCTGTGGCTATCGGATTTTTGCTGTCACCAACGGTATAGCGAAGATCCAGAAAGGGCGACTCAAGGCTTCTGGCTTGCTCCCTTACTTTGAACAGGTCTTTATCTCAGAAGAGCTTGGAACCGCTAAGCCTTCGCCTGCTTTTTTTGAAAAAATGGCAGAGCAGATCGAGGGTTTTCGGCAAGAAGAAGCTGTCATGATTGGTGATTCTTTGACCGCTGATATACCTGGTGGTATTGCAGCTGGTTTAAAAACGGTTTGGGTTAATTTTAAAGGTCAGCAAAACCAGACCCCCTATCAGGCTGATTATGAAGTTAGAACTTACCAAGAATTGCTTCATTTGTTAAGCTAGTCTCTAGCGCTAGGTGAAAAAGTTTCGATGTAGCGCAGCTTTTCCTATCAGTCTAGCTTAGAAGCTATGTTATCTAAAAAATAAGGATTTCAAGGCAAACTATTTGCATTGGAATCCTTTTTTGGATTAGTGTATAATAGACCTATGAACCAACTGATTAAACATAAGCTAGAGCTCTTGCCAGATAGTCCAGGATGTTACCTCCACAAGGACAAGCAGGGGCAGATTATCTATGTCGGCAAGGCTAAAAATTTGAAAAACCGTGTCCGATCTTATTTCCGTGGTAGCCATGACACTAAGACCGAGCTCTTGGTGTCAGAGATTGCGGATTTTGAGTTTATCGTGACAGGGTCAAATACAGAGGCTCTACTCCTCGAAATCAACCTGATCCAAGAAAACAAGCCCAAGTTCAACATCAAGCTCAAGGACGATAAGTCCTATCCTTTCATCAAAATCACCAACGAAACCTATCCACGTTTGCTCATCACTCGTCAGGTCAAGCGAGATGGGGGGATTTATTTTGGTCCCTATCCAGATTCTTATGCGGCGCATGAGATAAAAAAACTCTTAGATCGGATTTTTCCGTTTAGGAAATGCACCAACCCACCTGAAAAGGTTTGTTTTTACTACCATATCGGGCAATGCCATGCCCATACGATTTGTGGGGTGACGCGCAGCTATTTTACCCAGATGGCAGAGGATGTCAAAGGCTTCCTCAATGGTCGAGACGACAAGATTTTGGAGGACTTGCGGCGAAAGATGGCTGACGCTGCCAGTTCGCTTGAGTTTGAGCGGGCGGCCGAGTACAGGGACCTGCTGTCCAGCATTGCTACTCTGCGGACCAAGCAGCGGGTCATGAGTGCCGACATGCAGGACCGTGATATTTTTGGCTATGCGGTGGACAAGGGTTGGATGAGCGTGCAGGTCTTCTTTGTCCGTCAGGGCAAGCTCATCGAGCGCGATAGCCAGCTTTTCCCCTACTACAATGACCCAGACGAGGACTTTCTGACCTATATGGGGCAGTTTTACCAGGACAAGCGGCACTTTCTGCCCAAGGAAATCTTTATCCCGCAGGGGATTGACGAGGAGCTGGTGCGTGCCATCGTCCCGACCAAAATCATCACCCCTCAAAAAGGGGAAAAAAAGCAGCTGGTGAACCTCGCTGTCAAAAATGCGACCGTAAGCCTTCAGCAACAATTTGACCTAGCGGAAAAAGACTTGCTCAAGACCCGAGGGGCGATTGAAAACTTGGGCAAACTTCTTGGAATTGCCACGCCCTATCGCATCGAAGCTTTCGACAACTCCAACATCATGGGAACCTCACCTGTGTCTGCCATGGTCGTTTTTGAAAATGGCAGAGCCAAAAAGTCCGATTACCGAAAGTACAAGATTAAGACCGTTGCTGGACCAGATGACTATGCTTCCATGCGGGAGGTCATCGAGCGGCGCTATAGTCGAGCGGTGCGAGAGGGAACGGTATTGCCTGATCTCATCATCATCGACGGTGGACAAGGACAGGTTAATGCGGCTAAGGCTAGCCTGGATAAGTTAGGCTTGTCCATTCCCATCGCCGGCCTGCAAAAAAATGACCGCCACCAGACCCATGAGTTGCTCTTTGGACAGCCCTTAGAAGTGGTGGATTTGCCCCGCAATTCACAGGAATTTTTCCTCCTCCACCGTATCCAAGACGAAGTGCACCGCTTTGCCATCACCTTCCATCGCCAAGTCCGCAGCAAAAACAGCTTCTCTTCACAACTCGACGGCATCGAAGGGCTGGGTCCCAAACGCAAGCAGCTTCTCCTCAAGAACTTCAAGAGTATCACCGCCATCAAAGAAGCTACTGTCGAAGATATCCGCCAGCTTGGCATACCAGAGCAAGTGGTGGAGAGGGTGGCGGAGAGGTTGAGTAGTCAAGGGGATGATTAGAAAAAATGAAGCACAACAATAAGGCTTATCAGTGTTAGTCCAGAGATGAGATGTATTCATTTGTTGGAAGGTCGTTTATGTTTATTTTTTAGACAAATTTGCTGGTTTTATGGCTTTGAGTTGTTACCATATTGGTTCTCTAGACCATACAGCAGAAACTTACCAAAGAATGGAAAAGTTTGCACAAGAGAATCAATATGAACTAAAGGAAGAATGCTTTGAACGTCATGTCATCGATTACTGGGTGACTGAAAATGAAGATGAATTTGTAACTGAGATTATTATGCCGGTTATGATAAAAGATGAATTAGGGATGAGCTCTATAAAAAGGAAGTAGTAAAGAAATTAACTATAGAGAATAGGCAGTTATTTGCAGAAATTAAAAAATAATCAGCATCCACAGGTCAGGATGCTGATTATTTTTGCTAAAATTCAAAGAAATTGCTGTATCCATTGGCCGCCATAAATCAGTAGATAACTGTAGGTAAGAATGGAGATGGGACGGCAGATGAGGCAAATAAGGGCGAATTTGCGGTAGGACATGCTGGTGAGACCAGTGATCATAACCACAATATCGGCAGGAGCCATTGGAGAAATCATACAGAGGATAAAGAATAGTTCAAATCCCCGTTTATTGTCAATTTTTCGCTCATATTTATCGAAAGTTTCCTCCGACATGAAGAGTAAACAAAACTTTTTACCGAAAAGGCGTGCCAAATGAAAGAGAATGATAGAACCGATAATAATCCCTACTGAATTCAGGATAAACCCTAAAATAGGCTTGAAGACTAGAAAGCCAACGACCGTAGTGACTCCTCCTGGAATAATGGGAAAAACGACTTGAATAACTTGAATCCAGAAGAAAGCAAAGGGAGCTATTACGGGATAACGAGTAACCCACTCTTTCATGCTATTTTGATCATTGAGAATACCGATATGATAGAGCCAAATTACCAAAACAAATGAAGCTATTAAGGTAACGATGCCCATTATTTTAAACGTTTTTTGCCAGAATTGATACATACCACCATTATACCATGCAAGTAAAAAAATTTGAATTTTTAACTGTATTTTGATATAATGAATTATCTCATTTTGGGGTCGTTACGGATTCGACAGGCATTATGAGGCATGTTCTGCAACTCGTGTGGCGACGTTAACGCTCAGTTAAATATAACTGCAAAAAATAACACTTCTTACGCTTTAGCAGCTTAATAACCTGCAGGCGTGACTGACGGCTGTTTGCTTACGGCAACCTGAGGTCTTAATTTAGTAAGCTGGTTGACAAGAAGTGTTTCGTACTTGTCAACGAGATTTAGAAACTCGCTGGCTACAGGCCTGAGTGGTGTGTCGGTGACCAGTTAAAACAAGACATCACCTATGGTTGTAGACGAATATGTTAGCAGATGTTTGGACGTGGGTTCGACTCCCACCGGCTCCATATTATTTTTATTATTTCCGATAGAAGGACAACATTGATTTGTTAATATGGGTGAAGGAAGGCAAACGCTCTTTGAAGTTTGCCTTTTTATCTCGTAGAGGTGATGAGACGCGTAGAAATCTCTAAAAGTTTTAGGAGCTTTTTATTGTTGATTACGAAAACCCCTATCCTTTTTGGACAGGGGCTGTAGATGCAATAAAAAGAAAGCTTTCCCATACAACGTTGTACCTTATTAATTAACCTTCGTTGGTTAACAGCAGCTTTCCCAATTATCGGCTCTGCTTCATTGCAGAAAGACAGTAAATGCCTTTAGAAAATGATACGTACTTAAACGTAGAGCCAATAATGGAGTATGCTGCGAATCGGTGCATTCCAAAATGACATCACCACCTTACATCGAGGCGTGAAATCTACTAAAATTTAAGAACAAAGACCTGACTTAAAGCTTAAAAGCTTATCACAGTGGCGGGACCGTGTTGGGATTTCACCAAGCTTCCATGTTCTTAAAAGTACTAAAATCATTCCTAGCGATTTTAGTATATCACCTTATGTGTTATTTGACAAGAAAAATGCTTATCAAAGAACTGAGTTAGGGGATATTTTTGTGATTCATACTTATCTTCTTACAAGTTCTAATTATTTGAGCACTATCAGATAGAGTTTTTCTATGTATTAAATTGAAAAATAAATTGTTTGTTGTCATTTGTCGCTACTAGAACCTAGGAAATCCTTAAATCAGTTTTATCTGCTAGTGTGATGTGCAGGCTTTTCATCGCCCTGGATACTGTTTAAAAAACGCGATGATGTTGTGTATACGAAGAATCTCCACTGTTAATATAGTAGTGTAGTGATCAAGTTGAGGTTTGATCAGGAAAATAGTTTTAGCTAAAGTTTCTTCAAGCGATTATCATGAAAAAATAAGGTAACCGTTGCCAATTGCTTAAGCTTGTGATACAATAGCATTGGGTACAAAGACGTACACATTTATCATCAAGCAATGTAGCTGTATGGAAAACTATGACGAATTTCGGTGTAGTTCTTTTCCTGCAGCTATTTTGGTTATATAACAGAATATTCATGTAGAAAGGAGAAAAAATGTACAAAATATTCTATAAAACAGAATTGTATGTGGGCAAGGGTGCCTTGGAACAATTAAAAGTCTATAAGGATGAGCATATCTTAGTGGTTGCAGATCCTTTTTTGAAAGAAAGTGGTCAATTAGATAAAATGTTGGCCTATCTAGACAGCAGTAATGATGTGGCTGTATTCACTGAAATTGTGCCAGACCCACCGATTGATACAGTTGTAGCTGGTATTCAAGCAGCAAATGGCAGGCGGATTAGTATTGTTTTAGCTATTGGTGGCGGATCTGCTATTGATGCAGCTAAAGCTATGTATTATTTTGCTCACCAGCAGGGACTTTTCCCAGATGCTGTTTTGGTTACTATTCCAACAACGAGCGGGACTGGTTCTGAGGTGACGGAATTTTCGGTAATTACGGATGCAGAGCAGGGAACCAAGTATCCTTTGGTTTCTCGCGAAATTCTACCAGATGTCGCTATTTTAGACTCAAACCTGGTATTATCTTTGCCTGCCAATATTACGGCTGATACCGGTATGGATGTGTTGACGCATGCTATTGAAGCTTATGTTTCAACTCAAGCCACTGATTTTTCAGATGCTTTAGCTGAAAAAGCGATTAAGCTAGTTTTTGACTATTTGCCTAAGGCTTATAAAAATGGTCAGGACAGTGAGGCAAGAGAAAAGATGCACATTGCATCTACTTTAGCTGGAATGGCATTTAACACGGCCTCTCTAGGGATAAACCACGGATTGGCTCATGCGGCAGGAGCCAAATTTCATATTCCCCATGGGCGCCTAAATAGTATTCTCATGCCACATGTTATCCAGTATAATGCTGGTATGAATAAAGGAATGCAGGTAACAGAAAAGAAAACCGCACACCGTTACCAAGAAATTGCTAAATTGATAGGCTGCAGTGCTCCCAACCCACGTATGGGGGTTCGTCAGTTGATAGATGCAATTAAGTCTCTTCAGAAAAAACTGGACTTACCAGTTTCTTTAAGGGCTTACGGGGTTTTACCAGAAGACTATCAGCTGTATAAGCAGGAAATCGCAGAGGCGACTATTCGTGATAAATGTACGGATACCAACCCACGTGTTCCTAACGTGTCAGAAGTGGTTTCAATACTTGAAAACGCGTTCTAGTTTTTAATTGCTATTTGAGGTTGCTTTTGGTAAAATGTAGCCAAGTACCTCAATGCTTATGTTAAAGAGCAAAGAAGGTAAGATAAAGTGGAAGAAAAGCAACGTATGATACAAGAGTATGTGCCAGGAAAACAAGTTACACTGGCGCATCTCATTGCTAACCCAGATGATGTCATCTATGATAAACTGGGACTGATAGTCGATAAAAAAGGTGCCATTGGCATTTTGACCATTACACCAAGTGAAGCGGCTATTATTGCTGTGGACATTGCGACGAAGGCAGCAGATGTACAAGTTGGTTTTGTTGATCGCTTTAGTGGATCTGTAGTGATGACAGGGGATGTTTCCTCAGTAGAAGCGTCTTTAGTAGCGGTTCTAGAAGGACTGGAAGAAATTTTAGGATTTTCAAGCACTATTGTCACACGGACATAAAACGATACATATTTGGAGAGGGATATGCGAGGAAGAGTACTTGTTGCAGATGATGATCCGATCACGCGATTGGATATTCGAACAATTTTGGAGGCGGCTGACTACGAAGTGGTCGCAGAGGCGTCTGATGGTTTTGAAGCCATTGAATTATGTCAAAAATACCGTTGTGATTTAGTCATGATGGATATCAAAATGCCACTCTTAGATGGTTTGACAGCTTGTAAGAAAATACTGGATGATGCGTTAGCATACAGTGTGATTTTATTATCTGCCTATAGTGACGATCCTCATGTTCAGAAAGCAAAGGCTTACGGTGCAAGTGGTTACCTTGTAAAGCCATTAGATGCAAAATCTCTTGTTCCGATGGTAGAAGTTTGCATTGAGAAAGGCAGAGAAATGCAGCACCTTTCACAGGAAATGGTCAAACTCACCAAAAAAATAGACGATCGTATCGTCATTGAAAAGGCTAAAGGAGTATTGATGCTACGAGATCAATTGTCCGAATCAGAGGCGTTTAAACAGATTAGAACTATCAGTATGCAAAAGAGAGTACCGATGGTGGAAATCGCTAAATTGTTTGTATTAAATGATGACCTATAGACAGCGGATTGTTGAGTTATGCCAAGACCAAACAGACTTGAGTCAAGAAGATATTTCCTGTATTCTATCAAAAGCAGATGAGCTAATGGCTGCAGATACAGAAGAACCGGAAGACATCTTTATTGATGTGAAGAGTCTTTATTCAGAACATGCAGTAGTAGTTTTTCACAAAAAGCCTAGTACTTGTGCGAGTTTATACGAGCGGACGGTAGTAGGAGATAAAGCTTATTTGGAGAAAGAACCAGGAGTCTTACGAACATTGGAGACAGGGGTTCCGACTATAGGATTGTCTGCAATTTCGCAAGAGGGCATGTTGGTCCAGCAAACGGTATTTCCCATCTTTCGAGAAAATAAAGTGATAGCCTGCCTTATTTTAGAGAGACAGGCTGATAAGATGAAGCCGCTACACTTTTCAATCAAGAAAGACAGTTATGGTAGTTATGAACTAGATGATCTTTTTTACGAGTCATATGCTCAGCAATTCTCTTTTCTGAAGTACATGGAGGATGGTGCCTTAGTCTTCAACCAAAATGGTCAGGTAATTTATGCTAATGATTCAGCAAGGGAGCTGTATCGCAAACAGTTAGCATACATGGATTCTATAGACGGGATGACCCATGACAATCTAGTCCTAGATCATATCAGCTTTCAAGACATTTTAATCAGTAGCCATCAATTGAAAGAACAGTACTCAAATCTGGTTGAAAGAGAGTACGGACGGTATTGGTTTTCGGTTAAACAGTATGTAATACCAGAGATGCAATGCTTAGTCATGATTTGTCGCGATATTACAGCCTTTAAGCGCCAGCAACAACAGTTGGTTATGACAGAGGTCGCACTTCGTGAAATGAATCATCGAGTAAAAAATCATCTGCAAACGGTTGTATCCTTATTGCGTTTACAAGCAAATCAATCACAAAGTCCTGAAGTTCAAAAAAACTTGATGGATAGCATCAATCGCGTACTCTCTATCGCGATGATGCACGAACGCTTGTCCATTCAAGATACAGATTGGGTATTGGTTGCCCCATTAATACAGGGTGTAGTACAAAATATTCAGAATTGCTTTGCAAGTGAAGAGATGAAGGTCATTGTTGACAGCAAAATAGACGCTAGTATTGAGCTGAATAGTGATCGGGCATTAGCCTTAGCTTTAATTATCAATGAACTGCTTCAAAATAGTTATGAACATGCTTTTCGAAGAAAAGTTGTTAAAAATCCAAGAATTCGTTTGCAAATCAGAAAAACAAATGATATAATAAGGGTGTTAGTTGAGGATAATGGAAGCGGTTTAGATTCTAGTGCTCTTCATAATCATCACTTGGGACTAATGATAGTTGATCGTTTTGTAAAAAGTCGATTATCTGGAAAGTGGCGTATGACTTCAGATGAAAGAGGAACTGCGACCATGATTACTTTTCAATAATATTTAGTAAACTACATAGGCTAACAACGATGTCGGTCTAAAAAGCAATGACGCTTAAAGTATGTAAGTACACAGGTACTTGCATTGCTTTGAGCGTCTTTTTTTGGAGATAAATATCATGTCAGATAAGATTTTGAGTGTCGGGATTGATCTTGGGACAGCAACGACGCAGCTTGTCCTATCAGAACTGACCATTGAAAATATTGCATCAGTTTTTACCATACCAAGAGTCTATATCACAGATAAGAAAGTTCTTTATAAAAGCGAGATTATTTTTACACCGATTTCTGAGAATTTGCTGATTGAAGTAGACAAAATTAAAGAATTTGTAACACGTGAATATCAGCGAGCAGGAATTGCGAAAAAGGATATCCAGATGGGAGCTGTCATCATTACAGGTGAAACAGCCCGTAAAGAAAATGCGAGTCAGGTTTTACAAGCCCTGAGTGGTTATGCTGGGGATTTTGTGGTGGCGACAGCGGGTCCTGATCTTGAAAGTATCATTGCTGGTAAGGGAGCTTGTAGCCATCAATATTCGCAAGAACACCATACTTCTGTTGTTAATATTGATATTGGTGGAGGGACTTCTAACTTGGCGGTCTTCCGCGAAGGAGATTTGATAGATACAGGATGTTTTGACATTGGTGGACGCTTGATTCGATTGGATCCGCTCACTCATAAAATCCTTTATATTGCTCCTAAGTTGCAGACTATTATCGCAGATAAAAAGTTATCGCTGGCGATTGGTCAAGTAGTTAACAGAGCAGACTTGGATGACTTGATTCATGAGATGGTCAGTGTCCTGGAACAATCGGTTGGCATTGTAAACGATAGTCCGTATTACCAACTCTTGCAAACTAACCATGGTCTCAAGCTAAATTACGAAATTAAATGTGTATCTTTCTCTGGAGGAGTAGCTGATGCTATCCTAGAAGAGCAACCATTCACTAACGAATTTCAGTATGGAGATATCGGTATCCTCTTGGGAAGAGCGCTCAGAAAATCAAAGATTTTTGAGCAAAAAAAGGTCATCAAATCAGCAGAAACCATTCGAGCAACCGTAGTAGGGGCAGGTAGCCATACGACAGATGTTAGTGGCAGTACGATTACTTATATCTCAGATGTCTTACCGATTAAAAATATTCCTGTTTTGAAGCTCGCAGCTTCAGATGAAGTGGCAACTCGAGAAATACTCGCAGGTATTATCCAGGACAAGATCCGTTGGTTTACCTTGGAAAATGAAGTGCAGCAAGTTGCGCTAGCTATTAATGGCGAGAAGAATCCAAGTTTTTCCCGTGTGGAAGATTATGCGATAGCCATCGTGCACGGCATGAAGGAAAGCATTGATAAACGAATCCCACTCATTATAGTAGTACGTGAGGATATGGCTAAAGTTTTGGGCCAATGTCTGTATGCCCAGTTGCCAAGAAATTATCCATTCGTTTGCATTGATTCGGTAGAGGTCCAAAATGGCGATTACATTGATATTGGAAATCCTGTGATCGAAGGTGCTGTTCTACCGGTTGTTGTTAAAACATTAGTCTTTAATTAAAAACACAAAGGAGGAAATCATTCATGATTTTGAAAACCAAGTTATTTGGCCGGGTCTATGAATTTGGATCAGTCAAAGAAGTATTGGCGAAAGCCAATGAATATAAATCAGGAGACCAGTTAGCTGGTGTTGCAGCAGGTTCGGCAGAAGAGCGTGTCGCAGCCAAGGTGGTTTTGTCTCAGTTGACATTGGCAGATTTGTTCAATAATCCTGTTGTTCCCTATGAAGAGGATGAAGTAACTCGTATTATTATTGATGATGTCAATCTGCGTACCTATGAGAAAATCAAACATTGGACAGTACAGGAATTGCGTGAGTGGATTCTGGACAACAAGACGACCAATACTGATATTCAATGGATTTCTCGTGGATTGACATCTGAGATGGTTGCAGCAGTTGCTAAGCTAATGACCAATTTGGATTTGATTGTGGCAGCTAATAAGATTATTATCACTAAGACAGCTAATACAACCATTGGTGTTCCAGGGACCTTCTCTTCCCGTCTACAGCCTAACCATACGACAGATGATCCAGACGGCATTATGGCTTCTACTATGGAAGGTTTTGCCTATGGTTGTGGAGACGCTCTTTTGGGGCTCAACCCTGTTGATGATTCGGTGGAAAGCACTAAACGTGTGCTTCACAAATTCAATGATTTCATTGAAGAGTTTAAAATTCCTACCCAACACTGTGTCTTGGCTCACGTTACTACCCAAATTGAAGCCATGAACCAAGGGGCGCCGACAGGACTTGTTTTCCAATCTATCGCCGGTTCAGAAAAAGGGAACGAAGCTTTTGGTTTCAATGCAGCAACGATTCAAGAAGCTAGAGATACAGCACTCAAGGTTGGTTCAGCCGCTGGTCCAAACGTTATGTACTTTGAAACAGGTCAAGGTTCAGAGTTATCATCTGATGCCCACCATGGGGCAGACCAGGTTACCATGGAAGCGCGTTGTTACGGCTTTGCTAAACGTTTTGACCCATTCTTGGTTAATACGGTGGTGGGATTCATCGGACCAGAGTACCTTTATGATTCTAAACAGGTGATTCGTGCTGGTTTGGAAGACCATTTTATGGGTAAACTATCAGGTATTTCAATGGGTTGTGACATTTGTTACACCAACCATATGAAGGCTGACCAAAATGATGCTGAAAACCTCTTGGTGCTCCTGGGTGCAGCTAATGTTAACTACATCATGGCCATTCCTCATGGGGATGACATCATGCTTAACTACCAAACTACTGGCTACCATGAGACAGCTACCATGCGTGATCTTCTCAACAAACGTCCGATTAAAGAGTTTGAAGAGTGGATGGAAAAAATGGGCTTGATGAAAGACGGTCACTTAACTGAAATCGGTGGTGATGGTTCGATCTTTATGAAATCAAACTAGTAAGGAGGATATCTTTGTGGACGAACTACAATTAAAAGAATTGATTCGCTCATTCTTGAGTGAAATGGAAACAGAAACAGCACAACCAATAGTTCCAGCTGGCAGTCTATCAGATGAAGAATCAGAAGAATCAGCTGGTATTTCCTATAAAACGTTACCGAACTCCAGTGCTTCTGTCATTGAGGATGACATGATTCCGGATATTACAGAAGTAGATATTCAGGAGCAATTTTTGATTCCTAATGCGATCAATGAAGAAGCCTACCGTAAAATTAAAAAATTTACACCAGCTCGTTTAGGGCTGTGGCGAGCTGGCAACCGTTATAAAACAGAAACGGTTCTTCGATTCCGAGCGGACCATGCAGCTGCTCAGGATGCTGTGTTCTCTTACGTATCAGAGGAATTTGTCAAAGAGCTTGGATTCATTCCGGTAGAAACTTGTGCTTCTTCTAAAGATGAGTACCTTACTCGTCCAGATTTAGGCCGTATTTTCCCAGAAGAAACCCAAAAATTCATCAAAGAAACCTGTAAGCCAAATCAAAAAGTCCAAGTTATTGTTGGAGATGGTCTAAGTTCATCTGCTATTGAAGCTAATGCTAAAGACTTCTTGCCAGCCTTGAAACAGGGGCTTAAGATGTTTGGCTTGGATTATAACGAAGTACTCTTTATTAAGCATGCTCGTGTTGGGGCTATGGATCAAATTGGCCAATTAACTGGAGCAGAAGTGGTGTGTATGCTGGTTGGTGAACGTCCAGGTCTTGTGACAGCAGAGTCCATGAGTGTTTACTTAGCCTATCGCCCAACGGTTGGTATGGCAGAAGCCAAGCGGACAGTAGTGTCTAATATTCAAAAAGGTGGAACACCAGCTGTTGAGGCAGGAGCCTACGTAGCAGAGATTGTTAAGAAAATCCTTGATAATAAAAAATCAGGTGTTGATTTAAAATAATAGGAGGACAAAACGGTGATAAATGAACGTTTAGGTGCAAATGTATTGAGTGCCCTAGTTATTTCAAACGTAGATGCTGGCCTTGCAGCTGCTTTGGAATTGAAACCGCATCATAGAAGTCTAGGCATTGTAACTTCTGACTGTGATGATGTAACTTATGTAGCTTTAGATGAGGCAACTAAGGCAGCGGATGTAGAAGTGGTCTATGCTCGCAGTATGTATGCGGGTGCAGGAAATGCATCTACGAAACTAGCAGGTGAAGTCATTGGTATATTAGCGGGACCAAATCCAGAGGAAGTCCGTAGTGGGTTGGATGTGGCTGTATATGAGATTGAAAATGGAGCAAGTTTCTATAGTGCTAATGAAGACAATAGTATCCCTTATTTTGCTCACTGTGTATCTCGAGCAGGTCATTATCTATCTGCAGGTGCCAATGCAGATGAAGGTACAGCAATAGCATATTTGATTGCTCCACCTGCTGAAGCTATGGTTGGCTTAGATGCGGCTTTGAAAGCAGCGGATGTGCAGGTTGGTGCCTTCTATGGTCCGCCAAGTGAAACAAACTTTGCAGGTGGATTGTTGGTTGGTTCTCAATCAGCCTGCCGTGCTGCGTGTGATGCATTTGCAAGGACTGTTGTTTCTATCGCCAACGATCCAAAAAGCTACTAACTCTGAGATGAGGTAGATAAATGACACAAAAAGCACTAGGTTTAATTGAAGTAAAGGGTTATCTAGGAGCTGTTGTTGCAGCAGATGCAGCGTTAAAAGCAGCGAATGTGTCTTTGCTGAATATTGAAACGGTTAAGTCCGGATTGAATACGGTTCAGTTAATAGGAGATGTTAGTGCTGTTCGATCAGCTGTAGATGCAGCTGTGGAAGCAGTCCAAGATCACCCATATTACCTGACCAGTCATGTTATTTCGCGGTTGGATGATCAAACAAAGGTTTTATTCTCTGGGGCTCGTGAAGAAAAGCAAGAACCTCACGTTGAAGTTGTGGAAACCGACGAGAGTCAAGATATTCCAACTAAAATAGCAAAAAAATCCGCTGAAGAAAGATCACCAAACGAAGCAACCTCGTTAACTATTAAATATAAAAAAGAAGAACTTGAAAAGATGAAGGTTGTTGATCTAAGGAGTATAGCTTACCGCGAAGAAACAGTTGGTCTCAGTAAAAAAGAAATAAAATTTGCAAACAAGCTTCGTTTAATTGAAGCTCTGACAAATCTATAAGAAAGGAGTCTTTTTAAATGTATTTAGAAGATAAAGATCTTGTATCTATACAAGATGTGCGTCATCTAGTTCGTAAAGCTAAGTTGGCACAAGCAGAGCTAGCAGAAATGAGTCAAGAGCAAATTGACACGATTGTTAAAGTTGTTGCTAAAGCTTGTTACGACGAACGCGAGCGCTTAGCGAAGATGGCTGTTGAAGAAACAGGATTCGGTCGTTGGGAAGATAAGGTCTTGAAAAATGCTCTGGCTTCCAAGGGGATCCTAGAGGAAATCAAAGATATGCGAACTGTTGGTATTCTTCGTGAGGACAGAGAAAAGAAAATTACAGAGGTTGCTGTTCCAGTAGGAGTTGTGGCGGGACTTATTCCGTCGACCAACCCGACCTCAACGGTTATTTACAAAGCTTTGATTTCACTAAAAGCCGGGAATAGTATCGTCTTTTCACCTCATCCAAATGCTTTAAAATGTATCGTCGAAACGGTTGAAATTATCAAAAAAGCTGCTAAACGTGCTGGTTGTCCAGATGGTGCCATTAGTGTGATTACACGTCCATCCATTCAAGCAACTAATGAACTCATGAAACACCCAGACACAAACCTGATTTTGGCAACGGGTGGTACTGCCATGGTCAAAGCAGCCTACTCATCTGGTACACCTGCTATTGGTGTTGGTCCTGGTAATGGTCCTGCTTTTATTGAGAGAACAGCTGATTTACCCAAAGCTGTGCGTCAAATTTTGGATTCAAAAACTTTTGATAATGGTGTGATTTGCGCGTCAGAACAATCGGTTATTGTTGAAGAAGACATGAAAGCAGCTGTCATCGCTGAATTTAAGAAACAGGGGGCTTACTTTGTTTCACCAGAAGATGCTAAGAAATTGGGTGCTTTCATTATCTTACCAAGCGGTGCTATGAATCCTAAGATGGTTGGTAAAACTCCACAGGTGATTGGTGAGCTGGCAGGCATTTCTGTTCCGGCAGGAGCTCGTGTCCTCATCGCAGAGGAAACAGGAGTTGGTAAGCAACATCCTTATTCAATGGAAAAATTGGCACCTGTTCTCGGTTTCTATACAGTTAAAAATTGGGAAGAAGCATGCAAATTGAGCATGAAGATTCTTCATCATGAGGGTGTAGGTCATACGATGGTGCTTCATACGCAAAACGAAGAAGTCATCCGAGAGTTTGCCCTTAAAAAGCCGGTTTCTCGTCTATTAGTTAATACCCCAGCTGCTCTTGGTGGTGTAGGAGCTACAACGGGGCTCTTTCCAGCCTTTACGCTGGGTTGCGGAGCTGTGGGTGGTAGTGCAACATCTGATAATGTTAGTCCACTTAATCTTTTCAACATACGCCGTGTTGCTTATGGAACAGGTGAACTGGCAGATTTGAAAAAGGCTGATTCAGTCGTTGCAGAAAAGGTAGAGAGTCCTATCGCTGAGAATATCGATGAAGAAAAACTTGTCAACCTTTTAGTTCAACGTGTCCTTGACAAGTTGTCTAAATGAATACATTCATAACACTTTATTATATATTAATATATTAGGAGGAAATAAAAATGGCAAATGCAAATGCATTAGGAATGGTAGAAACACGTGGCTTGGTCGGTGCAATTGAAGCAGCTGATGCAATGGTGAAAGCAGCTAACGTTACGTTGATTGGTAAAGAGCAAGTCGGAGGTGGCTTGGTAACAGTTATGGTCCGTGGAGATGTTGGTGCTGTTAAGGCAGCGACTGATGCTGGTGCAGCTGCAGCAGAAAATGTCGGTGAGTTGATTTCTG